>NZ_MJGT01000001.1:0-388 GCF_001864975.1 Curtobacterium sp. MMLR14_002
GATCTCCGCGATGGCGGCCGCCGCGCCGTCCGCTGACCAGGACACGCTCCGATCCGACCTGGTGACGCCCTTCCGCACGACCGGAGCCGGTGACGGGGTCCTGATCGTGCACGGACGGGGCATCCTGGCGCCCGGGGTCCGTACCCTGTGGCGCTGGTCGCTGTGGGTCGAGCAGGAGTCCGGCCGACTCGAGCGTCGTGCCGACGTGAAGATCGCGGCCTCCGCCGTGCTCGACGTCACCGATCCCGAGCACCCCCGCCGCGAGTGGAACGACGCCTGCTGACCGGCGCTGGTAATCTCGCCTGGTGCTCGAAACCGCGCCGGACGGCATCCTCCTCGTCGACAAACCGCAGGGGATCTCCAGCCACCGGGTGGTCTCCATCGCCCG
>NZ_MJGT01000001.1:1141-1503 GCF_001864975.1 Curtobacterium sp. MMLR14_002
ATCGGGCCGTCCACCCGGTTGCTGACGCACCTGGTGGGCCTCGACAAGACCTACACGGCGACCATCCGGCTCGGTGTCTCCACGGACTCCGACGACGCCGACGGCACGCCGACCGCTGCGGTCGGTGTGGCCGCTGCCGACGTCTCGGACGACGCCGTCGAGACCGCCGTCGCAGCACAGCGGGGCGTCATCGACCAGGTCCCGTCCACGGTCAGCGCGATCAAGGTCGACGGGCGCCGCGCCTACGACCTGGCGCGCAAGGGCGAGGCGGTGGAGCTCAAGTCCCGCACGGTGACCGTCTCGCAGTTCGACGTGACGACGCGGAACGAGCGGACCGTTGCTGTCGACGGCACCGACGTCGC
>NZ_MJGT01000001.1:2212-2406 GCF_001864975.1 Curtobacterium sp. MMLR14_002
CGACGGCACCGACGTCGCCGTGGTGGACCTCGACGTCGTCGTGACCTGCTCGTCGGGCACCTACGTCCGCGCGCTCGCCCGTGACGTCGGCGCTGCCCTCGGCACCGGGGCGCACCTCGTCGCCCTCCGCCGGACCCGCGTCGGACCGTTCGACGTGCAGGACGCCATCGACCTCGAGGACGACGCCGTCGACG
>NZ_MJGT01000001.1:3157-4403 GCF_001864975.1 Curtobacterium sp. MMLR14_002
CGCGGACATCGCCCGGCGACTCTTCTCGTCGGTGACGCTCGACGCAGCCTCGGCGAAGGACCTCACCGACGGCAAGCGCGTCGCGGCCGAGCACCCCGACTCGGACGGTCCGGTGGCAGCGGTCACGGCGTCCGACGACCGGCTGGTCGGCCTCGTCTCCGTCCGCCGCGGACTGCTCCGGGTCATCACGAACTTCCCGACGCCCGGTGCGTCGTCCTCCTCGCAGACCGGAGCCCGCGCGTGATCGAGTGGTACATGTGGGTGCAGCTGGTGCTCGCCGTCGTGGTGGGGCTCTTCGCGGTCGTCGTGGGGTTCATCGGCTGGAAGCCGAACGACTACACCGTCGGCGCCCTCGTGCTCATCGAGTTGCTGCTCCTTGCGCAGGGCGTCATCTCGATCGTGCTGCCGGCGACGGGCAGCCCGCCTGACGGCAACGCGCTCGAGTTCGGCGTGTACGCCGTTTCGGTACTGCTCGTCCCACCGGCCGCGGTCGTGTGGGCACTGATCGACCGCACGAAGTGGAGCACCGTGGTGCTCGGTGCCGGGGCCTTCACCGTCGCGGTGATGGTCTACCGGATGTACCAGATCTGGTTCGCGCTGAACTGACGCCGGAGGTCATGCGCGCAGCCGCGCGTCGGTAGAATCGGTGCAATGGCGACCAGATCCTCACTCGCGACCGGCATCGGCCGCGTCCTCATCGCCGTGTACGGCATCCTCGCGCTGGCGGCGACCGGACGCAGCGTCGTGCAGATCATCGAGAAGTTCTCGTTCGCACCGTTCGCGTACACACTCAGTGCCATCGCTGCCGTCGTCTACATCGTCGCGATGATCGCCCTGATCGTGCCCGGCCGGTTCTGGTACCGGGTCGCCTGCGTCACGATCGTGTTCGAGATGACCGGCGTGCTCGTCATCGGCACCCTGTCGCTGTTCGACCGCCAGCTGTTCCCCGACGACACCATCTGGTCGTACTACGGCTTGGGCTACGCCTTCGCGCCGCTCGTGCTGCCGATCGCCGGGCTCTGGTGGCTCCGCAAGCACCACCGCACCGCGGTCACCGAGCCGTCGGCACCGGCTGCGTCCTCGTCCACCGCCCCGGCGAGCGAGTAGGAGCCACCGTGCAGTTCTACGAGGACACCGCCGACGTGGCGGACGGGTTCGGCCCGAGCGCCGTCACCATCGGCAAGTTCGACGGCGTGCACGTCGGGCACCGAGCCGTCATCGCACACCTCGAGCGTGCCGCCCGCGA
>NZ_MJGT01000001.1:5101-5485 GCF_001864975.1 Curtobacterium sp. MMLR14_002
CTCGAGCGTGCCGCCCGCGAGCACGACCTCGTGGCCACCGTGGTCACGTTCGACCGCCACCCGCTCAACGTCATCGACCCGCCGCACGTCCCGCCGGCCCTGACCAGCACCGCGCAGCGCCGCGAACTGCTCGAGGAGGCCGGGGTCGACGCCACCCTGCTGCTCCGGTTCGACCAGGAACTGCAGTCGAAGTCGCCCGAGGCGTTCGTGTCCGAGATCCTCGTCGACACCCTGCACGCCCGGCTCGTCTTCGTCGGCAGCGACTTCCGCTTCGGTGCGAAGGGCGCCGGTGACGTCGCGCTGCTGCGCACCCTGGGGGAGCAGCACGGCTTCACCGTCGAGCTCATCGACGACGTGGACCTCATCGACGACGTCCGACCCGAC
>NZ_MJGT01000001.1:6142-6676 GCF_001864975.1 Curtobacterium sp. MMLR14_002
CGACGACGTCCGACCCGACGGTGAGCGCCGGGTGTCCTCCACCTGGATCCGTGAGCTCCTGGGCCAGGGCCGCGTGGCCGAGGCCGCTCGACTCCTCGGGCGGGAACACGCCGTGCGGAGCGTCGTGGTGCACGGCAACCAGCGCGGCCGGGCGATGGGGTACCCCACCGCGAACCTCGACCCGGCGTGCGAGGGCTTCGTCCCCGCCGACGGTGTCTACGCCGCCCGGGTGCTGCACGACGGCACCGTCTACCCGGCAGCGGTGTCGGTCGGCAACAACCCGACGTTCGAGGGTGTGCCGGCGAAGCAGATCGAGGCGCACCTGCTCGACGTCGACATCGACCTGTACGGCGATCGGATCTCGGTGCTCTTCGTGTCGTACGTGCGCGGCATGGTGAAGTTCTCGTCGATGGACGAGCTCGCTGCGCAGATGCGGCAGGACGACCTGGACATCCGGCTGCTGCTCGGACTGCCCGCGCCGGTCTGACCTGCCGAGCACGCTGAAGCGGCCACCACGAACGACGCCCCCGTGAC
>NZ_MJGT01000001.1:7253-78031 GCF_001864975.1 Curtobacterium sp. MMLR14_002
CCGTGACCGATCGGTCACGGGGGCGTCGTTCGTAGGGGCGGAGGCTCAGCCGCCCAGGGCGTCGAGCCAGATCTTGCGGGCGTCGAGGGCTTCCTGCGCGTCCTTGATCTTCCGGGCGTCACCGGTGGCCTGCGCCGCGGCGAGCTCGGACTGGAGCTTGCCGATCGCGTCTTCCAGCTGGCTCGCGAGGCCGTTCTGACGGGCCTTGCGCTCCGGGTTCGATTCCTTCCAGTGCGCGTCCTCGAGCCCACGGACGTGGTCCTCGATCGCACGCAGGCGGTCCTCGACCCGACGGACGTCGCCGCGGGGGACCTTGCCGATCTCGTCCCACCGGCGCTGGATGCCGGTGAGGGTCTTGCGCGCGGCGACCCGGTCGGTCGCCTGCAGGAGCGGCTCGGCCTCGGTCAGCAGGGCCTGCTTCGCCTCGAGGTTGGCGGAGAACTCTTCGTTCTCGGCTGCGCTCTCGGCGTGGCGCTGCTCGAACAGCACGTCTCCGGCGGCCTTGAAGCGCGCCCAGAGTGCGTCGTCGTGCCGCTTGCCGGCGCGCCCGGCGTTCTTCCAGTCGTCGAGGAGCTGGCGGTAGTCCGGGATCGCGTCGGAACCGCGGGGCGCGAGGGCCTCGGCCTGCGCCACGAGCTCCTGCTTGCGGGTCCGGGCGTCACGGTGCTGTGCGTCCAGCTCGGAGTAGAAGGCACGACGGTGCTGGTCGACGGTGGACCGCGCTGCGCGGAACCGCTTCCACAGGTCGTTCGCCTCGTTCTTGGGGATCCGCGGCCCGTCGTGCTGGTGCTGCTGCCAGCGCGCGAACACGTCGTCGAGCTGCGCCGTGATCTGCTTCCACTGCGCGCGTGCGGGGTCCACCGCGGCGAGTGCCTCGGCTTCCTCCACCAGGGCGGTGCGGTGCGCCAGGGCGTCCTGCAGGGCCTGCTGCGCCTGCTCCGCCTGCTCCTTGGTGAGCGAGCCGAGCTGCTCGGCGAGGACGCCCACGCGGGTCTCGAGCGACTTGATGTCACCCACCACGCGCGCGTCGGCGACCAGGGCCGTCAGGTGCTCGACCGTCCGGGCGACGTCGTTCGCCGATGCACCGCGCTGGACGCGCTGCTCGGCGATCTTCACCTGCCCCTCGAGGTCGGCGTACTTCCGCGCGAAGTAGGCGAGGGCTTCTTCGGGGGTGGCGTCCGGGTACTCACCGACAGCACGTTCGGTCTCTTCGTACCGGACGTACACGGTCCCGTTCTCGTCGACCCGCCCCCAGGTCGTTGCTTCGTCAGATCCCACAGGTCTCGCCTCGATCGTGGTCGTGCATCGCCGACGTCACCGTCGGCACGGTCAGGTCGTCAGCCTATTGCACGGACGGGCTCCGCCGCCCGACCGGTGCGACGGGTTGTGGACTACTTCTGCTCCGCGATGGTCGCGTCGGTGATCTTCGTCGCCACCTTCGGCTCACCGGTGCCGTCGCTGCCGGGGGACGCGATGCCCTTCGCGGCGATCTTCGACTCGAGCTCGGACAGACCGCTCGTGACCTTGCCGACGACCGTGTAGCCGCCCGTGGAGCCGTCGAGCGTGGTGTCCCCGTAGACGATGAAGAACTGCGTCGACTGCGAGTACGGGGAGTCCGACCTCGCGATCGCGATGGTGCCCTTCTCGTAGACGCCGTCCTCCGGCACGTTCTCGAGCGGGCCGTACTCGAAGCCGGCGTCGCCGGTGCCGTCGCCGTTCGCGGAGCCGCACTGCAGGAACTTCAGGCCGTCGCTGTCGGCGAGCCGGTGGCAGGTGGTGCCGTTGTAGAACTGCTCACGGATCAGCGAGATCTCGGCACTCGTGGCCTGCGGCGCCTTGGTACCGTCCAGCTCGATGCCGAGGTCGATGTCCTTGTTGAGCGTGAGGGTGCCGGTCCAGGTCGCGCCCTTCGCGATCGACTTGCTCGGCACGTCGCCGGTGTTGCCGGCCGTGGCACTGGCCGACGGCGTGGCCGTCGACGACGCGGAGGCGCTCGGGGCCGGGGCGTCCGACCCCCTCGAGCCGGCGAAGGCGAGCTGCGACCCGGTGGCGAGGGCCGCGACGAGGACGAGGGCACCGGCGCCGATCAGGTTGTCCCGCACGCGGCGGCGTCGCTGCCGCTCGTGGAGGCCCTGGCGGGCCTGGTAGAGGCGGAGGCGCTCGCGCGCCTCACGGTTGTCACGCGCTGGGTTCTTCGGTGCCACGGTGCTGGTCTGCCCTCTCGTCGCAGTGTGCAACGAGCGTAGCCGAACGGTCGCCGTCACCAGCAGGGAGGCGCGGCTTGCGTCGGTGGACCGGCCTACGATTGCAGGATGGCAGCGGATCGTTCGGGAATGCACGCGCCCACCACGGGTGGTCGCGCCGGTCTCGCGCAGGGTTCCGTCCCGCTCGCCGTCCGGATGCGCCCCACCAGCCTCGACGAGGTCGCCGGTCAGCAGCACCTGCTCGGCCGGGGTTCGCCCCTGGTGCAGCTCGCCACCGGCACGCGTGAGAACCCCGGCGGGGTCTCCGTCATCCTGTGGGGCCCACCCGGCACCGGCAAGACCACGCTGGCGCAGGCCATCGCACGGCAGTCCGGTCGCGAGTTCGTCGAGCTCTCCGCCGTGACCGCCGGCGTGAAGGACGTGCGCGAGGTCATGGAGAAGGCGCTGACCCACCGTGACCTGTACGGGTCGACCACGGTGCTGTTCCTCGACGAGATCCACCGGTTCAGCAAGGCCCAGCAGGACGCTCTGCTGCCCGGCGTCGAGAACGGGTGGGTCATCCTGATCGCCGCCACCACCGAGAACCCGTCGTTCTCGGTCATCTCGCCGCTGCTGTCCCGCTCGCTGCTCCTGACGCTCAAACCGCTCACCGATCCCGACCTCGGCATGCTCGTCGACCGCGCGGTGGAGGACCCCCGCGGGCTCGGCGGTGCCGTCGTTCTCGGTGACGAAGCCCGCAGTGCGATCATCCGCCTCGCGTCCGGCGACGCCCGACGCGCCCTGACCGCGCTCGAGGCCGCGGCGGCGTCGGCCACCGCCGCGCAGGACGAGGACGACGACACCGTGCCCGTCGTCGACGCCGACACCGTCGCGGCTGCGGTCGACCGGGCCCTGCTGCGTTACGACCGACAGGGCGACGAGCACTACGACGTCATCAGCGCGTTCATCAAGTCGGTGCGGGGGAGCGACGTCGACGCCGCCCTGCACTACCTCGCCCGGATGATCGAGGCCGGCGAGGACTCCCGGTTCATCGCGCGCCGGATCATCATCTCCGCGTCCGAGGACATCGGCATGGCCGATCCGCAGGCGCTGCCCATCGCGGTCGCCGCTGCCCAGGCCGTCCAGCTCATCGGGATGCCCGAGGGGCGGATCCCGCTGGCCGAGGCGGTCGTCTACCTGGCGACGGCGCCGAAGTCGAACGCCGCCTACAACGGCATCAACCAGGCGATGGCCGACGTCAAGGCCGGGCGGATGGGCACGGTCCCGATGCACCTGCGCGACGCGCACTACGCCGGGGCCAAGCGCCTCGGGCACGGCAAGGGGTACGTCTACTCCCACGACGCCGAGCACGGGGTCGCCGAGCAGCAGTACCTGCCGGACGCACTCGAGGGCACCGAGTACTACACGCCGACGGCCAACGGCTACGAGCGCGAGGTCGGGCCGCGGCTCGAACGACTCCGGAAGATCACCCGCGGGCACTAGTGGCGGTGCTTCTGCGCTCGCCCCGATGCTGCTAGCATTGCCGGGCCTACGTCCTGGTCCTCGAGCACGGCTGCGTCGAGGACAGAGTGCCACTCCGGTGGTACGGGGGCAGAGGTTCGGACTGTAGCCGTCCGATCCCACAGGCTCATCCCTCTGGATCCCGTCGTCGGGGCCACCGGCACTCGCGTGCCCGGCCTCCGGTGAGTATTCAGTTCGAACAGAGAAAAGGACCCTGTGTCTACCAAGTCACGTACCCGCAGCAAGACCCGCCTGTCGCGCGCACTCGGCATCCCGCTGACGCCGAAGGCCGCCCGTTACCTCGAGAAGCGCCCCTACGGGCCCGGTGAGCACGGCCGTACGCGCCGTCGTGCGGACAGCGACTACGCCGTCCGCCTCCGTGAGAAGCAGCGTCTGCGCGCCCAGTACGGCATCCGCGAGAAGCAGCTCCGCATCGTCTTCGAAGAGGCCCGCAAGACGAAGGGCCTGACCGGTGAGAACCTGGTCGAGCTCCTCGAGCAGCGCCTCGACGCCCTCGTGGTCCGTGCCGGCTTCGCCCGCACCACCGCGCAGGCCCGTCAGCTGATCGTGCACCGCCACATCCTGGTCGACGGCAAGCTCGTCGACCGCCCCTCCTTCCGCGTCAAGGAGGGCCAGCTGATCCACGTCAAGGCGAAGTCCGAGTCGATGGAGCCCTTCCAGGTCGCCGCTGCCGGTGGCCACCAGGAAGTCCTCCCGAAGGTCCCGGGCTACCTCGAGGTCGAGATCGAGAAGCTCCAGGCCCGCCTCGTGCGTCGCCCGAAGCGCGCCGAGGTCCCCGTGACCTGTGAAGTGCAGCTCGTCGTCGAGTACTACGCAGCTCGCTGATCCACTGATCACACCCGAACGGCGGGTCGTCCTCTCGAGGGCGACCCGCCGTTCGGCGTTCCGGCACCGCCTCCGCTTCGCAACACGCCGTCGTCTCGGCGACGCGCCTCCGGGTGCGCGAGACGCCTCCGGTTTCGGCGGCGTCCTGCCGACACGACGGCGTCTTGCGGACGGGGACGCGCGGAAGTGCCCGGCGACTAAGCTTGTCCGGGCATGCACCGCCCGGGTGCACAGAGGGAGAGGCACCGTGAAGCAGCTGTTCTTCGTCGCCGTCGGCATCGTCATCGGGTTCGCCGTCGCACACCGGGTCGCCCAGACCTCCGGTGGCGCCCGGCTCTTCGCCGAGGTGAACGCCAAGACGAAGGCCTTCACGGGTGCCGTCGCGGACGGCTACCGGTCGCGCGAGGCCGAGCTCCGTACCGACGTCTGAGCGCTCCGACCGAGCGGCCTCGACCCTCCTCCACCCACGACCTGAACCCAGGAAGCACCATGCAGACCGCAGAGATCCGCCGCCGTTGGCTCCAGTACTTCGGTGACCGCGGCCACACCGTCGTCCCGTCCGCGTCCCTCGTCTCCGACGACCCGTCGCTCCTCTTCACGGTCGCCGGCATGGTGCCGTTCATCCCGTACCTGACCGGTCTCATCCCGGCGCCGTTCCCGCGGGCGACGAGCGTGCAGAAGTGCATCCGCACGAACGACATCGAAGAGGTCGGCAAGACCCCTCGCCACGGCACGTTCTTCCAGATGAACGGGAACTTCTCGTTCGGCGACTACTTCAAGGAGCAGGCGATCCAGTTCGCCTGGGAGTTCCTGACCAACCCGGAGACCGACGGCGGACTCGGCTTCTCGCCGGACGACCTCTGGGTCACCGTCTACGAAGAGGACGACGAGGCGATCGGCTTCTGGAAGCAGCACTCGTCGCTGCCCGACGAGCGGATCCAGCGCCTCGGCAAGGACACCAACTACTGGTCGACCGGACAGCCCGGACCCGCGGGTCCCTGCTCGGAGATCTTCTTCGACCGTGGCCCCGAGTACGGCATCGACGGCGGCCCGGCGACGGACGACGACCGCTACGTGGAGATCTGGAACCTCGTCTTCATGCAGTACCAGATCGCCGACGTCCGGTCGAAGTACGACTTCGAGATCACCGGCGAGCTGCCGAACAAGAACATCGACACCGGCATGGGGCTCGAGCGCGTCGCCTTCATCAAGCAGGGCGTCGACAACATGTACGAGATCGACCAGGTGCGCCCGGTGCTCGACCGCGCAGCCGAGATCTCCGGCCGACGCTACGGCGCCGTGCACGAGGACGACGTGCGGATGCGCGTCATCGCCGACCACGTCCGTTCCTCGCTGATGCTCATCGCCGACGGCGTGAGCCCGTCGAACGAGGGCCGCGGGTACATCCTCCGTCGGTTGCTCCGTCGCACCGTCCGCGCGATGCGCCTGCTCGGTGTCGAGGCGCCCACGTTCCCCGAGCTCTTCCCGGCGTCCCGCGACGCCATGCGCGACGCGTACCCGGAGGTGGCGTCCGACTACGACCGGATCTCCCGTATCGCCTACGCGGAAGAAGAGACCTTCCTCCGCACCCTGGCGCAGGGCACGACCATCCTCGACGTGGCCGTCGAGCGTGCGAAGCAGGACGGCGCCCCGTCGATCGGCGGCGACACGGCGTTCCTGCTGCACGACACCTTCGGGTTCCCCATCGACCTGACGATGGAGATGGCCGAGGAAGCCGGGGTCCACGTCGACCGCACGGCGTTCGAGACCCTGATGTCCGAGCAGCGTGCCCGGGCGAAGGCCGACGCGAAGAGCAAGAAGACCGCGATCGCCGACCTGAGCGTGTACAGCGCGTTCCGGGCCAAGGGCGAGACGATGTTCCTCGGCTACGACGCGCTCGAGGCCGAGACGCGCGTGCTCGGCATCATCGTCGGCGGTGTGAGCGTCGACCGTGCGGTCGCCGGTGACATCGCCGAGGTGATCCTCGGCGAGACCTCGCTGTACGCCGAGTCGGGCGGCCAGGACGCCGACCAGGGCTCGATCGTCGGCAACGGGTTCGACCTCGAGGTCCTCGACGTCCAGCGACCGGTCTCCGGGCTGTGGAGCCACACCGTCCAGGTCCGCTCCGGTGAGGTCGGTGTCGGCGACGCCGCGAGCACCGTCGTCGACGCGGAGTACCGCCGCGGCGCGACCCAGGCGCACTCCGCGACGCACCTGGTGAACGCGGCGCTCCGCGACATCCTCGGGCCAGAGGCGCTGCAGGCCGGTTCGTACAACAAGTCCGGCTACATGCGCCTCGACTTCTCGTGGTCGCAGCCGGTCTCGCTCGAGACGCGCTCCGAGATCGAGGAGGTCGTGAACACCGCGATCCGCACCGACCTCGAGGTCTCCACGCGCATCCTGCCCATCGACGAGGCGAAGGCCCTCGGGGCGCAGGCCCTGTTCGGTGAGAAGTACGGCGCCGAGGTCCGCATGGTCGACATCGGCGGCCCGTGGTCCCGCGAGCTCTGCGGTGGCACGCACGTCGCCTCGAGCGCGCAGATCGGGCTCGTCAACCTGGTCGGGGAGTCGAGCGTCGGTTCGACGAACCGCCGCGTCGAGGCGTTGGTCGGGCTCGAGGGGTTCCGCGACCTCGCCGTCGAGCGCACGATCGTGTCGCAGCTCTCCAGCGCGCTCAAGGCTCCCCGTGCCGACCTGCCGGCCCGCGTGCAGAACCTGATGGAGGACCTCCGGTCCGCCCAGAAGAAGCTCGCCGAGTACGAGTCGGCGAACCTGCAGCAGCGCGTGCCCGCCATCGCCCGGAACGCCACCACCGTCGGTGCCACCACCGTGGTCGCCGAGACGGTCGACGGCCTGCAGTCGGGCGACGACCTGCGCTCGCTCGCCACCGGCGTCCGGGGCCAGCTCGGTGACGGCGCGGCCGTCGTCGTGCTCGGTGCCGTCGTGGGCGGCAAGCCGATCGTGATCGTCGCGACCAACGACGCCGCCCGTGCTGCGGGCGTGCAGGCGGGCCCCCTCGCGAAGGAGGCCGCCGGCGTGCTCGGTGGCGGTGGCGGCGGCAAGCCGGACCTGGCGCAGGGCGGCGGGACCGACGCTGCAGCGCTCCCGGCGGCGCTGCGTGCCGTGACCGCACGGCTCGCGGGCTGACCGTGGGCATCCGGTCCGGGCGGCGGCTCGGCGTGGACGTCGGACGCGCCCGGATCGGGGTCGCCGTGTGCGACCGCGACGGCCTGCTGGCGACGCCGGTCGAGACCGTCCGTCGTGACGACTCGAAGGACCTCCGGCGGATCCTGGAGCTCGCGGACGAGTACGACGTGCTCGAGGTCGTCGTCGGACTGCCGCTGTCGATGTCGGGTGGGGACACGGCCTCGACCGAGGACGCCCGCGTGTTCGCGGCCCGGATCGCGGCGCGTCGGCCGGTGCGCCTGGTCGACGAACGACTGTCGACGGTGACCGCCCAGCGAGGGCTGCACCAGGCCGGCAAGAACACGAAGAAGTCCCGGGCCGTGATCGACCAAGCAGCCGCTGTTATCATTCTGCAACACGCGCTCGACCACGAGCGCAGTGCCGGTGCCCCTCCGGGCACCACGCTTCCCTGACAGGGCTGCCCGGTACCGCACATGGGTGCTCTCGTCGTCAGCTGTGAGGACGACGGTGCCCAGGTGGAGTTCCCGACCGAGAGACCGAGGACGTTGGCAGACGATCTGGACTGGAACGCGATCATCGCGCCCGGCAACGACGCCGAGCGGCGGAAGGCGACTTCCGACCGCACGACAGGCACCGATGACCGCGACGACGCTGGTCAGGTGACCCCACCGCCGGCGCCTCCGATGTCCCGACGCGAAGCCCGCGCCCTCGAGGCCGAACGGGCCCGCGTCGCAGCGACCGACGAGCCGTCTGCCGCCGAACGGACCACCGAGGCCCCGCCAGCCGCACGCGACGAACGCCCTGCGTCCCCCGCCGACGCACCGATCGCCACCCGCCCCGAAGACCTGCACCCCGAGGTCGCCGCACTGCTGACCGGCGAGCTGCCGACCGAGTCCGCGGCGACCGCCGCGGCCGGCGGATCCGGAGCCGACGGGACGGACGACGGTGACGCGACCGGCGGCGGTGGTGCCGCGGGAGGCGGCGGACGCGGGGGACGAGGCGGCGGAGGACGCGCCTCCAGGCCGCCCCGCGAGCCACGGCCGAAGCGCCGGCGCGGACCGCTCGTCGCGGGGCTCGTCATCGTCGCGGTCGTGCTCGCTGCCGGCGTCGGGGCGTACACGTTCGCCGCACCCAAGATCCAGCAACTCATCGCGGCGATCAGCGGCGCGCAGGAGCCCGACGACTACACGGGCAACGGCACCTCGAAGGTGACCATCACGATCAAGCAGGGCGACATCGGCGAGAACGTCGCCGCGACGCTGCAGCGCAGCGGCGTGGTCAAGGACTCGAAGGTGTTCTACAAGCTCCTGCTGGCATCGCCGGACGTACAGTTCCAGCCTGGTTCGTACGCGCTGAAGAAGCAGATGAGCTCGAAGTCGGCGCTGGCGGCCCTGCAGGACAAGGACAACCGCGTCCAGGCGTCGATCATCATCCCCGAGGGCACGGCACTCGCCGACATCAAGGCAGGGATGGTCTCGAAGGCCGGCCTAACCGAGAAGCAGGTCGACGCGGCCGCGAAGGACCTGTCGGCCTACGACCTGCCGTCCGGCGTCACGACGCTCGAGGGCTGGCTCTTCCCCGCGACCTACCCGATCAACCCGGGCTGGACCGCCGAGCAGTACTTCAAGTCGATGGTCGACACCATGAAGGAGCACCTGTCCGCCGCCGGCGTCAAGGAGGCCGACCAGGAGCGCACCATCGTCTTCGCGTCGCTGGTGCAGAAGGAAGCCGGCCTCGCGGCCGACTACCCCAAGGTCGCCCGGGTGTTCCAGAACCGCCTCGACCAGGGGATGAAGCTGCAGTCCGACGCCACGGTCGCGTACGGCACGGGCAACACGCACACCGTGACGACCACGGACGCCGAGCGTGCGGACGCCTCGAACGAGTACAACACCTACGTGCACGAGGGGCTCCCGCCCGCACCGATCTCCAACCCGGGGGACATCGCGATCAAGGCCGTGACGAACGAGGCCCCGGGCAAGTGGCTGTACTTCGTGACGGTCGACCTGGAGTCGGGCAAGACCGTCTTCTCGGACACCTACGACCAGCACCTGGTGGCGGTCGAGCAGTTCCAGGCGTGGCTGCGGGCGCACCCCGACTACCAGTAGGCGGCGACGTCGCACGGACGATCGCTGTGGGAGGATTGCGGCATGCTTCGTTGGTTGACTGCTGGTGAGTCCCACGGACCCGAACTGATCGCCATGCTCGAGGGCCTGCCCGCGGGTGTCCCGGTGTCGTTCGAGTCCATCCGTGCCGATCTCGCGCGCCGCAAGCTCGGCTACGGCCGTGGCTCGCGGATGAAGTTCGAGCAGGACGAGCTGCACGTAACCGGCGGCGTCCGGCACGGCTACTCGCTCGGCAGCCCCATCGCGATCCGCATCGGCAACACCGAGTGGCCGAAGTGGGTCGAGGTCATGAACCCCGAGCCGATCGAGTCCACCGAGATGTCCCGCGGGCGGAGCGCGCCGCTCACCCGACCGCGACCGGGCCACGCTGACCTGGTCGGCATGCAGAAGTACGGCTTCGACGAAGCGCGCCCGATCCTGGAGCGTGCGAGCGCCCGCGAGACCGCCGCACGCGTGGCGCTCGGTGCCGTCGCCAAGTCGTTCCTGGCCGAACTCGGCATCCGCTCGGTGGCGCACACCCTGCAGGTCGGGACCGTCCGGGTCCCCGACGGCACGGACCTGCCGCTGCCCGACGACGTGGACCGCCTCGACGAAGACCAGCTGCGCTGCTTCGACGCCGAGACCTCCGCACGCATGGTCACCGAGGTCGAGGCCGCGAAGAAGGACGGCGACACCCTGGGCGGCGTCGTCGAGGTGCTGTTCTACGGCGTCCCGCCGGGCCTCGGCTCGCACGTGCACTGGGACCGCCGGCTCGATGCCCGCCTCGCAGCGGCGATCATGGGGATCCAGGCCATCAAGGGGGTCGAGGTCGGTGACGGCTTCGCGACCGCCGGCCGCCGGGGCTCCGCCGCGCACGACGAGCTGTACCGCGAGGACGGCGAGATCTACCGCACGAGCGACCGCGCCGGTGGGACCGAGGGCGGGATGTCCACGGGAACCGTGCTGCGCGTCCGCGCCGGGATGAAGCCGATCGCGACCATCCCGCACGCCCTGCACACGGTGGACGTCGTCTCCGGTGAGGACGCCTCGGCGCACCACCAGCGCTCGGACGTCTGCGCCGTGCCCGCTGCGGGTGTCGTCGCCGAAGCGATGGTGGCCCTGGTGCTCGCCGACGCGGTGCTCGAGAAGTTCGGTGGCGACAACGTCGTCGAGACGAAGCGCAACCTCGACGCCTACCTCGCGGCGATCCCGGAGACCCTGCGCACGCGCCGGACCGAGCCGTCGGCGACGTCGACCGACCTGTGAGCACCGACGTCCGACGCGCCGACGCGCCCGTGGTCGTGATCGGCCCGATGGGCGCCGGCAAGTCGAGCGTCGGCAAGCGGGTGGCGAAGGCCCTCGGCGTCCCGTTCACGGACACCGACCGGGTCATCGTGCGCGAGCACGGGCCGATCCCCGGGATCTTCGCCGACCGCGGCGAGCCGGCGTTCCGCGCGCTCGAAGCCCAGGCGGTCCGGGCGGCGCTGGCCACCGGCGGCGTGATCGCCGTGGGCGGGGGAGCCGTCACCCACGCGGACACGCGGCAGGCCCTGAGCGGCGCGCGCATCGTCCTGCTCACCGTGTCGCCCGAGGCCGTCGCCGACCGGATCGCCGGGTCCGACCGGCCCCTGCTGGCGAACGGCGGGATCGACGCCTGGCAGACGATCATGGACGAGCGGGCGGCCACCTACGCCGAACTCGCGCACGTCGTGGTCGACACGTCGCGCCGGCCGATGTCCCGCGTGGTCGACGAGGTCCTCACGTGGCTGCGCAGCGACGACGGCACCACCGCCGCGCCCGGCAGCACGACCAGCAGCACCACCAGCACCGAAGGAGCACCGTGACCGAGTCGACCCTGCCCGCCGGGACCACCGAGATCCGGGTCGGCGGTGACGACGGCTACACGGTGGCCGTCGGCACGGACCTGCTCGGTGCCCTGCCCGCGATCCTGGGCCCGCGTGTCGCCAAGGTCCTCATCGTGCACTCGCCGACGCTCGGTGCCCGGGCGAACGAGCTCCGTGCGCTGCTGGTCGAGGCCGGGCTCGAAGCCCTGATCGCCGAGGTCCCCGACGCCGAGGGCGCCAAGCGCGTCGAGGTCGCCGCGTTCTGCTGGCAGATCATGGGGCAGGCCGACTTCACCCGCACCGACGCGGTGATCGGCCTCGGTGGCGGTGCGGTCACCGACCTGGCCGGCTTCGTCGCCGCGACCTGGCTGCGCGGTGTGCCGTACGTGGCCGTCCCGACCAGCGTGCTCGGCATGGTGGACGCCAGCGTCGGCGGGAAGACGGGCATCAACACGAACGAGGGCAAGAACCTGGTCGGCGCCTTCTACGCCCCGCGTGCCGTCGTCGTGGACCTCGACCTCGCTCGCACGCTGCCGCGCAACGAGATCCTGACCGGGTTCGCCGAGATCGTGAAGGCCGGGTTCATCGCCGTGCCCGAGATCCTGGACCTCGTCGAGGCCGACGTCGACCGGGTCACCGACCCGACGACGCCGGAGTTCCGGCGGGTCGTCGAGCTCGCCATCGCGCTCAAGGCCGAGGTCGTCTCGGACGACTTCACGGAGCAAGGGCGACGCGAGATCCTGAACTACGGGCACACCCTCGGGCACGCGATCGAACACGCCGAGCGGTACCAGTGGCGCCACGGTGCAGCGGTGTCGGTCGGCATGGTGTTCGCCGCCGAGCTCGCCCGACTGACCGGGCACCTGGACGACGCCACGGTCGACCGGCACCGGGCGATCCTCGAGTCGCTCGAACTGCCGACCTCGTACGGCGTCGGGCGCTGGCAGGGGCTGCTCGCCACCATGCGTCGTGACAAGAAGGCCCGTGCCGGCATGCTGCGGTTCATCATCCTGGACGGCGTCGGCAAGCCCGTCGTGCTCGAGGGCCCCGAGGACCACCTGCTCTTCACCGCCTACCAGGAGGTCGGCGTCTAGCCACGCCGGTCAGCGCAGGACCCGTCGCATCCTGCGCCACCACCAGGTGACACGCGTCGAGACGGTGATCACGCCCGTGCGCTGGGATTCCCGCCATTCGTCGACGGTGGCGCCGTGGTCCCAGGCGAAGAGGACGTCGTCGTCCTCGTCGAGGTCGGGCGCGTCGGGGAGCGGTCGCAGGATCGACATCAGTCGGAGGCCCTTCGTTCGTCGTCGTCATGTGCCTGGTCGGCGCTGGCTCGCCTGCGGAGCGCTCGGCTCGCGAGTCGGCGATCGGCCTTCGACCACCACGGTACGGTCTCCAGGTCTCGGAGCACCGTTGTCGAAATGTCGTATGTGCTCGAGCACGAGTGTCTCGCTCCAGTACCGAGCCCCGCGCCGGGCCCGCTCCGGCCTGTGGAAGCCGCGCCGGGCCTCCAGGCTGTGGAGGAGGATGGGACGACGCGACGGACCGCGCCACCCGCACGCTGCGGACCCAGCACCGGGGAGCAGACTGGCGGGCGTGCCCACCCCACCCCGACTGAGCGACCTCTCCGGCCCGCGCGATGCCGACACCGGCACCCTGCGCTCCCGTGGTCGACGCTTCACCGAACTCCTCTCGATCGCCCGCCGCCACCACCTGGTGCCGTTCCGTCGTCTCGACTTCTCGCACGACCCGGCAACGTCGGACCTGCGTCGCGACCAGGCCGAGCACCTGCGCCGGGCCCTCGAGGAAGCCGGTGGTGGATTCGTGAAGATGGGCCAGCTGCTGTCCACCCGTGACGACCTGCTGCCCGAGGAGTGGACCGAGGGACTCGCCCACCTGCAGCGGAACGTCACGGCGGCGCCGGCGGACGAGGTCCGTGCGCTCCTCGAGCAGGAGCTCGGCGCCCCGGTCGACCAGGTCTTCGCGACCTTCGACCCGGTACCCGTCGCAGCGGCGTCCATCGCGCAGGTGCACCGCGCCCGGCTGCCCGACGGCACCGCGGTCGCCGTGAAGGTGCAGCGGCCGGGGATCGACGCAGCGGTGCGCCGTGACGTGGACATCGCACTGCGGGTCGTCCGGTTCATGGCCCGGTGGTCGACCGAGGCGCGGCAGGTCGGCGTGCAGGACATCGCCGGCCAGTACGCGGACGACCTGATCCGGCAGGTCGACTTCGTCTCCGAGCTCCGGAACCTCACCGCGCTGCGTGCGGCCCAGGCCCGCAGCGCGCGTCCGGACGAGGTCCGGTTCCCGGACCCCTACCCGGACCTGTCCGGCCGGCGTGTGCTCGTGATGGAGTTCCTGGAGGGCGACACGCTCAGCGCGATCCGCGCCGAGCGTTCCGAGCGCGACCTCGACGCGCCGATGCGCGCCATCCTCCGCGCCTTCCTGCGCCAGGTCGTCTTCGACGGCCTGTACCACGCGGACCTGCACCCGGGGAACGTCCTGGTGCTGCCCGACGGGCGGCCCGCGTTGATCGACTTCGGATCGGTCGGGAGGCTCGACCCGGGTCTCCGGGACACGGTCCAGGACCTGTTGGCCGCGTACCTGCAGGACGACACGTCGCGGATCGCCGATGCGGTCCTGCGGATGGCACCCGTGCGCGATGCGCACGACGAGCCCGACTTCCGTCGGGACATCGCCCGCTTCGTCGCGGACGAGCTCGGCCCGGGTGCGCGCATCGGCGTCGACACCGTGGACGACGCGGTCGAGGTCTTCGGGCGGTACCGGCTGAAGCCACCGCCGGACTTCGTCGCCGCGGCCCGCGCGCTGGCCATCTTCGAGGGCACGCTCCGCACGCTCGCACCGTCGTTCGACCTGCTCGAGGAGTCCCGCGGACTCGCCCGGGAGCAGATCACCGACCAGCTCCGGCCGGGCAAGCTCCGCGACCTGGCGGCGAAGGAGCTGCTCGGCGTCGTGTCGGCCGCTCGTCGCCTGCCCCGCCGGGTGGACCGCATCGGCGAGGCGATCGAGACCGGCCGGTTCACGGTGAACATCCGGCTCTTCGCGGACAGCCGCGACCGGCAGCTCGTGTCCGGGATGATCCGGCGCATCCTGCTCGTGCTGCTCGGTGCGGGGGCGGGGATCCTGGCGATCGTCTACCTGTCCTTGCCGGCACGACCGACGGCGGCCCTGTCCACGGGGGTCGCGGGCGGGTTGCTCGGGGGAGCGGCGGTGGTGCTGCTCGGCTGGGCGGCGATCGACGCCTGGCTCGCTCGACGGCGGCGCTGAGCCCGGGCCCGGGCCCGGCGCCCGGCGCCCGCCCGAGACCGGCGCGTCCGGCACGCACGCGCACCGCTCCGGCCGCCGGGCGGGCGTCCGCTACACTCGTCCGGGGCCGTCCGCGGCCCGAGGACACTTCACAACACGACCGAACGGGACACCGACGACTCATGGCCAGTACCACAGACATCAAGAACGGCGCCGTTCTCATCATCGACGGCCAGCTGTGGTCGGTCGTCGAGTTCCAGCACGTCAAGCCGGGCAAGGGCGGCGCGTTCGTCCGCACGAAGCTCAAGAACGTCGTCTCCGGCAAGGTCGTCGACCGCACGTTCAACGCCGGCGCGAAGATCGACACCGCCGTCGTCGACCGTCGTGACTACCAGTTCCTCTACGAGGACGGCGACTCCTACGTGTTCATGGACACCGACACGTACGACCAGATCCCGGTCTCCGCGACCGTGGTCGGCGACGCCAAGAACTACCTGCTCGAGTCCGCGATGGTCACCATCGCGATGAACGAGGGCAACCCGCTGTACGTCGAGCTCCCGACGTCGATCGTCACCGAGGTCGAGACCGAGCCGGGCCTGCAGGGTGACCGTTCCTCCGGCGGCACCAAGGACGCGACCATCATCGCGACCGGCCACCGCATCCAGGTCCCGCTGTACCTGGAGAGCGGCACCCTGGTGAAGATCGACACGCGCGACGGCAGCTTCCTCGGCCGCGTCAACTCCTAGGCGCTGACCGTATGAGTGCTCGTTCGAAGGCCCGCAAGCGCGCCCTCGACATGCTGTACGTCGCCGAGGTGCGCGAGCTGCCGATCGCGGACGTGCTCGCCACCGAGACGGTCCGGCACCTGGACCAGCCGGAGCGTGCCTCCAGCTGGGACTACGCCCGCCAGATCGTCACCGGTGTCGACGACGCCCGTCACGAGATCGACTCCGTCATCGTCGACCACGCCCAGGGCTGGTCGATCGCCCGGATGCCGGTCCTCGACCGCTGCATCCTGCGGATGGCCGTCTGGGAGCTCCGGTTCAACCCGGAGGTCCCCGACGCCGTCGCCATCGCCGAGGCGGTCGAGCTCGCGCAGTCGCTGTCCACCGAGGACTCGGCGGGCTTCGTCAACGGCGTGCTCGGGGCCGTCGCCGGCGGTCGTGCACCGTCCGGTCGGACGGTCGCAGGAGACCAGGAGTCCCGGTAGGGTTGACCACGTCAGCATCCTTTAATGCCGTCCAGTGAGGCGGGGAAGGGGGTCGACGTGGGAACCAGAACGGTCCTGCAACAGCCCGACATCACGCGTGCCCTGACACGCATCGCGCACGAGATCCTCGAAGCCAACCACGGGGGCTCGGACCTCGTGCTCCTCGGCATCCCGACCCGCGGCGCCGTCCTGGCGGAACGCCTCGGCCGGATCCTGGCCGGCATCGAGCCGGAGTGGTCCTCGGCCGCCGGCGGCATCGGGACGGAGCGTGTCGGCACGCTCGACGTCACCATGCACCGCGACGACCTCGGCCACGGCATCGGCCGCGCGCCGCACCGGACGGTGATCCCCGCCGGCGGCATCGACGGCAAGGTCGTCGTGCTCGTCGACGACGTGCTGTACTCCGGTCGCACCGTCCGCGCCGCGCTCGACGCGCTGCAGGGCATCGGTCGGCCGCGTGCCGTCCGGCTCGCCGTGCTCGTCGACCGCGGCCACCGCGAGCTGCCGATCCGCGCGGACCACGTGGGCAAGAACCTGCCGACCGCGTCCGACGAGCGGGTCACGCTGCACCTGGCCGAGACCGACGGCGACGACACCGTGTTCATCGAGCAGGGGGTGGCGTGATGCGACACCTGCTCTCCACCGCCGACCTGTCCCGCGACCAGGCCGTCCACATCCTCGACGTCGCCGAGGAGATGGCCGAGGTCAACACGCGCGAGGTCCGGAAGCTCCCGGCCCTGCGCGGCAAGACCGTGGTGAACCTGTTCTTCGAGGACTCCACGCGCACGCGCATCTCGTTCGAGGCCGCCGCGAAGCGCCTGTCCGCCGACGTCCTGAACTTCGCCGCGAAGGGCTCGAGCGTCTCGAAGGGCGAATCCCTGAAGGACACCGTGCAGACCCTCGGCGCGATGGGCATCGACGGCATCGTCATGCGCCACGGTGCATCGGGCGCGCCGCGGGTGCTCGCCGACGCCGACTGGATCGACGTGCCGGTGGTCAACGCCGGTGACGGCACGCACGAACACCCGACGCAGGCGCTGCTCGACGCCTTCACCATGCGCCGCCGCCTGCACGGTGCCGGCTCGCGCGGCCAGGGCCTCGACGGCGTGCGCGTCCTGATCATCGGCGACGTGCTGCACAGCCGGGTCGCCCGGTCGAACGCCTGGCTGCTCCGCACCCTCGGCGCAAGCGTGACCTTCGCCGCGCCGCCGACGCTGCTGCCCGCCACCCCGTCGCCGTTCGGCGCCGCGGTGCACCACGACCTCGACACCGCCCTGGCCGAGGACCCGGACGTCGTCATGACGCTCCGCATCCAGCAGGAGCGGATGAACGACGCCTTCTTCCCGAACCCGCGCGAGTACACGCGGCACTGGGGCCTGACGGCGGCGCGCTTCGGGCGGCTGTCCGAGCGCACGCTGATCATGCACCCCGGTCCGATGAACCGCGGGCTCGAGATCGCCGGCGTCGCCGCCGACGACCCCCGTTCGACGGTCGTCGAGCAGGTCGAGAACGGCGTCTCGGTCCGGATGGCCGTCCTCTACCTCGCCCTGACGGGCAGTGCCGGCACCGGCACCGACGCGAAGGAGTCCGCCGCATGACCGCTCACCTGATCCGTGGCGCGCAGCTGGTCGACGGCTCGCGTGCCGACATCCGCCTGGAGGCCGGGCGCATCACCGCGGTCGGGTCCGGTCTCGACACGGCCGGCGCCACCACCGTGGACGCGGACGGCCTCATCGCCCTGCCCGGCCTCGTGGACCTCCACACGCACCTGCGCGAGCCCGGTCACGAGGAGTCCGAGACCGTCCTCACCGGCTCGCGTGCCGCGGCCGCCGGTGGCTTCACCGCCGTGAACGCCATGGCGAACTCGAGCCCCGTCGCCGACACCGCCGGGGTCGTCGAGCAGGTCCAGGCCCTCGGTGACGACGCGGGCTACGTGACGGTCCGCCCGATCGGCGCCGTGTCACAGGGGCTGCAGGGCACGCACCTGTCGGAGATCGGCGCGATGGCGACCTCGCGGGCGAAGGTCCGGGTGTTCTCGGACGACGGCTCCTGCGTGGCCGACCCGCTGCTCATGCGCCGCGCACTCGAGTACATCAAGGGCTTCGGCGGGGTGCTCGCGCAGCACGCCCAGGAGCCCCGGCTGACCATCGGCGCGCAGATGAACGAGGGCCGGCTGTCCTCGGAGCTCGGCCTCGCCGGATGGCCCGCCGTCGCGGAAGAGGCGATCATCGCCCGCGACGTCCTGCTCGCCGACCACGTCGGAGCACGTCTGCACGTCTGCCACGTCTCGACGGCCGGCAGCGTCGAGGTGATCCGGTGGGCGAAGTCCCGCGGCATCGACGTCACGGCCGAGGTCACCCCGCACCACCTGGTGCTCACCGAGGACCTCATCGCCGGCCACGACGGTGCGCCCGGCTACGACGCCCGCTACAAGGTGAACCCGCCGCTCCGCGCCCGCGAGGACGTCGAGGCGCTCCGCGCGGCCCTGGCCGACGGCACCATCGACATCGTCGCGACCGACCACGCGCCGCACACCGCCGAGGCGAAGTGCTGTGAGTGGCCCGCCGCCGCGAACGGCATGGTCGGCCTCGAATCCGCGCTGAGCGTGGTGCACTCCGCCGTGGTCGACGACGGCCGGCTCGACTGGGCCGACGTCGCCCGGGTGCTGTCCGAGGCGCCGGCGCGGATCGGCCAGGTCGAGGGGCACGGGCAGCGCATCGCCGAGGGAGCACCCGCCGAGATCACGCTCTACGACCCGTCGGCCAGCCGCGAGTTCGCGGTCACCGACCTCGCCGGGCAGTCGCAGAACTCGCCGTACCTCGGCATGACGCTGCCTGGCCGGGTCGTCGCCACCTTCCACCAGGGGTACGCGACGGTGCTCGACGGCCGGGTCGTCGACGCGGACACGATCGCGGCGCACGCCGCGGCGCTCCGGACAGGGGCGCGCGCATGAGCGGCGACGCGCAGCGCTGGCTCCTCGGCGCGGTGATCCTGCTCGCGGTCGCCGCCCTGTTCGTCGCGATGGCGCGCACCTGGCGGACGCGGACCAGGAAGCAGGCGGAAGCCGTGCCTCCAGTCCGCGTGCCGGCCGACCTGGCACCGGCGGTCGGGTCGTGGGACGGGTTCACCGTCGCGACGACCCGCGCCGACCAGCCGTTGGAACGCATCACCGCAGGCGGCCTCGGGTTCCGCGGCCGCGGCGGGGTGACGGTCCACGCGACCGGCGTGGTGATGCGCCTCGCCGGTACCGACGACCGCTGGATCGCGCGCGACGCGGTCCGCGGCGCCGACCGCTCCACGTGGGCGATCGACCGAGTGGTCGAACCCGGGGGACTGGTCCGTCTGCGATGGACGGCGACCGGCGCCGCAGGTGCGACGGACCTGGACACCTACTTCCGGTTCCCGGAGGGCGACGCAGCCGCGCTGCACGCCCTGCAGGGACTGACCGAGACCGGGCCGCAGGCGACTGCGGCCGATGCTCCGCGAACCGCGGGCGAAGGGAAGAAAGCATGACACGCGAACGGGCCGTCCTGGTCCTCGAAGACGGCACCCGGTACGACGGCTGGGCCTACGGCGCCCGTGGGCGCACGCTCGGCGAGGTGGTCTTCGCGACCGGCATGACCGGCTACCAGGAGACGCTGACCGACCCCTCCTACGCCGGACAGATCGTGGTGCAGACCGCGCCGCACATCGGCAACACCGGGGTGAACGACGAGGACCCCGAGTCCCGTCGCATCTGGGTCGCAGGGTACGTGGTGCGCGACCCCAGCCGCGTGGTGTCGAACCACCGCGCGAACGCGACGCTCGACGACCACCTGGTGCGCGACGGCATCGTCGGCATCTCCGGCATCGACACCCGCGCACTCACCCGCCGCATCCGTGACGCCGGCGCCATGAAGGGCGGCGTCTTCAGCGGTGCGGACGCCGCACTGTCGGCCGAGTCGCAGCTGGACGCGGTCGTGTCGCAGGCGACGATGGCCGGCGCGAGCTTCTCGGCGGTCGTGTCCACCCCGGAGACCTACGTCGTCCCCGCCGTCGGCGAGCAGATCGGCACCCTGGCCGTGCTCGACCTCGGCGTGAAGGCCTCGACCACGCGGTACCTCGCCGCCCGCGGCTTCGAGGTGCACGTGGTGCCGCAGGACATCTCCGCTGCGGAGCTGGAAGCCCTCGCACCGGACGCCCTGTTCTACTCGAACGGGCCCGGCGACCCCGCCGCGTCGGACGCACAGGTGGAGCTGCTGCAGGACAGCCTGCGCACCGGCCGCCCCTTCTTCGGCATCTGCTTCGGCAACCAGCTGCTCGGCCGCGCGCTCGGCTTCGGCACCTACAAGCTGCCCTTCGGCCACCGCGGCATCAACCAGCCGGTGCTCGACACGACCACGGGCAAGGTCGAGATCACGAGCCAGAACCACGGCTTCGCGGTCGACGCGCCCCTCGGCGAGGTCCTCGAGTCCCCGGCCGGGTTCGGTCGGGTCGAGGTCTCGCACTACTCGCTGAACGACAACGTGGTCGAGGGCCTCCGCGCGCTCGACGTGCCGGCGTTCAGCGTGCAGTACCACCCCGAGGCCGCCGCCGGACCGCACGACAGCATGTACCTCTTCGACCGGTTCGCGGACATGGTGCGCGAGCGTCGCGACGGGGAGCCGCTCGACGCGGCCACCGCCGACGCCACGACCCCCGCAGCAGACATCACCAAGGAAGCGAACTGATGCCCAAGCGCGCAGACATCAACTCCGTCCTCGTCATCGGCTCCGGCCCGATCGTCATCGGTCAGGCCGCCGAGTTCGACTACTCCGGCACCCAGGCGTGCCGTGTCCTCCGGGCCGAGGGCGTCCGGGTCATCCTGGTCAACCCGAACCCGGC
Organism: Curtobacterium sp. MMLR14_002; assembly: GCF_001864975.1. NCBI lineage: Bacteria > Bacillati > Actinomycetota > Actinomycetes > Micrococcales > Microbacteriaceae > Curtobacterium > Curtobacterium sp. MMLR14_002. The sequence continues at coordinate 28,240 of NZ_MJGT01000001.1, forward strand.
GACGATCATGACCGATCCCGACTTCGCCGACGCGACCTACATCGAGCCGATCACGAACGCGTCGCTCGAGGAGATCATCCGCATCGAGAAGCCGGACGCGGTCCTGCCGACCCTCGGCGGCCAGACGGCCCTGAACGCGGCCATCGCGCTCGACGAGGCCGGCATCCTCGACAAGCACGGCGTCGAGCTCATCGGCGCCAAGGTCGAGGCGATCCAGCGCGGCGAGGACCGCCAGCTCTTCAAGGAGCTCGTCCTCGAGTCCGGTGCCGACGTCGCCCGCAGCCACATCGCGCACACGTTGGAGGAAGCGAAGGAGTTCGCGAAGGACCTCGGGTACCCGCTGGTCGTCCGCCCGTCGTTCACCATGGGCGGCCTCGGCTCGGGCTTCGCCTACAACGAGGCCGAACTCGTCCGCTTCGTCGGCGACGGGCTGCAGTCCAGCCCGACGACCGAGGTCCTGCTCGAGGAGTCCATCCTCGGCTGGAAGGAGTACGAGCTCGAGCTGATGCGCGACAACTACGACAACACCGTCGTCATCTGCTCCATCGAGAACGTCGACCCGGTCGGCGTCCACACCGGTGACTCGATCACGGTCGCCCCCGCGCTGACCCTGACCGACCGCGAGTACCAGAACATGCGGAACATCGGCATCGACATCATCCGTCGCGTCGGCGTCGACACCGGTGGCTGCAACATCCAGTTCGCCGTCGACCCGTCGAACGGCCGCGTCATCGTCATCGAGATGAACCCCCGCGTGTCCCGCTCGTCGGCCCTCGCGTCGAAGGCCACGGGCTTCCCGATCGCCAAGATCGCCGCGAAGCTCGCCATCGGTTACCGGCTCGACGAGATCGAGAACGACATCACGAAGGTCACCCCGGCGAGCTTCGAGCCGACCCTCGACTACGTGGTCGTGAAGACCCCGCGGTTCGCGTTCGAGAAGTTCCCGGCCGCCGACGCCACCCTCACCACGACGATGAAGAGCGTCGGCGAGGCGATGGCCATCGGCCGGAACTACGCCACCGCGCTGCAGAAGTCGCTGCGCTCGCTCGAGAAGCGCGGGTCGAGCTTCCACTGGGACACCCCGGCGTCCGAGCTCGACAAGGACGCCCTGCTGGCGAAGTCGTCGATCCCGACCGACGGCCGCATCGTCACGGTCCAGCAGGCCCTGGTCGCGGGTGCCACCGCGGACGAGGTCTTCGAGGCCACCAAGATCGACCCCTGGTTCATCGACCAGATCGTGCTCATCAACGAGGTCGCGGACGAGGTCCGGGCCGCCGACACCCTCGACGCGGACACGATGCGCTGGGCGAAGGAGCACGGCTTCAGCGACACCCAGATCGCGAACCTGCGCAGCACGGACGCGGCACCGGTCGCCGAACAGCAGATCCGTGACGAGCGGCACGCCCAGGGCATCCGACCGGTCTTCAAGACCGTCGACACCTGCGCCGGCGAGTTCCCCGCCCTGACTCCGTACCACTACTCCTCGTACGACACCGAGACCGAGATCACGCCGAGCGACCGCAAGAAGGTCGTCATCCTCGGCTCCGGCCCGAACCGCATCGGACAGGGCGTCGAGTTCGACTACTCCTGCGTGCACGCGTCCTTCGCGCTGAGCGCGGCCGGGTTCGAGACGATCATGATCAACTGCAACCCCGAGACCGTGTCGACCGACTACGACACCTCGGACCGCCTGTACTTCGAACCTCTGACGGCCGAGGACGTCCTCGAGGTCATCGAGGCCGAGGCCGCCTCCGGCGAACTCGTCGGCGTCGTCGTGCAGCTCGGTGGCCAGACCGCCCTCGGCCTGGCGAAGCCGCTCGAGGCCGCGGGCATCCCGATCCTCGGCACCAGCCCCACCGCGATCGACTCGGCCGAGGAGCGCGGGCAGTTCTCCGCCATCCTCGACGCCGCCGGCCTGCTCGCACCGCGCAACGGCACCGCCCACGACCTGGCGAGCGCGACCACGGTGGCCGAGGAGATCGGGTACCCCGTCCTCGTCCGCCCGTCGTTCGTGCTCGGCGGCCGCGGCATGGAGATCCTGTACGACTCCCCGTCGCTCGCGGACTACTTCGACCGGATGGTCGACCAGGCGATCATCGGCCCGGAGCTCCCGCTGCTGGTCGACCGGTTCCTGGACGACGCCGTGGAGATCGACGTCGACGCGCTCTTCGACGGCGAGCGGCTCTACATCGGCGGCATCATGGAGCACCTCGAAGAGGCCGGCATCCACTCCGGCGACTCGGCCTGCACCCTGCCCCCGGTCGGCCTCGGCCGCGCGGAGATCCAGGGCGTCGTCGACGCGACCGAGAAGATCGCCCGCGGCATCGGCGTGCAGGGCCTGCTCAACGTCCAGTTCGCCATCGGCGCCGGCGTGCTCTACGTCCTCGAGGCGAACCCGCGCGCCAGCCGCACCGTGCCCTTCGTCTCGAAGGCGCTCGGCATCCCGCTGGCCAAGGCCGCGTCCCGCATCATGACCGGCACCACGGTCGCCGAGCTCGTCGCCGAGGGCATGTTGCCCGAGCGTGACGGGGCGTTCGTGCCCGCGCAGTCGCCGGTCGCCGTGAAGGAAGCCGTGCTGCCCTTCCGTCGCTTCCGCACCCGCGAGGGCCAGGTCGTCGACTCGGTGCTCAGCCCCGAGATGCGCTCCACCGGCGAGGTCATGGGCATCGACCGCGACTTCCCGCGGGCGTTCCTCAAGTCGCAGGACGCCGCGTACGGCGGCCTGCCGACCAGCGGCACGGTCTTCGTGAGCGTCGCCGACACCGACAAGCGCGCGATCGTGCTGCCGGTGCACCGCCTGCAGCAGCTCGGCTTCACGATCATCGCGACCGAGGGCACGGCGGAGATCCTCCGCCGCAACGGCATCGAGGTCGGGATCGTCGGCAAGTACAGCCAGGGCGGCGAGAGCGTCGTCGACCTGCTCGCCAGGGGCGAGGTCGACATCGTCATCAACACGCCGTCGGGTGCCGCCGGTCGTGCGGACGGGTACGAGATCCGTGCGGCCACGGTCGCGGCGGACAAGCCGCTGTTCACGACGATCGCGCAGATCGGGGCGGCCGTCGCGGCGATCGAGACGATCGGTTCGCCGCTCAACGTCCGCAGCCTGCAGGACTACGCGCTCGAGCGCGCGACCTGGTGACGGCTGCCAGCGTGGGCACGACCCGGTCAGGAGGCCCGGCCTCCTTCGGCGTGCGCCTCTCGTCCGCCATGGGGGAGCGTTCACCGCTCTGCGTCGGGATCGACCCCCACGCCGCCACCCTGGCGGCGTGGGGGCTCGCCCGCGACGAGCAGGGCCTGACGGCGTTCGGCGCGACCCTGGTCGACGCGGCCGCCGGCCGCGCGGCGATCGTGAAGCCGCAGGTCGCCTTCTTCGAGGCGGCGGGGGTCGCGGGCTACCGTGCGCTCGACGCGACGATCCGCCGGGCGCGCGATGCGGGCCTCCTGGTCGTCGCCGACGTGAAGCGGGGCGACATCGGGACCACCGGTGACGACTACGCGCTGGCGTGGCTGGACCGCGACGGGCCGTTCGCGGCCGACGCGATGACGGTGTCGCCGTACCTCGGGTACGGCTCGCTCCGGGGCACGTTCGACGTCGCGCGCCGGAACGGTGCCGGGGTCTTCGTGCTCGCGGCGACGAGCAACCCCGAGGCCCGTGTGCTGCAGACCGCGGTGCTCGCGGAAGGACCGCGTACCGGCCGGACGGTCGCGGCCGGTATCGTCTTGGACGTGGCAGACGACAACCGGTCCGTGGGCGATCAGGCCCTCGGCGACGTCGGGCTCGTGCTCGGCGCGACCCTTCACCTCGACGACTTCGGCATCGACGCGGACGCAATCGGCACCGCGCCGGTCCTCGCCCCGGGCTTCGGTGCCCAGGGCGCCCGCATCGAGGACCTCCGTGCGCTGTACGGCGCGCGTGCCGAGCAGGTGCTCGTGAGCGAGTCGCGCGGCCTGCTGACCGACGGTCCGGACGGCGTCGCGGCGCTCGTGACCGACCGCGCGGACCGCATCCGCACCGCACTGGTGGCGGCAGCGTGACCGACGAGCACGAGGGCCTGCCCGCCCACCGGACCCCGCCAGAGGTCGACCGCGTCGCTGCGGCGAAGGCCGCCGTCGCCGCGCGACGCGCCCGGGCCGCGGTGAAGGCCGCGATCGCGTCGGGGGAGCGCTCGGCACTCGACGTCGCCCGTGCCGCGTGGGACGACTCGCTGGTCGAGACGACCTCGGCGGAACGCTCGCTCCGGGTCCGTGACCTGCTCGTCAGCCTGCCGGGGATCGGCCCCGCACGAGCCGAGGCGATCATGGGGACCCTGCGGATCGCCCCCTCGAAGCGCCTCGGTGGCCTGGGGACCCGGCAGCGGACCGCCCTGGCGGACTGGCTCGCCGCCCGCGGTCGCAAGCGTGGTGCCTCGAAGCTCGTCGTGCTCGCCGGACCCACCGCGGTCGGCAAGGGCACGGTGAGCGCGCACATCCGACAGCACTACCCGGACGTCAACCTCAGCGTCTCCGCCACCACCCGGAAGCCGCGCCCCGGCGAGGTCGACGGCGTGCACTACTACTTCGTGGACGACGACGAGTTCGACCGCATGATCCGCGACCGCGAGCTGCTCGAGTGGGCGACCGTCCACAACTCGTACCGGTACGGCACCCCGCGCCCGCCGATCGACCGCGCGCTCGACGCCGGCGAGAAGGTCATGCTGGAGATCGACCTGCAGGGCGCCCGGCAGGTCCGCGACGCCATGCCCGAGGCGGTGCTCGTGTTCCTGCTGCCCCCGACGTGGGAGGAACTGGTGCGCCGGCTGATCGGCCGCGGCACTGAATCCGCGGAGGAACAGGCCCGTCGCCTCGAGACCGCGAAGGTCGAGCTGGCCGCGCAGGACGAGTTCGACGTGCGGATCGTGAACTCCGATGTCGGCACCGCGGCACGTGAGGTCGTAGACTTGTTCTCTGCGCCCTGACGGGTGCACTGACTTCGAGGAGACACCATGGCCAACCCCCAGGGCATCATCGACCCGCCCATCGACGACCTGCTCAGCAAGGTCGAGTCGAAGTACGCGCTCGTCATCTTCGCGTCGAAGCGCGCCCGCCAGATCAACGACTACTACGCCGACCTGCACGAGGGCTCGCTCTTCGACAACGTCGGACCGCTCGTCGACTCGACGATCGACGACAAGCCGCTGTCCGTCGCGCTCCACGAGATCAACGAGGACAAGCTCACCGTCACCAAGCAGCAGCAGCCCACCGACTGATCCCGGTGACTGCAGCTGCTCTCCGCCTCTTCACGTCCGAGTCGGTGACCGAGGGGCACCCCGACAAGATCTGCGACCAGATCTCGGACAGCATCCTCGACGCACTGCTGACGGTCGACCCGAACGCGCGCGTCGCCGTCGAGACGATGGTGACCACCGGGCTCGTGCACGTCGCCGGCGAGGTCACGACCTCCGGCTACGTCGAGATCCCCAAGCTCGTCCGTGACGTCATCACCGGCATCGGCTACAACTCGTCGGACGTCTCGTTCGACGGTGCCACCTGCGGTGTCGAGGTCTCGATCGGCGCGCAGTCGCCCGACATCGCGCAGGGTGTGGACGAGTCGCTCGACTCCCGCACCGGTGCGGTCGACCCGCTCGACCGTCAGGGCGCCGGCGACCAGGGCATCATGTTCGGCTTCGCGACGAACGAGACCCCCGAGTACATGCCGGTCGCGATCTGGCTGGCGCACCGTCTGGCCGAGCGCCTGGCCGCGGTCCGCAAGTCGGGCGAGCTGTCGTTCCTGCGCCCGGACGGCAAGACCCAGGTCACCATCGGGTACGACGGCGTCGTGCCGAAGACCGTCGAGACCGTCGTGCTCTCCACGCAGCACTCGCCGAGCGTCACGCTCGACGAGCTCACCGCGGCGATTACCGAGCACGTGATCCGTCCGGTCCTCGACCTGGTCGACCTCGACTCGTCGCACGTCGACGTCATCGTGAACCCGACCGGTCGCTTCGAGATCGGCGGCCCCCAGGGCGACGCCGGGCTCACCGGCCGCAAGGTGATCGTCGACACCTACGGCGGGGCCTCCCGTCACGGTGGCGGCGCGTTCAGCGGCAAGGACCCGTCGAAGGTCGACCGTTCGGCGGCGTACGCGCTGCGCTGGGTCGCGAAGAACGCGGTCGCCGCGGGGCTCGCCGACCGGCTCGAGGTGCAGGTCGCCTACGCGATCGGCCGTGCGAAGCCCGTCGGGCTGTACGTCGAGACCTTCGGCACCGGACACGTTGACGACGCCACGATCGAGGCCGCCATCCGCCAGGTCTTCGACCTGCGTCCGGCCGCGATCATCCGCGACCTCGACCTGCTCCGACCGATCTACGCGCAGACCGCGACCTACGGCCACTTCGGCCGCGAGCTCCCCGGGTTCACGTGGGAGCAGCTCGACCGTGTCGAGGAACTCCGCGCCGCCGCAGGACTCGTCGCCGCGACCGTCTGAAGCACCGCGTGACCACCGTCGCGCGCGTCGTCCTCGACTCGCCGCTCCCGCAGTTGGACCGTCTGTTCGACTACCGGGTGCCGGCCGAGCTCGAGGACGACTGCGTCGCGGGGGTCCGCGTCAAGGTGCCGCTGCGCACCGGGGCCCGGATGTCCGACGGCTACGTGGTCGAGATCGTCACCGAGGGCGAGTACCCGGGTGAGTTGAGCCAGATCGAGGCCGTGCTGTCCCCGGTGCCCGTGCTCGCGCCGGAGATCTGGACCCTCGCGCGCGCCGTCGCCGACCGCGCCGCGGGCGTCGCCTCCGACGTCCTGCGCCTCGCCGTGCCGCCGCGGCAGGTGCGCGCCGAGAAGGCCTGGCTCGCCCGTGACACCGCCTGGTCGCCGCCGCCGGTGACCGCCCCGCCCGTCACCGGCTACGCCGACGGCGTCCTGGAGGCCGTGGTGACGGAGCACGGGCGCGCCGCGGTCGCCGCCGTGCCCCAGCCCGTGGCGGTGGGTGACGCGGACGCACCGGTCTGGGTCCCGGGATGGGCCGCGACACTCGCCCAGGCCGCCGCACACACGGTGGCGGCCGAGCGGTCTGCGGTGATCGCCGTGCCGGACTTCCGCGACGTCATCGACCTCGAGCGCGCCCTGCTCGCCGTGCTGCCGCCGGAACGGGTGGTGCGGTTCGACGCCAAGCAGACGAACGGGCAACGCGCGAAGGCCCTGCTGCAGGCCCGCACGCACCCGGTGGTCGCGATCGGCAACCGTACGGCGATGTACGCGCCGGCGACGGAGCTCGGCCTGATCGCGATGTGGGACGACGGCGACGCCTCGTTCATCGAGCAGCGGGCGCCCTACGTGCACACGCGTGACGTGGCCCTGGTGCGGGCCGCCCAGTCCGGGGCCGCGCTGCTGTTCGTCTCACACGCGCGCAGCACCGACGTGCAACGGTTGGTGGAGCTGCACTGGCTGCAGGACGTCGTGCCCTACCGCGTGAAGACGCCGAAGGTCATCCCCACCGTGCAGCAGACCGGGGCCGAGGGGTTCGCCGCACAGGCGCGCATCCCGAGTTCCGCCTGGCGTGCCGCGCGCGAGGCCAGCCAGCACGGTGCCGTCCTGGTGCAGGTCGCGAGCCCGGGCTTCGGTACGGGACTGGTCTGCGCCGAGTGCGGCGAACGCGCGCACTGCCGGGTCTGCGGCGGGCCGCTCGGCAGCCCACACCGCGGCGCCACGCCCCAGTGCCGGTTCTGCGGCGCCCTGGCCATCGGGTTCCGCTGCCCGACGTGCGGCAACGGCACCGTGAAGCCGGTCGGCCAGGGGGCACAGCGCACCGCGGAGGAGCTCGGGCGGGCGTTCCCCGGCACCCGGATCATCGTCGCGGACGGGTCCCGTCCGCTCGACGAGGTCCCCGCCAAGCCATCGGTCGTCGTCGCCACCCGTGGGGCCGAGCCGTCGGTGCCGGGCGGCTACGCCTGCGTGCTGCTGCTCGACGGCGAGAAGATGCTCGCCCGCGAAGGGCTGCGGGTGCAGGAGGACGTGCTGCGCTTCTGGACGAACGCCGCCGCGAAGTCGGCCCCCGGTGCCGAGGTGTACCTGGTCGGGATCGGTGGGCGGCTGGCGTCGGCGATGGCCCTGTGGCGGCTCGACGGTCCCGCGCACGACGAGCTCACCGACCGCCGCGAACTCCACTTCCCGCCGGCGGTGCGGGTGGCGACGATGACCGGCACCGACGAGGCCGTCACCGCTGCGGTCGAGGCCCTCGGCGACGCCGTCGTCGGTCCGGTGCTCGGCCCGGTCCCGGTCGAGGACGACACGTTGCCGGGCACGGTCCGGGCCATCGTGCGGTTCCCGTACGCGCACGGGGCCGAGGTCGCCGCGACGCTCAAGGCCGAGGTCATCCGGCGCTCGTCGACCCGGCGGGTGCTCAAGGGCGGCAACCGACGACGGGCCGCTCCGACGCTGCGGGTGCGGTTGGACGACGCGGAGCCGTTCTCCGAGGTCTGACCGCGCCCGGGTCCGTGTGGGCCCGAGCGCTGGACGACACAGAACGACACCGCCGACGTCGTGCGACGTCGGCGGTGTCGTTCGGGGCCTGCCGCCGTGCGGCGACCGGCTGGTGCGGGGCCGGTCAGGCGTTGGCGGGCCGACGACGCTCGCGCGGCAGCACGACGCCGAGGGCGACCATGCCGATGGCGAGCACGAGGTGCAGCCAGTTGTCGGCGTTGTTCAGCGGGACGAAGTTCGCACCCGAGCTGTGGCCGGCGGTGAACAGGCCGTAGATCCACAGCACGAAGTATACGATCCCGCCGATCACCAGGTACATCCGCGAACCGGAGGCACGGTTGGCGGCGAGCAGTCCGACGACGCCGAACAGCAGGTGCACGATGTTGTGCAGCACGGAGACCTGGAAGATGCCGAGCAGCATGCCCATCGACTCGTGTCCGGCCCCGGCCAGGTCGCCGGTCGTGATGCCGGGGACGAACCCGGCGATCCCGACGAGCAGGAACACGATGCCGACCACGAGGGCGGCCTTCTGGACGGACGAACCGGCGTAGCGGTTGGTGGCGGTGGTGACGTCGCTCATGGTGTCTCCTGATCTCAGCGCGGCTGCGCGGGGTTGGTGGGCACGCCGTGGGACGGCGGGTTGATCGTCGGACCGGCGGTGGCCGGCGTGACGTCCGCGGGTGCCGAGGCTCCCGCAGTCGTCTCGGGGAGGTGCTCCGGCACGGAACCGGTCGGCTCCGCACCGCCGTCCAGGGCCTCGATCCGGTGACGGATCCGCTCCAGCACCGGCAACCGTGCGCCGTGGGCGTTCTCGTGGTCGAGCAGCACCTCGAGCTGCTCGCGGTCGAGGGCCGTCAGGTGCTCCGTCAGGTTGCCGAGCGGGACGTGGTCGAAGTCCGGGATGGGCAGGTCTCGGTCGGTCATGGTGCTCCTTCCGTCGATACCGCCAGAACCTACGCAGCCCACGCTCTGCTGGTGCACAGGCAGTGCCGAGCACCGCGTGCTCCGGACAGGCGGTCGGGGTCGGGTGGGCCCGTCGGCGTGGGAGGATCGAACCCATGCGTCTCGTCGTCGCCGGCAGCCCCGCTGCGGCCGTCCCCACCCTCCGCCGTCTGGCGGCGTCCGACCACGAGATCGTCGCGGTGCTCACGCGGCCGGCCACCCCGCAGGGCCGGAAGCGTGTCCTCACCCCGACCCCGGTGGCCGTCATCGCCGCGGAGCTCGGACTGCCGGTCATCGAGGCCTCGCGCGTCGACGACGCCGTCACCGCCCGGATCGCGGACCTCGACGTCGACCTCGGCGTGATCGTCGCCTACGGCGCACTGCTCCGCCGTCCGGCCCTCGACGCCCCGCGGCACGGCTGGATCAACCTGCACTTCTCCGACCTGCCGGCGTACCGCGGTGCTGCTCCCGTGCAGCGTGCGGTGATGGCCGGCGACACCCGGACCGCCGCCACGGTCTTCCAGCTGGTCGAGTCGCTGGACGCCGGCCCGGTCTACGCCGCCCTGACCTTCGAGATCGACCCCGAGGCGACCTCGGGCGAGGTCCTCGCGGCGATGGCCGACGTCGGCGCCGACGTGGTGGCGGACGTCGTGGACGCCATCGCCGCCGGCACCGCCGTCGCGACCGAGCAGTCCGGCGAGCCCACGGTCGCCCCGAAGCTCACGATCGACGACGGCCGCACCGACTTCGCCGCGCCCGCCACCGTCGTGCACGCGCGGCTGCGCGGGGTCACGCCCGAGCCCGGCGCGTACGCCCACCTGGGCGAGACCCGCGTGAAGCTGCTCCGCAGCACCCTCCAGCCTGGAGGCACGCAGGACCCCGCCCCGTCGCTCGCGCCCGGTGCGCTCGCACTCCACGGCGGTCGGCTGCTGGTCGGGACCGCCGACACCCCGCTGGTGCTGCTCGAGGTGCAGCCGGCGGGCAAGAAGGCGATGGACGCCGCCGCCTGGGCCCGTGGCCTCGGCGAACTGGACGGGAAGGTCCTCGCATGAGCCCCCAGACGAAGCCCCAGGGTGCCCGCCGCGGCCCGCGTCCGGCGAGTGCCCGCCGCGTGGCGTTCGACGTGCTCCGCGCCGTGCAGGTCGACGACGCCTACGCGAACCTGCTGCTGCCGACGCGCATCCGCCGCGCCGGGCTCACCGCCCGCGACGCCGGGTTCGCGACCGAGCTCACCTACGGGTCGATCCGGATGCTCGGCCGCTACGACGTGATCATCGCGCTGGCATCCGGTCGCCGGGCCGAGAACATCGAGGCGGACGTCCTCGACGTGATGCGTCTCGGTGCGCACCAGCTGCTCGCCATGCGCACGCCGACGCACGCCGCCGTCGACGCCACGGTCGAGCTCGCCCGCGAGGTCGGTGCCCGCCGCGCGACCGGGTTCGTGAACGCCGTGATGCGCAAGATCGCCGCCCGCACCGACCAGGAGTGGGACGCCCTGATCACGGAGGGCCGCGCCGGGGACGCCCTGCTCGCCACCCGTTGGTCGCACCCGGTCTGGGTCGTCTCGGCGCTCCGCGACGCCCTGGCCGCCGAACGTTCCCGCGACGAGCTCGCCGCCCTGCTCGCCGCCGACAACGCCGCACCCCGGGTGCAGCTCGCGGCCCTGCCCGGCCTCGCCACCGACGAGGACATCGCCACCGCGACCGCCCGCACCGCTCCGGACGACGACACCGATGCCGCGTTCGCCGACGCGACCGGTGCGGACGACGTGCCCGCGGCCCTGGTGCCCGCCGACGACGAACCGGAGGCCGACGGCGTGACCGGCACCGTGCCTCCCGTCCGGGCCGGCGAGCCCGTCGTGCAGGCGGATGCCGCGCCGGTGTCTCCCGTCGGCATCCGCGGCATCAGCGGCGACCCGGCGCGCGTGCCGGGCGTCGCCGCCGGACGCCTGCGTGTGCAGGACGAAGGGTCGCAGCTCGCCGCGCTGGCGCTGAGCCGCTCGTCGGACGTGCGTGCGGGGGAGCGGTGGCTCGACATGTGCGCCGGGCCCGGCGGCAAGGCCGCGCTGCTCGCCGCCGAGGCGCAGCAGGGTGGGGCGACCCTCGTCGCCAACGAACTCGTGCCCGCCCGCGCCGGCCTCGTGCGGAACGCGCTCGGTGTGTTCGGCGACCACGTGCGGGTCGTCGAGGGTGACGCCCGTCGGTACGGACGCGACGGCACCGGGATGACCTTCGACCGCATCCTGCTCGACGCCCCGTGCACCGGGCTCGGCGCGCTGCGTCGTCGGCCGGAGGCACGCTGGCGGAAGCTCCCCGAGGACGTCGAGGAGCTTGCTGCCCTGCAGACCGAACTGCTCGACGCCGCTGTTCGGGTGCTCGCACCGGGCGGGACCCTGGCGTACGTGACGTGCTCGCCGCACCTGGCCGAGACCCGTGGGCAGGTCGACGCGCTGATGGGGCGGCACGGGGACCGGCTCGAGCAGCTCGACACCGCCGCGATCGTCCGGGGTGTTGCCGCACGCGACCCCGAGATCGCGGACGGCGCCACGGCGCAGCTGTGGCCGCACCGCATCGGGACGGACGCGATGTTCATCGCGCTGTTCCGTCGCGTCGACTGACCACCCCGCCGACCGGGATCGGGCTCAGCGCGACCGTCGGTAGGCACTGCCGTCGCACGTGTGCACGGCCGTGTCGTCGAACAAGGTGCGCAGGTTGTACGCGGCGCAGTCCCGGAAGGTACCGATGCTGATCCACCGCGCCGAGCGGCGCAGCTCGCCCTTGGATGGGCCGTCCGAACCGATGCCGGCGCGGTGGACCGTCCAGGCGATGTCCTGCGCCTCGGCGTCGAGGTAGCGCATCACCGACTCGTTGTCCGCGTGCTGTCCGATGTACTCCCGCGCGAGCGTCGACCGGACGAGGCGGAGCACGGGCGCGAGCCGCTTGCCGGGAGGCGCACTCAGCCCACCGGCCTGGTAGAGCAGCCGCCGGGTGCCGCTCCGGCGCATGGCCGGCACGAGCGTGCGGACGAACGCGGTGTTGACCGGTCGCTCGCGCTGCGCGGCGACGTCCCCGAGCATCACGACCACGCCCGTCACGCCCTCGAGCAGCGCGTCGAGGTCGAGGCCGTCGGTGACCGAGCCCTGCACGACCTGCAGGTCGTCGTGCTGGACCGCCAGCTTCGACGGTGTCCGGACGACGGCGCGGACACGGTGTCCGGCATCGAGTGCGAGCCGGGTGAAGTGCTGGCCGGTCTGTCCGGTCGCGCCGAACACGAGCAGGTGCTGTCGAGGTGTCATCCACCCAATCTAGGCATTGACTAGAAAATAGGCAATGCCTAGTACTGCGATAGGCTCTCCCCATGCCGGAGCGTCCCTTCCACCACGGGAACCTGCGGGCCGTGCTGCTCGACGAGGCCGTCCAGGTCCTGCGCGAGGACGGCGTCGACGGGTTGTCCCTCCGTGACCTGGCGCGGCGCGCCGGGGTCAGCCACGGTGCGCCGCGGAGCCACTTCGTCGACCGCCAGGCACTCCTCGACGCCCTCGCCGTGCTCGGTTTCGAGCGACTGACCACCGCGGTGCGCCGGGCCCTCTCCGGCTCGGGCGACCTCGACGACCGGTTCCGTCGGGTCGCCATGGCGTACGTCGACTTCGCCATCGACGACGCGGCGCTCATGGACCTCATGTTCCAGGCGTCGACGGCCGGCCGGTCCGGTCCCGTGCAGACCGCCGCCGAATCGCTGTTCGCCGTGCTCGACGGCGCGCTCGGAGCGTCCGCGCCGGAGCCCGGCGAGGACGCCCGGACCACCTTCAAGCTCCTGTTCGCCGCGACCATGCAGGGGATCGCGGGCCTCGTCGTGTCGCGCCGGATCGACCGCCCGCAGGGCGAGCGGCTGGTCGAAGCAGCACTCGGGACGATGCTCCGGTCCGACCTCGGCACGCGCGCCCTCGGCGACGGCTGACCCCGCCCCCGGACGGCGCCGCGCGCACCCGGGCAGCGCAGCCAGGCAGGCGCACGCCGGTAGGCTTGCCCGGTGACGATCCGCATCTCGCCGAGCATCCTGTCCGCCGACTTCGCGAACCTCGAGCGCGAACTCCAGCGCATCGAGACCGCCGACCTGGTGCACGTCGACGTGATGGACAACCACTTCGTCCCGAACCTGACGCTCGGGCTGCCGATCGTGCAGCGCCTGCAGCAGGTGTCGCCGGTGCCGCTCGACGTGCACCTGATGATCACCGATGCCGACCGCAACGCGCCGAAGTACGCCGAGACCGGTGCATCGAGCGTCACGTTCCACTTTGAGGCAGCCGACGACCCGGTGGCGACCGCCGCGGCGATCCGGTCGAACGGTGCCCGCGCCGCCGTCGCCGTGAAGCCCGGCACCCCGATCACGCAGGTGCTGCACCACCTCGACGCATACGACATGATCCTGCTCATGACCGTCGAGCCCGGGTTCGGCGGCCAGTCCTTCATGCCGTCCGTGATGCCGAAGCTCGCCGACGCCCGCGCCGCCGTCGATGCCTCCGGGCTCGACGTGTGGCTCGAGGTGGACGGCGGGATCGCCGTCGACACCGTGGCCGAGGCCGTCCGGAGCGGTGCCGACACGCTGGTCGCGGGCTCCGCGGTGTACGGCGGCGAACCCGCTGCGCGCATCGCCGACCTGCGCGAGGCCGCCGCTCGGGCTCGCTCGTGACCGGGGGAGCGTCGGACGGTACCGGTGTCACCGGGGCGACCACTGCCTCCCGTCCGGACGGTGCGTCGGAAGCGTCAGCGGAGACCGGTAGCCTGGACCCCGTGAAGACGTTCGACGACCTGTTCCAGGAGCTCACCGAGAAGGCGCGCACGCGCCCCGAGGGCTCCGGCACCGTCGCCGAACTGGACGCCGGCGTGCACCAGATCGGCAAGAAGATCGTGGAAGAAGCCGCCGAGGTCTGGATGGCGGCCGAGTACGAGGGCGACGAGCGCACCTCGGAGGAGATCTCGCAGCTGATCTACCACCTCCAGGTCCTCATGGTCGCCAAGGGGCTCACCCCGGCGGACGTCTGGCGACATCTGTAGGAAGCGCCGCCCGGCGCACCGACGACCGCCGACGACCCCACAGAAAGCAGACCCACTGATGCTCCGCATCGCCGTGCCCAACAAGGGCTCCCTGTCCGAGACCGCGTCCGACATGCTGCGGGAGGCCGGGTACGCCGGCCGCCGCGACCCGAAGGCGCTGCACCTGCTCGACGAGCGCAACGGCGTCGAGTTCTTCTTCCTCCGCCCGCGGGACATCGCCACGTACGTGGGGTCCGGCGCGCTCGACGTCGGCATCACCGGCCGCGACCTGCTGCTCGACTCCGGGTCCGAGGCGCACGAGGTCGACGCGCTCGGCTTCGCCGACTCCACCTTCCGGTTCGCCGGCACGCCCGGTCGGTTCGGCTCGCTGCAGGACCTCGACGGCGTCCGGGTCGCCACGAGCTACCCCGGCCTGGTCGGGGCCTTCCTCGCCGAGCACGGGGTCAGCTCCACGCTCGTGAAGCTCGACGGCGCGGTCGAGAGCGCCGTGCGGCTCGGTGTCGCCGATGCCGTGGCCGACGTCGTGTCGACGGGCAGCACGCTCCGGCAGGCGGGCCTCGAGATCTTCGGCCCGGTGATCCTCGAGTCGACCGCGGTGCTCGTCTCCACCGACGAGACCATCCCCGGCATCGACGTGCTCCGCCGACGCCTGCAGGGCGTGCTCGTCGCCCGTGGCTACGTGATGCTCGACTACGACGTCCCCACGGCCCTGCTCGAGCAGGCGACGGCGGTGGCGTCCGGCATCGAGTCGCCCACCGTGTCGCCGCTGCACGACCGCGACTGGGCCGCGGTCCGCGTGATGATCCCGCGCGACGACGCGAACCTCATCATGGACGCGCTCTACGACCTCGGCGCCCGGGCGATCCTCGTCAGCCCGATCCACGCCGCACGCCTGTGACCCCCTGTGGCGTGTCGGTCCGGGTCATCCCGTGCCTCGACGTCAAGGGCGGCCGCGTCGTCAAGGGCGTGAACTTCCTCGACCTGCAGGACGCCGGTGACCCCGTCGAACTCGCGGCTCGGTACTACGAGCAGGGTGCCGACGAGCTGACCTTCCTCGACGTCGGCGCCACGGTCGAGAACCGGGCGACGATGTACGACACCGTGACCCGGACGGCCGAGCAGGTCTTCATCCCGCTCACCGTCGGCGGCGGAGTCCGCAGCGTCGACGACGTCTCGCGGCTGCAGCAGTGCGGCGCGGACAAGATCGGCGTGAACAGCGCAGCGATCGCCCGGCACGAACTCATCGGCGAGATCGCCGACCGGTTCGGTGCCCAGGCCGTCGTGCTGTCGCTCGACGTCAAGCGCTCCGACCGGATGCCCTCGGGCTTCGTGGTCACCACCCACGGCGGGCGGACCGAGTCCGACCTCGACGCCATCGCGTGGGCACGCGAGGCCGTCGAGCGGGGCGCGGGGGAGCTGCTCGTCAACTCCATCGACGCCGACGGCACGAAGAACGGGTTCGACCTCGAACTCGTGGCCGCGGTGCGCGCCGTCTCGTCGGTCCCGGTGATCGCCTCGGGAGGCGCGGGTCGCGTCGAGCACTTCGCCCCGGCCGTCGACGCGGGTGCGGATGCAGTCCTCGCCGCCAGCGTCTTCCACCGTGGCGAGATGACCGTGGGGGACGTCAAGGCCGCGCTCCGCGCGACCGGCCACGCCGTCCGCTGATCCGCCGCCGTAGGCTAGGAGCCTCATGACCGACAGCACCAGCACCGACACCGAGGCGGTCCTCGACCGCGCACACTTCGGTGCGGACGGCCTGCTCCCCGCCATCGTGCAGGAGGAATCGTCGAAGGACGTCCTCATGCTCGGCTACATGGACCGGGAAGCCCTCCGCCGCACCCTCACCGAAGGCCGTGTGACCTTCTGGTCGCGGTCGCGGAACGAGTACTGGCGGAAGGGCGACACGTCGGGACACGCCCAGTACGTCCGCGGTGCCGCGCTGGACTGCGACGACGACACGCTTCTCGTCACGGTGCAGCAGGTCGGGGCTGCGTGCCACACCGGTGCGCACCGGTGCTTCGACGTCGACCCGCTCGCGCCCGTGACCATGTCCGCCCCGGCAGGCACGGCCGTGGAGCCGACCCGATGACCACCGCGACGATCTCCGAGACGCCGCACACGACCTCCCGACCGGAGTTCGACGGCCTGCTCGGCGACCACCGTGTCCTGCCGGTCGTCCGCGCGCTGTACGGCGACAGCGAGACGCCGGTCGGCGTCTACCGCAAGCTCGCCGACGGCCGCCCCGGATCCTTCCTGCTCGAGTCCGCCGGCCAGGGCGGCCTGTGGTCGCGCTGGTCGTTCGTCGGCGTGCGGAGCTTCGGCGTCCTGACCCAGGACGGCGACCGCGCGGCCTGGATCGACACCGGCATCGACGCCGAGCGCGCCGTCGGGTCGCTCGACGGCGCCCCGCTCGAGGTCCTCGCACGGTTGCACGAGCGCTGGGCGACGCCCCGTGTGCCCGGCTCGCCGCCGCTCGTCGGCGGCACCGTCGGCTTCATCGGGTGGGAGGCCGTGCGCCAGCTCGAGCACCTGCCGAACGTGCCGCCGGCCGACTTCGACGTCCCCGGACAGGCGCTGTCCTTCGTCTCCGAACTCGCCGCGCTCGACCACCGCACCGGTCTCGTGCTGCTCGTCGCGAGCGTGCTGAACGACGGCACCGACGACGCGGACACGCTCTGGGCGGACGCGCAGCAGCGCCTCGACCGCATGCAGGGCGACCTGGTGCAGCCGAGCGTCGCGACCGTGGCCGAGGCCTTCGAGATCGCCGAGCCGACCCCCACCCACCGCACGAGTCCGGCCGACTACATGGCGGCCGTCGAGCGCTCGAAGGGCTTCATCCGCGACGGTGACGTGTTCCAGGTCGTCATCTCGCAGCGGTTCGACCACGAGGTCACGGCCGACCCGCTCGACGTCTACCGGGTGCTCCGGACGCTGAACCCGAGCCCGTACATGTACTTCCTCGCCCTCGCGGACACCGCCGACGAGCGGTTCTGGATCGTCGGCGCATCGCCAGAGGCGCTGGTCAAGGTGCAGGGCGACCGCGCCATCACGCACCCGATCGCCGGGTCCCGCCCGCGCGGTGCGACCCCGGAAGCGGACGTCCACCTCGGCGAGGACCTGCTCGGCGACCCGAAGGAGCGCGCCGAGCACCTGATGCTCGTCGACCTCGCCCGCAACGACCTGCAGAAGGTGTGCGAGCCCGGCACCGTCAGCGTCACCGAGTTCATGACCGTCGAGCGGTTCAGCCACATCATGCACCTGGTGTCGAGCGTCGAGGGGCGGGTGCGTCCCGACGCCTCGGCGATCGACGTGTTCCGCGCGACGTTCCCGGCAGGCACGCTCTCGGGCGCGCCGAAGCCGCGTGCGCTCGAGATCATCGACGAGCTCGAGCCGGCGAAGCGCGGTGCGTACGCCGGTGTCGTCGGGTACTTCGACTTCGCCGGTGACGCCGACCTGGCGATCGCGATCCGCACCGCCCTGATCAAGGACGGCGTCGCCCGCGTGCAGGCCGGGGCCGGACTCGTGGCGGACTCCGACCCGGAGACCGAGCACGTCGAGGCCGTCAACAAGGCCGCGGCTCCGCTGCGTGCCGTCGCCACGGCCAACCGGATGCGCGAGGTCCGCTCGTGAAGCGTTCTCGTCCGATCGTCGTCGTCGCCGGGCTCCTGGTCGCCGGCGTCATCATGCTCGCCTGGACCCAGACCTGGTTCACCGTCCGCCTGCACGCGGGTGCCGCCGTCACCTCGACGGTCTCGGCCGACGGGGCGGCGGTCGTGCCGCAGTACACCGCGCTGGCGATCGCGAGCCTCGCGCTCTTCCTGGCGATGACCATCGCGGGGCGGGTGCTGCGCATCGTGCTCGCCGCCGTCGAGATCCTGCTCGGCCTCGGCGTGGTCGTCAGCGGCATCACCGCCCTCGGCGACCCGATCGCCGCTGCACGCGGTGCCGTCGGCGAGGTCGCCGGGGTCAGTGACCTCGGTGCCGTCCGCGGTGTCGTGTCGAGCGTCTCCGTGAGCCCGTGGCCCGCCGTCGGGATCGCGGGTGGCGTGCTCGCCGTGCTGCTCGGCGTGGTCGTCATCGTGGTCCAGCGCGCCTGGCCCGGCCCGAGCCGGAAGTACGCTGCCGCCACCGCCGGAGCCGCCGCAGCAGCACGTGCAGCAGCTCCCGTCCAGCGCGACGCGGTCGTCGACTGGGACGACCTGAGCGCGGGCGTGGACCCGACCACCGCCGACGGCGCGGGCGCGGGGGCGCCGAGTGACGACACGGTAGGATCGACAGGGCGTCGCTCGACCGACGACGCCGGAGCAGAACGAGGAGCACCGTGAGCAACACTGAGCCCGCAGAACTCGGCGAAGGCCACTCGCCGGCCGCCTGGACCGCCGTCGTGATCATGCTGATCGGATTCGCGGCAGGCACGCTGTTCTTCTGGTTCGACCAGCCGTGGGGCGTCTGGGCCTCCGCTGGCGTCGTCCTCATCGGCCTCATCGTCGGTGGCGTGATGAAGAAGGCCGGCTACGGCGTCGACGGTCCGAAGTTCGTCCCCAAGCACCACGGCGAGTAGGGGTCTCCCGATGCCGAACGTGCTCGAGACCCTCGTCGCGGGCGCGCTCGAGGACGCTGCCGCCCGTCGTGTCGACCGTCCGTACTCGGACGTCGAACGCGACCTCGACCGGGTGGCGTCGCCGCTCGACGCCCTCGCGTTCCTCAGCCCGGGCGACCGGGTGAAGATCATCGCCGAGGTCAAGCGCGCCAGCCCGTCCCGCGGGTCGATGGCCGCGATCGCCGACCCGGCTGCCCTCGCCGCCGACTACGAGCGTGGCGGGGCCTCGACGATCAGCGTCCTGACCGAGGGCCGCAAGTTCCTCGGCAGCCTCGCCGACCTCGAGGCCGTGAAGGCCCGCGTCGGGGTCCCCGTGCTCCGCAAGGACTTCATCGCCGACCCGTACCAGGTGATCGAGGCCCGGGCGTCCGGAGCCGACGTCGTGCTGCTCATCGTGGCGGCGCTCGAGCAGGCGCGCCTGGTCGAGCTGCACACCCTGGCCGAAGAACTCGGCATGCGCGTGCTGGTCGAGGCGCACTCCGGTGACGAGGTCACGCGTGGCCTCGACGCCGGTGCCCGCATCCTCGGCGTCAACGCGCGGGACCTCACCGACTTCTCGCTCGACCGCGACCTGTTCGGGTCCCTCGCCGACCGCATCCCCACCGGGGTCGTGCGGGTCGCCGAGTCCGCGGTCTCCGGTCCGGCCGACGTCGCCCACTACCGGGCAGCCGGTGCCGACGTCGTGCTGGTCGGCGAAGCACTCGTGACGGGTGACGACCCCGCCGCGACCCTGGCGTCGTTCGTCGACGCCGCCGACCGGGCCTGACCGGCTCCGCCCACGTATCGAGGCCGCCGACCGCGGCCGCACGTTCCACCCGTCCGACGCGGCCGACCAGCCGCGTCGGACTCGTCCCGGGAGACACATCGTGACCTCACTCCGCGACCTGCACGGCCCCTACTTCGGTGACTTCGGCGGACGCTTCGTCCCCGAGTCCCTCGTCCTCGCGCTCGACGAGCTCGAGGCCGCCTTCCGCCAGGCCTGGGCGGACCCGGCGTTCCGTGCGGAGCTCGACGAGCTGCAGCGCGACTACACCGGGCGCCCCTCGATCATCACCGAGGTGCCGCGGTTCGCGAAGCACGCCGGTGGTGCCCGGGTCATCCTGAAGCGCGAGGACCTGAACCACACCGGGTCCCACAAGATCAACAACGTCCTCGGCCAGGCCCTCGTCGCCCGTCGGCTCGGCAAGACCCGCCTGATCGCCGAGACCGGTGCCGGCCAGCACGGCGTCGCCACCGCGACCGCCGCAGCCCTGTTCGGCATGGAGTGCGTCGTCTACATGGGCGCCGTGGACACCGAGCGACAGGCCCTCAACGTGGCCCGGATGCGCCTGCTCGGTGCCGAGGTGATCCCGGTCGAGACAGGTTCGCGCACCCTGAAGGACGCCATCAACGACGCCCTGCGCGACTGGGTCGCCAACGTCGAGTCGACGCACTACCTGCTCGGCACGGTCGCCGGTCCGCACCCGTTCCCCGAGATGGTGCGCGAGTTCCACAAGGTCATCGGCGAGGAGGCGCGCCAGCAGGTCCTCGACCGCGTCGGTCGCCTGCCGGACGCCGTCGCAGCGTGCGTCGGCGGCGGCTCGAACGCGATGGGCATCTTCGAGGCCTTCCTCGACGACGAGTCCGTCGCACTGCACGGCTTCGAGGCCGGCGGCGACGGCGTCGAGACCGGTCGGCACGCGGCGAGCATCACGCTCGGTCGCGAGGGCGTGCTGCAGGGCGCGAAGTCGTACCTGATGCAGGACGAGGACGGCCAGACGATCGAGAGCCACAGCATCTCCGCCGGACTCGACTACCCGAGCGTCGGACCGGAGCACGCGTACCTGGCGTCGATCGGCCGCGCGAAGTACCAGCCGATCACCGACACCGAGGCCATGGAGGCGTTCCGCCTGCTGAGCCAGACCGAGGGCATCATCCCGGCGATCGAGTCGTCCCACGCCCTCGCCGGTGCGATGAAGCTCGGCAAGGAGCTCGGCCCCGAGGGTGTCGTGCTCGTGAACCTGTCCGGCCGCGGTGACAAGGACGTCGCGTCCGCCAGTCGCTACTTCGGCATCCTCGACGAGAACGCGGTGCAGCTGTGACCACGAACAAGACCGTCGCCCAGACGATCGACGCCGCCAACGCCGAGCGCGCCGGAGCCGTCGTCGGCTACCTGCCCGCCGGGTACCCGAACCTGCAGACCAGCGTCGACGCCGCCGTCGCCCTCGCCGAGAACGGCGTGGACGTCATCGAGTTCGGTCTGCCGTACTCCGACCCCGTGATGGACGGCCCCGTGATCCAGCGGGCAGCCGAGGAGAGCCTGGCGAACGGCTTCCGGGTCGCACAGGTCTTCGACGCCGTGCAGCAGATCACCGAACGTGCCGACGTGCCGGTCCTCGTCATGACCTACTGGAACCCGGTGCTGCGCTACGGCGTGGACCGCTTCGCCGACGACCTCGTCGCCGCCGGTGCAGCCGGCCTCATCACGCCCGACCTCATCCCCGACGAGGCCTCCGCGTGGACCGAGGCCTCCGAACGGACCGGGCTCGACCGGGTCTTCCTCGCCGCGCCGTCCTCGTCGGACGAGCGCATGCGCCAGGCGGTCGAGGCCAGCCGTGGGTTCGTGTACGCCGTCTCGACGATGGGTGTGACCGGTGCCCGGGTCGGCGTCGACGTCGCCGCACGCACGGTGGTGTCGCGTCTGCGCGACGCCGGGGTCGAGCGCACCTGCGTCGGTCTCGGGATCTCGACGGCCGAGCAGGTCGGTGAGGTCCTCGAGTACGCCGACGGTGCCATCGTCGGGTCCGCGTTCGTGCGTGCGCTGGCCGACCTCGGTGTGCAGGGGGTGGCCGACCGTGCCGCCGACCTCGCCACCGGCGCCCGCCGCCGCTAGTCCAGTTCCTGTCCGGCCCGCGAGCCGCGCTACAGTGAGCGAGGCCGACGCCACGTCGACCGCGCCCCGTCAGTTCCGAAAGGCGACAGCACCTCCATGCCCCTCCTGAGCATCCCGAGCCCGAGCACCGCCTGGCAGTACTTCGACCTGACCGCCTGGCTGCGCGACGCGTTCGGCTGGTCGCTGCCCCTCGACTTCCGCATCCACGCGTACGCGATCTGCATCCTGATCGGGATCGTCGCCGCGGTCGTCCTGGCGAACCGACGACTCAACGCCCGTGGCGTCGAGCGCTGGATCATCATCGACATCGCGATCTGGGCCGTGCCCGCCGGCATCATCGGCGGTCGTCTCTTCCACGTGTTCACCCACGTGTCCGACTACTTCGGCCCCGGCATCGACCCGCTGTCCTTCCTGTACATCTGGGAGGGCGGGCTCGCCATCTTCGGGGCGCTCATCCTCGGGTCGGTCGGCGCGTGGATCGGCTGCCGTCAGGTGGGCCTGCGGTTCACGTCGTTCATCGACGCGGTCGTGCCGGGCGTCCTGCTCGCACAGGCCTTCGGTCGCCTGGGCAACTACTTCAACCAGGAGCTCTTCGGCATGCCGACGAGCCTGCCCTGGGGCCTCGAGATCGACTCGAGCAACGCCGCGTTCCCGAAGGGCCTGCCCGAGGGCACGCTGTTCCACCCGACGTTCCTGTACGAGATCATCTGGAACGTCCTCGGTGTCGTCGTCATCCTCTTCCTGGCGCGCAAGTTCACGCTGCAGTGGGGCAAGGTCCTCGGCCTGTACCTGATCTGGTACGGCGCCGGGCGCTCGGTGCTCGAGTCCATCCGCGTCGACACGAGCGAGACCTTCTTCGGCGTCCGCACCAACGTGTGGGTGGCCCTCGCCGCGGTCGTGATCGGCATCCTGATCTTCGTGGTGCAGAGCCGTCGCCACACCGGCAAGGAGCCGAGCCCGTACCTGCCGGGTCGCGGGCCCCGTCCGACCTCCGTTGTAGACTCCGAGGACACCTTCTCGGAGCACGATGACGACGCAGCAGACGGCGTCACGAGCGACGAACCGGTCACGACCACTCGCTGATCCCGTGGTGGGAGCACCCGCTCCCGACGACCACCGGTCACGTGCAGCACGCCAGCAGCAGCAGCACCAGACGGTCCCCGCCACAAGCGGGGCCCAGCAACCTCGCCGGCCGGCAGGGCAACTCACTGACGGCGGGCACGGGCACCAGTCCCGCCCGCTCGGGCGGAACGCACCACCGGGCCACCGCTGTCCCTGTTCCACTTCCTCGTGAGGACGGTTCCCCATGGCGCTCCAGCCAACCCAGCCCTCGGCACCGACGAGCCTCGTGCCGCCGCACCGCCGCTTCTCCGCGATCCCGGACGCGACGGGCATGTACGACCCGGCGAACGAGAAGGACGCCTGCGGTCTCGCGATGGTCGCGACCCTGCGCGGCACGCCCGGGCACGACATCGTCGACGCGGCCCTCGGTGCGCTCCGGAACCTCGAGCACCGCGGTGCCGTGGGGTCCGACGCTGGCACCGGTGACGGCGCGGGCATCCTGTGCCAGGTGCCCGACGAGTTCCTGCGCGCCGTCGTGCCGTTCGAGCTGCCGGCAGCGGGGGAGTACGCCGTCGGCACCGCCTACCTGCCCCTGGACGACGACGCCCGCCACGCGGTGAAGGGCGCCGTCGAGCGACTCGCCCGCGAAGAGGGCCTGAAGGTCCTCGGGTGGCGCGAGGTCCCGGTGCGTCCGGAGGTCCTCGGCACGCTGGCCCGTGCCGCGATGCCGGCGTTCGAGCAGCTGTTCGTCGCCTCCATCCGGCACGACGTGCACGGTGCCTCGTGGAGCGGCATCGCGCTGGACCGTCAGGCCTTCCGCCTCCGCAAGCGCGCCGAGCACGACAACGACCTGTACTTCATGTCGCTGTCGAGCCGCACCATGGTCTACAAGGGCATGGTCACGACGCTCCAGCTCGAGCCCTTCTACCCGGACCTCAGCGACGAGCGCTTCGCGTCGAAGCTCGCGATCGTGCACTCGCGCTACTCCACCAACACGTTCCCGTCGTGGCCGCTCGCGCAGCCGTTCCGGACGATCGCCCACAACGGTGAGATCAACACCGTGCGCGGCAACCGCAACTGGATGCGCGCCCGCCAGTCGCAGCTCGAGAGCGAACTCCTCGGCGACATGGCCCCGCTGCTGCCCATCGTGAGCCCGGGGGCGAGCGACTCGGCCTCGTTCGACGAGGTCCTCGAGCTGCTGACCCTGACCGGCCGGACCCTGCCGCACGCCGTGTCGATGATGGTGCCCGAGGCGTGGGAGAACCAGGTCGGGATGGACCCGGACCTCCGCGCGTTCTACGAGTACCACTCGATGCTCATGGAGCCGTGGGACGGCCCCGCCGCGATCACCTTCACCGACGGCTCGCTCGTCGGCGCCACCCTCGACCGCAACGGCCTGCGCCCCGGACGCTTCCTGGTCACCGACGACGGCCTCATCGTGATGGGCTCCGAGACCGGGGTCATCGACGTGCCGGCCGCCAAGGTCGTGCGCAAGGGCCGCCTGCGTCCGGGCCGGATGTTCCTGGTGGACACCGAGGCCGGCCGCATCATCGAGGACGACGAGGTCAAGCGCGAGCTCGCCGCCTCCGGTCCGTGGGGCGACTGGCTCGAAGCCGGACGCATCAACCTCAACGACCTGCCGGAGCGCGAGCACATCGTGCACACCCCGGCGTCGGTCACCCGTCGTCAGCGCGCGTTCGGGTACACCGAGGAAGAAGTCCGCATCCTGCTGCGCCCGATGGCGGCAGCGGGTGCCGAACCCCTCGGGGCGATGGGCTCGGACACCCCGATCGCCGTGCTGTCGGAGCGTCCGCGCCTGCTCTTCGACTACTTCACGCAGCAGTTCGCGCAGGTGACCAACCCGCCGCTCGACTCGATCCGCGAGCAGGTCATCACCTCGATGGGGATGGGACTCGGTCCGGAGCGCAACCTGCTCTCCGCCGGTCCCGAGCACGCGAAGCAGATCACCCTCGACTTCCCGGTGATCGACAACGACCAGCTCGCCAAGGTCCAGCACTTCGAGACCGAGTCGGGTCGCCACCTGACCGTCACGATCAAGGGCCTGTACCGCGTCGACGCCGGCAAGAAGGCGATGCAGAAGCGCATCGCCGCCGTGTGCGACGAGGTCGACGCCGCGATCGAGTCCGGCAAGCAGTTCATCGTGCTGTCCGACCGCGACGGCAACTCCGAGCAGGCACCGGTGCCGAGCCTCCTGCTCCTCGCTGCGGTCCACCACCACCTGATCCGCACCGAGCAGCGCATGAAGGTCGGGCTGATCGTCGAGGCCGGCGACGTGCGCGAGGTCCACCACGTGGCGACCCTCATCGGGTACGGCGCCTCGGCGATCAACCCGTACCTGGCGATGGAGACCTGCGAGAACCTGGTCCGCGCCGGCATGATCCCCGGGATCACCCCGGAGCAGGCCGTCAAGAACGTCATCAAGGCGCTCGGCAAGGGCGTACTGAAGATCATGTCGAAGATGGGCATCTCCACGGTGTCCAGCTACGCCGGTGCGCAGGCGTTCGAGGCCGTCGGGCTCAGCCAGGAGTTCGTCGACAAGTACTTCACGGGCACCTCGTCGATCCTGGGCGGCGTCGACATCGACGTCATCGCCAAGGAGAACGCCGAGCGGCACGCCCAGGCGTACCCGCAGGACGGCGCGGTGCTCTCGCACGAGCGATTGCAGATCGGTGGCGAGTACCAGTGGCGCCGTCAGGGCCCGCCGCACCTGTTCAACCCGGACACGGTGTTCCGCCTGCAGCACGCCACCCGTGCCCGCCGGTACGACATCTTCCGCGAGTACTCGAGCGCCGTGGACGACCAGTCCGAGCAGCTCATGACGCTCCGCGGGCTGTTCCGGTTCAAGCAGGGCGCTCGGAAGCCCATCGCGCTCGACGAGGTCGAGTCGATCGAGTCGATCGTCAAGCGGTTCAACACCGGTGCGATGTCCTACGGGTCCATCTCGAAGGAAGCTCACGAGACGCTCGCCATCGCGATGAACCGACTCGGTGGCCGTTCGAACACGGGTGAGGGCGGCGAGGACGTCGACCGCCTGCTCGACCCCGAGCGCCGCAGCGCGATCAAGCAGGTCGCCTCCGGCCGGTTCGGCGTGACGAGCATGTACCTCACGCACGCCACCGACATCCAGCTCAAGATGGCGCAGGGCGCGAAGCCCGGCGAGGGCGGTCAGCTGCCCCCGGCCAAGGTCTACCCGTGGGTGGCCCGCACCCGGCACGCCACCGCGGGCGTCGGCCTCATCTCGCCGCCGCCGCACCACGACATCTACTCCATCGAGGACCTCAAGCAGCTGATCTTCGACGTCAAGCGCGCCAACCCGGCCGCCCGCGTCCACGTGAAGCTCGTGAGCCAGTCCGGCATCGGTGCGGTCGCGGCCGGCGTGACGAAGGCCCTGGCCGACGTCGTGCTCGTGTCCGGCCACGACGGCGGCACCGGCGCGAGCCCGCTCAACTCGCTCAAGCACGCCGGCACCCCGTGGGAGATCGGCCTGGCCGAGACCCAGCAGACGCTCATGCTGAACGGCATGCGTGACCGCGTCGTCGTGCAGGTGGACGGGCAGATGAAGACCGGACGCGACGTGGTCGTGGCCGCGTTGCTCGGGGCCGAGGAGTACGGCTTCGCGACCGCCCCGCTCGTGGTCGAGGGCTGCATCCTGATGCGCGTCTGCCACCTGGACACCTGCCCGGTCGGCGTCGCGACGCAGAACCCCGAGCTCCGCAAGCGGTTCTCCGGCAAGCCCGAGTTCGTCGTGAACTTCTTCGAGTTCATCGCACAAGAGGTCCGCGAGCTCCTCGCCGAGCTCGGCTTCCGCAGCCTCGACGAGGCCATCGGGCAGACCGACGCGCTCGACGTCGACCGTGCCGTCGAGCACTGGAAGGCCTCGGGGCTCGACCTCGCGCCGGTGCTCAAGGGACCGCACTTCGATGACGCCGAACCGCGCCGCCACCACCGCGAGCAGGACCACGAGCTGGACCAGCACTTCGACGTGCAGCTCATCCAGCAGACCGCGGACGTGCTCGACCACGGCGGTTCGATCGCGCTCGACCTGCCCATCCGCAACACCGAGCGCGCCGTCGGCACCATGCTCGGCCACCAGGTGACCCTGCGGCACGGCGAGCACGGCCTGCCGAACGGATCGATCGACGTGACGCTGCGCGGTTCCGCCGGGCAGTCGCTCGGTGCGTTCCTGCCGGCAGGCATCACGCTGCGGCTCATCGGCGACAGCAACGACTACGTCGGCAAGGGGCTCTCCGGCGGCCAGATCGTCGTCCGTCCCGACGCCGGTTCGGGCTTCGACCCCGCCGAGAACGTCATCGCCGGCAACGTCATCGGGTACGGCGCCACCCAGGGCAGCATGTTCATCCGCGGCATCGTGGGCGAGCGGTTCCTGGTGCGGAACTCCGGTGCCACGGCCGTCGTCGAGGGCGTGGGTGACCACGCGCTCGAGTACATGACGGGCGGGCTCGCGCTCATCCTCGGCGAGACCGGCCGGAACCTCGGTGCCGGCATGTCCGGTGGGACGGCGTACGTCCGCGGCCTGCGCCAGGAACACGTGAACACCGACGCCCTGGCGTCCGGCGAACTCCGGCTCGAGGCGCTCGACAGCGCCGACGTCGAGATCGTCACCGACCTGCTCACCCGGCACGCCGACGAGACGGGTTCGACGCTCGCGTCCGACCTGCTGGCGTCCGGAGACCTGAGCGACTTCGTCAAGGTGCTGCCGCGCGACTACGCGGCGGTGCTCGAGACGCGCAGACAAGCCGTCGACGAGGGGCTCGACCCCGACGGTGACATCGTTTGGAACAGGATCATGGAGGTGACCGGTGGCTGACCCCAAGGGATTCCTGAAGGTCCAGGAACGCGAACTCCCGCCCCGGCGACCCGTGCCCGTGCGGCTCATGGACTGGAAAGAGGTCTACGAGCAGCAGGAGTCCGGTGTCCTCAAGCGCCAGGCCGGCCGCTGCATGGACTGCGGCGTGCCGTTCTGCCACCAGGGCTGCCCGCTCGGCAACCTGATCCCGGAGTGGAACGACCTGACCTGGCGCGGTGAGGGCCGCCAGGCGATCGAGCGCCTGCACGAGACGAACAACTTCCCGGAGTTCACGGGTCGGCTCTGCCCGGCACCGTGCGAGTCGTCGTGCGTGCTCGGCATCAACCAGCCCCCGGTGACGATCAAGCAGGTCGAGGTCTCGATCATCGACCAGGCGTTCCAGAACGGCTGGGTCACCCCGCACCCGCCGGAGCGCCTGACGGGCAAGACCGTCGCCGTCGTGGGCTCCGGTCCCGCCGGACTCGCCGCCGCGCAGCAGCTCACGCGTGCCGGCCACACGGTCGCCGTCTACGAGCGGGACGACCGCATCGGCGGGCTGCTCCGCTACGGCATCCCGGACTTCAAGATGGAGAAGCGCCAGATCGACGCGCGCCTCGCCCAGATGCAGGCCGAGGGCACCCGGTTCCGTGCCGGGGTCGAGATCGGCAAGGACATCACCTGGGACGACCTGAAGTCGCGCTACGACGCGGTCGTCGTCGCCACCGGTGCCACGGTGCCGCGCGATCTGCCGATCCCGGGGCGCGACCTCGAGGGCGTGCACTTCGCCATGGACTACCTGGTCCAGCAGAACAAGGCGAACGCGGGCACGACGGTCGACAACCAGATCACGGCCGAGGGCAAGCACGTCGTCGTCATCGGCGGCGGCGACACCGGCGCGGACTGCATCGGTACCGCCCACCGCCAGGGCGCGTTGAGCGTGACGAACCTGGCGATCGGCAAGCAGCCGCCGCTCGAGCGTCCGTCCGACCAGCCGTGGCCGATGTTCCCGACCGTGTTCGAGATCACGAGCGCCCACGAAGAGGGCGGTGAGCGGCACTTCCTCGCCTCCACCGTCGAGTTCCTGTCGAACGACGCAGGCGAGGTCCGCGCACTGCGGGTCGCCGAGACCGAGTACCTCGACGGCCGGCGGGTCCCGAAGGCGGGCAGCGAGCGGGAGATCCCGGCCGACCTCGTCCTCATCGCGATGGGCTTCACCGGCCCCGAGTCGGACACGATCGAGCCGCAGCTCGGTCTGCCGACCACGGGTTCCGGGGCGCTCGACCGCCGTGCCGACTACGCGACCAACGAGGCCGGCGTGTTCGTCGCCGGCGACGCGGGTCGCGGGCAGTCGCTCATCGTGTGGGCGATCGCCGAGGGCCGTGCCGCGGCCGCACAGGTCGACGAGTACCTCGAGGGCTCCACGATCCTGCCGGCACCGGTCAAGGCGACCGACCGGGCGATCTCCGTCTGATGTCGGACGATCACGGAATGTCGGACGCGCACCAGATGTCGGACCGCCGCCAGACGGCGGACCGTCTCCACCAGATGCTCACGCTCCCGTGAGCGTGAGGCCACCAGCACTCGGTAGGGTGCTGGTGGCCTCGCTTCGTTCCGCGCGGCCCCACAGCGCGGAAACCCAAGCTCCATCCACCACCACGAAGGAATCCATTGAGACGCGCAAAGATCGTTTCGACGCTCGGACCGGCAACGTCGGACTACGAGACCGTCAAGGAGATCATCGAAGCGGGCGTCGACGTCGCCCGCCTCAACCTCAGCCACGGTGACTACAGCGTCCACGAGGCCAACTACGTCAACGTCCGTCGTGCCGCCGAAGAACTCGGCAAGCCGGTCGCGATCCTCGTCGACCTGCAGGGTCCGAAGATCCGTCTGGCACGCTTCGCCGACGGCCCGCACGACCTGGCGGTCGGTGACATCTTCACCATCACGACCGAGGACGTCCCCGGCTCGAAGGAGATCTGCGGCACGACGTTCAAGGGCCTGCCGCAGGACGTCAAGCCCGGCGACCCGCTGCTCATCGACGACGGCCGTGTCCGCCTCCGTGTCCTCGACACCGACGGCGTGCGGGTCCGCACCGAGGTCGTCGTCCCCGGCACGGTGTCCAACAACAAGGGCATCAACCTGCCTGGTGTCGCCGTCAACGTCCCCGCGCTCAGCGAGAAGGACGAGGCCGACCTGCGCTGGGCGATCCGCCAGGGCGCCGACCTCATCGCGCTGTCGTTCGTGCGCAACGCGAGCGACGTCGTGCGTGCCCACGAGATCATGGACGAAGAGGGCAAGCGCCTGCCGGTCATCGCCAAGGTCGAGAAGCCCCAGGCCGTCGACGCGCTCGAGGAGATCATCGACGCCTTCGACAGCATCATGGTCGCCCGCGGTGACCTCGGCGTCGAGCTCCCGCTCGAGGCCGTCCCGATCGTGCAGAAGCGCGCCGTCGAGCTGTCTCGCCGCATGGCGAAGCCGGTCATCGTCGCGACGCAGATGCTCGAGTCGATGATCTCGTCGCCGATCCCCACCCGCGCTGAGACGTCCGACGTCGCGAACGCCGTCCTCGACGGTGCCGACGCGGTCATGCTGTCCGGTGAGACGAGCGTCGGTGAGTACCCGGTGCAGACCGTCCGCACCATGGCCCGCATCGTCGAGTCCACCGAGGACCACGGTCTCGAGCGCATCGCCCCGCTCGGCACCAAGCCGCGCACCCTCGGCGGTGCGATCACCCTCGCCGCCGTCGAGATCGCCGAGTTCACCGAGGCGTCGTACCTCTGCGTCTTCACCGAGTCCGGTGACTCGGCCCGCCGCATGTCGCGCCTGCGCCACGGTCTGCCGATCATCGCCTTCACCCCGAACGAGGCCACGCGCCGCCGGATGGCCCTCACCTGGGGTGTCCGTTCGTTCCTGGTGGAGCGGAAGACCCACACCGACGAGCTCTTCTCGCAGGTGGACGACGTCCTCCTCGAGAACGGCCTGGCCGCCCCCGGCGACCGCGTCATCGTGACGGCCGGGTCCCCTCCCGGCATCGAGGGCTCGACGAACGACCTGCGCGTGCACCGGGTGGGCGACGCCCACGCCGAGGCCGCCCCGGCCTACGTCCGGGACTGATCCGAGGGATCCGTCGCCACCAGGGCGCGGACTGGAGGCCCGGTGCGAGCAGCGCCGACCGCTTCCGGTCCGCGCCCTGCCGCGTCTCCACGGCCCTGGTGGTGACCGGACGTCGGCCGCAGGCGGCAGGATGGTCGCTGTGAGCCTCCGATCCGACACCCCGGCGCCGCGCGCCGACGTCCGCCGCTGGCGTCGCTACCTGGCCGACGAACGTGCCGAGGCGGCCGTGTACCGCAACCTCGCTGCCCGCCGTTCCGGCGAGGAGCGTGAGATCCTCGCCGCGCTGGCCGAGGCCGAGGGACGGCACGCCGACCACTGGCTCGACCTGCTCGGCGACAACGTCGGACGGCCGCAGCGGGGGAGCCTGCGCACCCGGGTGCTCGCCGTGCTGGCCAAGCGGTTCGGGTCGGTCTTCGTCCTCGCGCTCATGCAGCGCGCCGAGGACCGCTCGCCGTACGCCGACGACTCGGACGCGACCGCGCGGATGGCCGCCGACGAGCGGATCCACGGCGAGGTCGTGCGCGGGCTCGCGAACCGGGGCCGGATGCGGCTGTCCGGCACGTTCCGGGCGGCGGTGTTCGGCGCGAACGACGGCCTGGTGTCCAACCTGGCGCTCATCATCGGCATCAGTGCCTCGGGGGCCGACCGGCACTTCGTGCTGCTGAGCGGCATCGCCGGCCTGCTCGCCGGCGCGTTGTCGATGGGGGCGGGGGAGTACGTCTCCGTCCGGTCGCAGCGCGAACTGCTCGAGGCGTCCGCGCCGCACCCCGAGGCCGGCAAGGCGGTGTCGGACCTCGACGTCGACGCGAACGAACTCGCGCTGGTCTACCGGGCGCGCGGGATGTCCGAGGCCGAGGCGACCGACCACGCCGCGCAGGTCCTCTCCGGCATCGGCGAGCGGCGTCCGGCGACCGGTTCGACCACGGTCGCGGACGACCACGAGGCGGTCGGTACCGGGCTGAGCGCCGCGGTGTCGAGCTTCTGCTTCTTCGCCTCGGGCGCGATCATCCCGGTGCTGCCGTTCCTCTTCGGCATGCAGGGGTGGCCGGCGATCGCGGTGGCCAGCGGGCTGGTGGGCATCGCCCTGCTCGGCACCGGTGCCGTCGTCGGCGTGCTCAGCGGGGCCTCGCCGGGCAAGCGGGCCTTCCGGCAGCTCGCCATCGGGTTCGGTGCGGCGATCGTCACCTACGCGCTCGGGCTGCTCTTCGGCACCGGGTCGGCCTAGCGGTCATATCCGATATGTGACATGCTGTTTGCATGTCATCTGCTCGCGCACCCCGTCTGGACCTCGCCCACATCGACGGGATGCGCGGGATCCTCGCTGCGTTCGTCGTGGTCGCCCACACGGTGCAGTTCACGGGCGTCGCCGGCTCCGTGGCGGCGTCGATGCCCTTCGTCTACCGGGTGCTCAGTGCCGGCGACCTCCGTGTGCCCGCGTTCATCGCGATCTCGGGCTTCACGATGATGATTGCCGTCTCGGGGCGCCACGACCTCCGCCTCGGGACGAGCTACGGGGCCTACGCGAAGCGCCGGATCCGTCGGCTCGTCCCGCCGTACCTGGCGGCGCTCGTGTTGGCGCTGGCGCTCATCGCGTTCGTCCCGGTGATGAACGAGCCGCACGGCACGGTCTGGGACGACAAGCTCCCGGTGACGTTGCAGGGCATCGTGACCCACGTGTTCCTGCTGCACAACCTGTCGCCGGAGTGGATCACGTCGATCAACGGGACGCTGTGGAGCCTGCCGATCGAGATGCAACTCACCCTGCTGATGCCCGTGCTCCTGCTCCTCTGGCGACGGACCCACCCCGTCGTCGTCATCGTCGTGTCCTTCGCCTTCGCCGTGCTGTCCATCGCCACCGGCGTCGGGGCATGGTCTGCACCGCACTTCCTCGGGGTCTTCGGCGTCGGCATGTACGGGGCCTTCCTGGTGATCGGGTCCGAGGACGACCTCCGACGGCGTCGACCCCGAGCCGTGCAACGGATGCTCCGGCACCAGCGATCCGTGCTCGTCGTCGCCCTCGTGGTGCTGACAGCAGCATTCGCCCAGGTCGCCGCCGCGCCGGGCATCGTCCACAGCGCGGTCACGGGCACCGTCGCCGGACTCGGGATCACGCTGCTCCTCATGGTGCTCGCCGAAGGCCAGCGGACCGGACGCGTCGGCACACACGGCGTCCGGCGGTTCCTGGGCGGACGTCGTCTGGTGCAGTCGGGGCTGGTCTCCTACAGCGTGTTCCTGGTGCACAGTCCGCTGCTCGCGCTCGGGAACCTGCTCCTGCTGCCACTCGGGCTCCCGACGCCGGCGCAGTTCGGGCTGATGCTGTTCGTTGTCGCTCCGGTCGTCGTCGCGGTGTGTGTCGTGTTCGCGGTGCTGGTCGAGCGCCCGTTCATGAACAGCCACCAGCGTGCGTTGCTCGGCGAGCTGTTCGGCCGACGCGCGGTCCCCGACGCACCGCTCATCGCCTCCGCCGACGCGCCGGCGGTGCCGGTCAGCGACGGACGGCGGCGCGCGGCGGCAGGAGCAGCAGGGCCGCGGCCCCGACGACGATGAGCGCGATGCCGGCGAAGACCATGAAGACGGTCAGCGCGAGTCCGGGTGCGACGAGCACGACGATGCCCCCGATGATCGACAGCACGCCGCTGACGACCGTCGGGACGCGTGACGACCCCGGGTGGCCGACGAAGCCGCCGACGATCGCGGCGACCCCCTCGATCAGGAACCCGACCCCGGCGAGCACGGCGTAGACGACGAGCGGGATCGCCGGGTCGAGCAGGGTCACGAGCCCCGCGACCGCGACCAGGCCGCCGATGATGCCGGACGTCCACCGCCACACCGGACGGGTGCCGTGCCCCCGCACCGCGGCGAAGACGCGCAGTGCCCCGGCCACGACGAGGTACACGCCGAACAGCAGCGCCACGAGCACGAGCGACGGGCGGGGCCAGACGATGGCCACGATGCCCAGTGCGATGGCGACGACGGCGGTGACGACGACGAACACCCGGAACGTCCTGACGGCACGAGAATCCACGAGCGCTCCTCCCTGATCGCAAGCGCTGGTGTCCAGCACGCTACCCGTCGGAGCCGCGGGCCGTGCAACGACCTGCAACCCCCGCGGTCGTACCGTGCGGAGCAGGCGCGCGACCCGTGCGCCCCGACAGCGTCGTCGAAAGGGCACCACCATGACCATCGCACCCTCGCCCACCAGCTACGCCGCACCCGGCGAGCCCGGCTCCCTGGTCGAGTACCGATCCCGGTACGACCACTTCATCGGCGGCGAGTACGTGCCGTCCGCCAGCGGGCAGTACTTCGAGAACCCCACCCCCGTCACGGGCAAGGTGTTCACCGAGGTGGCCCGCGGTGACTCCACGGACGTCGACCGGGCCGTCGCCGCCGGATGGAAGGCGTTCCCGGCCTGGGGACGGACGAGCGCGGCTGAACGTGCCGTCATCCTCAACAAGATCGCGGACCGCATGGAGGAGCACCTCGAGATGCTCGCCGTCGCCGAGACGTGGGAGAACGGCAAGCCGATCCGCGAGACCCTCGGCGCCGACATCCCGCTCGCGATCGACCACTTCCGGTACTTCGCCGGGGCGATCCGTGCGCAGGAGGGCTCCGCCGGCGAGATCGACCACGACACCGTGGCCTACCACTTCCACGAGCCGCTCGGCGTCGTCGGGCAGATCATCCCCTGGAACTTCCCGATCCTGATGGCGGTGTGGAAGCTCGCACCGGCCCTCGCCGCCGGCAACTGCGTCGTGCTGAAGCCCGCCGAGCAGACCCCGGCGTCCATCCACGTGCTCGTCGAGCTCATCCGCGACCTGCTGCCCGCCGGGGTGCTCAACGTCGTCAACGGCTTCGGCATCGAGGTCGGCGCACCGCTCGCGCAGCACCCGGACATCCGGAAGATCGCCTTCACGGGGGAGACCACGACCGGGCGGCTGATCATGCAGTACGCCTCGCAGAGCCTCATCCCGGTGACGCTCGAGCTCGGCGGCAAGAGCCCGAACGTGTTCTTCCCCGACGTGGCGGCCGAGAAGGACTCCTTCTACGACAAGGCGCTCGAGGGCTTCACGTTCTTCAACCTGAACCAGGGCGAGGTCTGCACGTGTCCGTCCCGGGCACTCGTGGCGAAGGAGATCTACGACGGGTTCGTCGCCGACGGCCTGGAACGCGTCCGTGCCGTCAAGCAGGGCCATCCGCTCGACCTGTCGACGATGATCGGCGCCCAGGCGTCCAACGACCAGCTCGAGAAGATCCTGAGCTACATCGACATCGGCAAGCAGGAGGGGGCGAAGCTCCTGACCGGTGGCGAGCGCGCCGACCTGGGCGGCGAACTCTCCGGCGGCTACTACGTCACGCCGACGGTGTTCGAGGGCGACAACTCGATGCGGATCTTCCAGGAGGAGATCTTCGGGCCCGTGCTCGCGCTGACGTCCTTCAGCGGCTACGACGACGCGATCGCCACGGCCAACGACACCCTGTACGGGCTCGGCGCCGGGGTGTGGAGCCGTGACGTCACGACCCTGTACCGCGCCGGACGTGACATCCAGGCCGGGCGCGTGTGGTCGAACACGTACCACCAGTACCCGGCGGGTGCGGCCTTCGGCGGCTACAAGCAGTCCGGCATCGGGCGCGAGAACCACAAGATGATGCTCGACCACTACCAGCAGACGAAGAACCTGCTCGTCTCCTACGCCGACGGACCGATGGGCTTCTTCTGATGCCCGACACCGCACGCGTCGCGGTGACGGCGGCGGCGGGGGAGCTCCTGCGGACCCTCACCGCCCGGCACGGCCCGCTGATGTTCCACCAGTCCGGCGGATGCTGCGACGGCTCGAGTCCGATGTGCTACCCGGTCGGCATGTTCCGGACCGGTCCGGGGGACGTCCTGCTCGGCGCGTTGCAGGTGGACGGCCTCGAGCCGGTCGAGGTCTACATGTCGGTGTCGCAGTTCGAGTACTGGAAGTACACGCACCTGACGATCGACGTCGTCGACGGTCGGGGCGGCGGGTTCTCGGTCGAGGTCCCGGAGGGCAAACGGTTCCTCACCCGGTCGCGGATGTTCGACGACGCCGAGCTCGCCGATCTCGGCCTGGTCCCGCGGGTGGCCCGGACGTAGGCTGACCGCACGCGTCGCGACGGAGCGGCGGGTGGGGTCGATCGGAGGACGCATGCGCGCACCCGGTCGGCTCCGCCCGCTCGTCGCCGCATCGTGGCAGCGGTCCGCCCGGGTCGACCCCGACGCCGCCCCGGTCCTCGCCCTCGGCGACGACGAACTCGATGCCGTCCGGCACGACGGCCCCCTCGCCACCCTGCTGCCGGTGGTCCGCCGGCTGCTGCTCGACGACTCCCGCTCGGCCGGGTGCGTCGTCGCCGTCGCGGACGCCGCGGGCCGTCTCGTCTGGGTCGACGGCGCCCGCTCCACGCGTCGCGCCGCCGAGGACATGGGCTTCGTCCCCGGGGCCGACTGGTCGGAGGACCGCGTCGGCACCAGCGCGCCCGGCACGGCACTGCGCCTGGACCGTCCGGTGCAGATCCGCTCCGACGAGCACTACGCGAACGCCGTCAAGCCGTTCTCGTGCACAGCCGTCCCGGTGCACGACGTGAGCGGTGCCACCGTCGGGGTGCTCGACCTGACGGGCGACGACCGCGCCGTCGAGCGGCACACGCTGTCGCTGCTCGCCGCCACGGTCGCCGCAGCCGAGGCCCAGCTCGCCCTCGCCGCGGTCCGACCACGGGCGCGGACACCCCGCGTACCGTCGGCCGAGCTGACCGTGCTCGGGACCGACACCGCCGTGCTCCGGATCGCCGACCGCCGGGTCGAGCTGTCCGCCCGGCACTCCGAGCTGCTCGTCGTGCTCGCCGCGCACCCCGCCGGCCTCGCAGCGACCGACCTCGCCGCCGCCGTCTACGGTGACCCGGGCGCGGTCGTCACCCTGCGCGCCGAGGTCGTCCGGCTGCGCCGGGTCCTCGCGCAGCACGCGCCGGACGTGACCGTGACGTCGCGGCCGTACCGGGTGACCGGGGTCCGGACCGACGTCGACGGCGTGCTGTCCG
Organism: Curtobacterium sp. MMLR14_002; assembly: GCF_001864975.1. Taxonomy (NCBI): domain Bacteria; kingdom Bacillati; phylum Actinomycetota; class Actinomycetes; order Micrococcales; family Microbacteriaceae; genus Curtobacterium; species Curtobacterium sp. MMLR14_002. Next base: position 65,220 of record NZ_MJGT01000001.1, read on the forward strand.
CGCTCGAACGCGGGGCGCGCCTCCAGGCCGTCGACCGGTACGCCGGACCGGTCCTGCCGGGGTCCGCCGCACCCGGCGTCGACGCGGTCCGTGACCTGGTGCGGCTGCGGTTCCGCGAGTCGGTCGTCGCCGACGGCGGCGTCGACGCCCTGCTCGCGTGGGCGCGCACCCCGGACGGTGCGACCGACGCGCTCGTGCTGCGCGCGCTGCTGGCGGTGCTGCCGCGGCGGTCGCCGCGACGGGCCGGTCTCGTGGCGGCGATCGAGGCGCTCGAGGGCTCCTGAGACGGTCGACGGCGGGCCGGGAGGCGCGGGTCGGGCTGGTAGTGTTGGCCTCCTCGCGAGTGTGGTGGAATCGGCAGACACGGGGCACTCAAAATGCTCTGCCTCACGGCGTGCGGGTTCAAGTCCCGCCACTCGTACCATCCGACTGATCGATCTGCGTGGTCTGGGATACGGCACTTCCGTCGTCTAGTAGGCTTTCGTCCGTGAGTGACACAGAAGCAACAGCACCAGCACCCCGTCGCGTCGTCGTCGCCGAGGACGAGTCGCTCATCCGCCTCGACATCGTGGAGATCCTCCGCGACAACGGGTTCGACGTGGTCGGTGAAGCCGGTGACGGTGAGACCGCCGTCCAGCTCGCGACCGACCTCCGCCCCGACCTCGTCGTGATGGACGTCAAGATGCCCCAGCTCGACGGCATCTCCGCAGCCGAGAAGCTGTCCAAGAACCACATCGCGCCCGTCGTCCTGCTGACCGCGTTCAGCCAGAAGGACCTCGTCGAGCGTGCGACCGAGGCCGGTGCGCTGGCCTACGTGGTCAAGCCCTTCACCCCGAACGACCTGCTCCCCGCGATCGAGATCGCCCTCTCGCGGTACCAGCAGATCATCACGCTCGAGGCCGAGGTCGCCGACCTCGTCGAGCGCTTCGAGACCCGCAAGCTCGTCGACCGCGCCAAGGGCCTGCTGAACGAGAAGATGGGCCTCACCGAGCCCGAGGCGTTCCGCTGGATCCAGAAGGCCTCGATGGACCGCCGCCTGACCATGCACGACGTCGCGAAGGCGATCATCGAGCAGCTCAGCGCCAAGAAGTAGTCCAGCGCACCACCGTCGCTCACGGAACGCCGCCGGACCCCCCGGGGTCGGCGGCGTTCCTGCGTCCGGGGGTGGGGCGTGTGCCGCGACCACCTGGCAGGCTGGAGCCATGGACGACGTGGTGATCCGGGCCTCCCGGCCTGACGACATGCCGGCGGTGGCCGACCTGCGGTGGCGGTGGAGCGTCGACGAGGGCGGCGCGCATCCGGCTGCGAGCTTGGAGGCGTACCGCGATGCAATGACGGCGTTCGCGGCCGACCACGCGGAGTCGCACCGGTGCGTCGTCGCGGAGCGGGACGGTGTCGTGCTCGGCATGGCGTGGCTCGGGCTCGTCGCGCGACCGCCGCTGCCGGACTGGCCGGGGCGCCGACTGACCGCCGACGTGCAGACGGTCTACGTGCACCCGCAGCTGCGCGGTTCCGGCGTCGCCGGACGGCTCGTCACGGCCCTGCTCGAGCTCGCCGACGAGCTCGGCGTGGAGCGGACGTCGGTGCACTCGAGCGTGGACGGCGAACGGCTCTACCGGAGGCTCGGGTTCGGCGACGCCCGCCTGCTGCTGCAGCGGCCGCCGGAGGACTGAGTCGTCGCTCCGTCGGTCAGCGTCGCTCGCGGATCATGTTCGTGATCCGCACGGTGGAGCAGCGACGACCCTGGTCGTCGGTCAGGACGATCTCGTGGGTGGTGAGCGTGCCGCCCAGGTGGATGGCGGTGCACGTGCCCGTTACGATGCCGCTCGTGGCGCTGCGGGAGTGCGAGGCGCTGAGCTCGATGCCGACGGCGTAGCGGCCGGGCCCGGCGTGCACGTTCGCGGCCATCGAACCGAGGCTCTCCGCGAGGACGACGTAGGCGCCGCCGTGCAGCAGGCCGACCGGCTGGCGGTTGCCCTCGACGGGGATCGAACCGACCGCGCGCTCGGCCGAGAGCTCGGTGATGACCATGCCCATCTTCTCGGCCAGCTCGCCCATGCCGCGTTCGTCGATGCGGGGGTCGATCGTGGTCGATGCGGTGTCGTCGGTCACGGTCTGCGTCGACCTTCCGTGTCAGCGGGCGTCGGTAGGCTGTCCGGGTGTCGGACTCCGCAAAGCCTACCCTCATGGTCATCGACGGCCACTCGCTCGCCTTCCGGGCCTTCTACGCGCTGCCGGTCGACAGCTTCGTGAACCGCGAGGGGCAGCACACCAACGCGATCCACGGCTTCATCTCGATGCTGCTGATGCTCCTGCAGCGCGAGAAGCCCACCCACCTGGCGGTGGCGTTCGACATCTCCCGGTTCTCGTTCCGCACCCGCGAGTACGCCGAGTACAAGGGCACCCGCTCCGAGACCCCGGCCGAGTTCAAGGGCCAGATCCCGCTCCTGCAGCAGGCGCTCGAGGCGATGGGCATCACCACCGTCACGAAAGAGGACTACGAGGCCGACGACATCCTCGCGACCCTCTCCAAGCAGGGTGCCGACCAGGGCTTCACGGTCTACGTGGTCTCCGGTGACCGCGACTCGATCCAGCTCGTCAACGACGACGTCACGCTGCTCTACCCGTCCGTCCGCGGTGTCTCCGAACTCACCCGCTACGACCGCGACAAGGTCTACGAGCGCTACGGCATCGAGCCCCACCAGTACCCGGACATCGCCGCACTCGTCGGCGAGACCAGCGACAACCTGATCGGCATCGACAAGGTCGGCGAGAAGACCGCGGTCAAGTGGGTGACCCAGTACGGGTCGCTCGACGGCGTCCTCGAGCACGCCGACGAGATCAAGGGCGTCGTCGGCAACAACCTGCGCGAGCAGCAGGACCGGGCCATCCGGAACCGCCGGCTCAACCGCCTGGTCACCGACGTCGAGCTGCCCGTCGGTCCCGCCGACGTCGCGCTCCGCCCGGTCGACGAGACCGCGGTGCGCGAGCTCTTCGCGAAGCTGCAGTTCCGTACGCTGCTCGACCGCGTCTTCAAGGTCGCCGGGTCGGGCGACCCCGCCGAGCCCGCGCCCGAGGGCACCGTCGCCGACGGCGCGCCGACCCCGCCGCCCGTCAAGACCCTGATCGACGAAGAGCTCGGGTACTGGCTCGAACGCCGCAACGCCACCGAGGCGGCGAACGGCTACGGCGTCGCGGTCGAGGTCATCGACGGACGCCTCAGCGCCATCGGCATCGCGACCCACGACGACGCCGTGCTGGTACCGGGCGGCAGCGGCGCGAAGGACTACGAGCAGCTCTCGGCCTGGTTCGCCTCCGACGCCCCGAAGCACTTCCACGACGCCAAGGCCGCGATCAAGGCGCTCGGCACCGCCGGCTTCGTCGTGAACGGCATCGCGGGCGACGCCCGGATCATGGGGTGGCTCGCGCAGCCCGGCAAGCAGGGGCAGCCGCTGTCCGACCTCGTCTACCAGGAGCTCGGCGAAGAACTGCCGACGGCCGACCCGAACCAGCTGGTCCCCGAGACCGACCCGGTCAACGTCGGGGTGCACGCGTGGTTCGTGCTCCGCGTCACCACGGCCCTGCGCGCCCGGATCGACGGGTCCTCGCTGCAGGTCCTCGACGACATCGAGCTGCCGCTCGTGTCGGTGCTGGCCGGCATGGAGACCATCGGCGTCGGCATCGACCGCCCGGTGCTCACCGGCCTGTCGAAGGAACTCGGGGAGCGCGCCGCCGAACTCGCGCAGCAGGCCTTCGCCGAGATCGGGCACGAGGTCAACCTCGGATCGCCGAAGCAGCTGCAGGAGGTCCTGTTCACCGAGCTCGCGATGCCGAAGACCCGCAAGACCAAGACCGGGTTCTCGACCGACGCCGCGAGCCTGGCCGACCTGCAGGAACAGCACCCGCACCCGTTCCTCGGGCTCCTGCTGCAGCACCGCGACGCCACGAAGCTCCGGCAGATCGTCGACACGCTCGACGCCGCCGTGGTCGACGGGCGCATCCACACCCGCTACGAGCAGACCGGTACGAGCACCGGCCGGGTCTCGTCGACCGACCCGAACCTGCAGAACATCCCGGTGAAGACGGCCGTCGGTCGCCGGATCCGGTCGGCGTTCGCGGTGGCCGAGCCGTACACGACGCTCGTCACCGCCGACTACTCGCAGATCGAGATGCGGATCATGGCGCACCTCTCCGGCGACCCGGGGCTCATCCAGGCCTTCAACGAGGGCGAGGACCTGCACCGCTTCGTCGGCGCCCGGGTGTTCGGCGTCGACCCGGCCGAGGTCTCGAACGAGATGCGCACCAAGGTCAAGGCGATGTCCTACGGCCTGGCCTACGGGCTGAGCGCCTTCGGTCTGTCGAAGCAGCTGCGCATCGAGCAGTCCGAGGCCCGCACCCTGATGACCGAGTACTTCGCTCGCTTCGGCGCGGTGCGCGACTACCTGCGCAACGTCGTCGAGCAGGCGCGCGAGGACGGCTACACCGAGACGATCTTCGGTCGCCGTCGCCCGTTCCCCGACCTGAAGAGCCCGAACCGGGTCCTGCGCGAGAACGCCGAACGCGCCGCGCTGAACGCCCCGATCCAGGGGTCGGCCGCCGACATCATCAAGATCGCGATGCTCGGGGTCGCCGACGACCTGCGCGACGGCGAGCTGCAGTCGCACCTGCTGCTCCAGGTGCACGACGAGCTCATCCTCGAGGTCGCGCCCGGGGAGCAGGAGCGTGTCGAGGAGATCCTCCGCACCCGGATGGGCAGCGCAGCCGAGCTGACCGTCCCGCTCGACGTCTCGGTCGGTGTGGGGCCGAACTGGGAGAGCGCCGCCCACTGACCCGGGCGGCTCGGGAGTCCTGCCGACCCGCGGGTCGGTAGGGTCGGGGCATGAGCGAAGAGCGTCCTGTCCGCCAGCCATCCGCCGTCGACCGCGCCGCCGAGGACTGGGTCACCACCCTCGTCGACCTCGACCCGACGACCGCCACCTACATCGGCGTCCCGGGGCGCACGGGGGAGTACGGCGACACCTCGCCCGCCGGCGCCGCCGCGATGGCCGAGGCCGCGCGCGGTGCGAAGCGTGCGCTCGACGCCGCTCCCGCCGTCGACTCGGTGGACCAGGTGACGAAGGCCGACCTCGGGGCCGAGCTGGACCTGGTGCAGGAGTCGTACGAGCGCAAGCTGCACCTCCGTGACCTCAACGTCATCGCGAGCCCGGCGCAGTCGGTCCGCGAGATCATCGACCTGATGCCGACCGCGACCGAGGGCGACTGGCAGGACATCGCGAGCCGACTGCACGCGCTGCCCGACGCGCTCGAGGGCATCCGCGAGACCCTGCTCGAGGGCACCCGCGAGGACGTCACCCCGGCGAAGCGCCAGGTCGCGCTCATCGCCGAGCAGGCGGCGCGAACCGGCGCCGACGGCGGGATGTTCCGTCAGCTGGCCGACGCCGCGGCGTTCGAGGGCGACGGCCCCGTGCCGGAGACGCTCCGAGCAGACCTGCACCGCGGTGCCGAGGTCGCCGCGGCGGCCTACCGCTCGTTCGGCCAGTTCCTGGAGCACGAGCTGCTGCCGCTCGCCACCCCCGTCGACGCCGTCGGTCGCGAAGCATACGAGCTGCACTCGCGCCGGTTCCTCGGCGCGGTCGTCGACCTCGACGAGACGTACGAGTGGGGCCTCGAGGAACTCGCGCGCATGCGGGACGAGCAGGAGCGCATCGCCGACCGCATCGAGTCCGGCGCGAGCGTCGCCCGGGCGATCGAGGTGCTCGACACCGACCCGTCCCGGATCCTGCACGGCACCGACGCCCTGCAGCGGTGGATGCAGGAGACGAGCGACGCGTCGATCGCCGCGATGGCCGGGACCTACTTCGACATCCCGGACCCGATCCGTCGCCTCGAGTGCCGGATCGCCCCCACGCAGGAGGGCGGCATCTACTACAGCGGCCCCTCCGACGACTTCTCCCGTGCCGGCCGCATGTGGTGGTCCGTCCCCGAGGGCGTCACCGAGTTCGGCACCTGGCGCGAGAAGACGACGGTCTACCACGAGGGTGTCCCCGGACACCACCTGCAGATCAGCCAGGGCGTCTACAACCGCGGCGAACTGAACACGTGGCGCCGGCAGCTGTCCGGCTCCTCCGGGCACGTCGAGGGCTGGGCGCTGTACGCCGAACGGCTGATGGAGCAGCTCGGGTTCCTCGACGACGACGGGGACCGCCTCGGCATGCTCGACGGGCAGCGGATGCGGGCGGCCCGCGTCGTGCTGGACATCGGCGTGCACCTGCAGAAGACGAACCCCGACGGCGGCGGCTGGACGTGGGAGTACGCGCTCGACTTCATGGGGCAGAACGTGAACATGGACCCCGCGTTCGTCCGGTTCGAGGTCGCCCGGTACTTCGGGTGGCCGGGGCAGGCCCCCTCGTACAAGGTGGGTCAGCGCGTCTGGGAGTCCATCCGCGACGAGGTCGCCGCCCGCGAGGGAGCCGACTTCGACCTGAAGGCGTTCCACCACCGTGCGCTCTCCCTCGGCAGCATCGGCCTCGACACCCTGCGGACCGCCCTGGTCGGGTGACGCGCCGTCGACACGCCCGGTTGTGGGGCCTCCGCCGGTGCGGTTAGACTTGTGCGGCGCAATCCGCGCCACTCAATCAATCGCCACGGCGGTGCACCACGGGGGCCGAGTCCCCGCACGCCATGGCCCGACTCATGTCCGTTCGGAGCAATCTCTACATGACAACCACTACGACCAAGGCTCCTAAGCAGGTCGCCATCAACGACATCGGTTCGGCTGATGACTTCCTGGCCGAGGTCGAGAAGACCCTGAAGTTCTTCAACGACGGTGATCTCATCTCCGGCACCGTCGTGAAGATCGACCGCGACGAGGTCCTCCTCGACGTCGGTTACAAGACCGAGGGCGTCATCCCCTCGCGCGAGCTCTCGATCAAGCACGACGTCGACCCCAACGAGGTCGTCGAGGTCGGCGACGAGGTCGAGGCCCTGGTTCTCCAGAAGGAGGACAAGGAAGGCCGCCTCATCCTGTCGAAGAAGCGCGCGCAGTACGAGCGTGCGTGGGGCGACGTCGAGAAGATCAAGGAGTCCGACGGCGTCGTGACCGGAACGGTCATCGAGGTCGTCAAGGGCGGTCTCATCGTCGACATCGGCCTCCGTGGCTTCCTCCCCGCCTCGCTCATCGAGCTCCGTCGTGTCCGCGACCTGACGCCGTACCTCGGCCAGGAGATCGAGGCGAAGATCCTCGAGCTCGACAAGAACCGCAACAACGTGGTCCTGTCGCGCCGTGCGCTCCTCGAGCAGACGCAGTCCGAGTCCCGGACGACGTTCCTCAACAACCTCCACAAGGGCCAGGTCCGCAAGGGCATCGTGTCCTCGATCGTCAACTTCGGTGCGTTCGTGGACCTCGGCGGCGTCGACGGTCTCGTCCACGTCTCCGAGCTCAGCTGGAAGCACATCGAGCACGCCAGCGAGGTCGTCGAGGTCGGTCAGGAAGTCACCGTCGAGATCCTCGAGGTCGACCTGGACCGCGAGCGCGTGTCGCTCTCGCTCAAGGCGACGCAGGAGGACCCGTGGCAGGTCTTCGCCCGCACCCACGCGATCGGTCAGATCGCACCGGGCAAGGTCACGAAGCTCGTCCCGTTCGGTGCCTTCGTCCGCGTTGCCGACGGCATCGAGGGCCTCGTGCACATCTCGGAGCTCTCGAACAAGCACGTCGAGCTCGCCGAGCAGGTCGTGTCGGTCAACGACGAGGTCTTCGTCAAGATCATCGACATCGACCTCGACCGTCGCCGCATCTCGCTCAGCCTCAAGCAGGCGAACGAGGGCGTCGACCCGGAGAGCGACGAGTTCGACCCGGCGCTCTACGGCATGCCGACCGAGTACGACGACAAGGGTGACTACAAGTACCCCGAGGGCTTCGACCCGGAGACCAACGAGTGGCTCGAGGGCTACGACACGCAGCGCACCGAGTGGGAGGGCCAGTACGCGGCCGCCCAGGGGCGTTGGGAAGCCCACAAGGCGCAGGTCGCGAAGACCATCGCCGACGAGGCGCAGGGTGGCTTCGACCTCCCGGCCACGGCTTCCTCGTCGTCGTCGACCTCGTCGTTCGCCGGCGAGACGGGTGGCGCGAGCCCCCTGGCCGACGACGCGTCGCTCGCTGCACTCCGCGAGAAGCTCAGCTCGACCAACAACTGATCGAGCGGTTCGTCCCGACCGGAAGCCCGGCACCCCTGACAGGGTGCCGGGCTTCCGGCGTTTCCGGGCATCGGGGTCGTTACCCTGTTGCCGTGCACATCATCGGACTCACGGGCGGCATCGCCGCGGGCAAGTCGACCGTCTCCCGGCGCTGGGCCGAGCACGGGGCCGTCGTCGTCGACGCTGACCGACTGGCTCGGGACGCCGTGGCACCGGGCAGCCCGGGCCTGGCACAGGTCGCCGAGCGGTTCGGTCCGTCGGTGATCGCCGCCGACGGTTCCCTCGACCGGCCGGCGCTCGGGTCGATCGTGTTCGCGGACCCCGCGGCGCGGAAGGACCTCGAAGCGATCACGCACCCCGAGGTCTGGCGGCTCGCGCAGCAGGCGTTCGACGCCGCCGAGGCAGCCGACCCCGACGCCGTGGTGGTCTACGACGTGCCGTTGCTCGCCGAGGCCCGCGGCGCGCGTCCGCTCCGGTTCGACGCCGTCGTGGTGGTCGACGCCCCCGCGGCGCAGCGCATCGAGCGGCTCGTCGAGCACCGCGGGATGCCCCGTGACGAGGCCGAGCGTCGCGTCGCCGCCCAGGCGAGCGATGCCGACCGTCTCGCCCTCGCCGACCACGTCGTCGACGCCACCGGGACGCTCGAGCAGACGATCCGCTCCGCTGACGAGGTGTGGGCGCGGATCACTCCATGAACCACCGCCTGCTGCTCGTCCTCGCCGCGATCGTCCTCGTGGCGATCGGGGCCGCCTCGCTCGTCGCCGCGAACGTCCTCGGTGCCCAGCGTGTGGCGGACAACGGCCGGGTCGCGGTGCACGAGCGGCCGTCGGGTGACGAACACGGGCCCGAGGGGGAGTTCCACCGGTTCCGGCTCGGAACGGTGAACGGTGAGCGGCTCACCCCGAACCGTGACGACTTCGCCGCACGCACCTCGGCTGACGGGCCGCTCCTGCTGTTCCTGCCGGCGACGCGATCCCGTCCGGCGGAGTACCAGCGGTTCCTCGGAGCCGCCCTGGCTGACGGGTACCACGTGCTCGGTCTCGACTACTGGAACCTGGGCCGCACCCTGTCCGGCACGTGTGAGGCCGACGCACGCTGCTACGGCATGGTGCAGCGGAACCGCTTCGACGGCACGCGGCCCTCGGCGTTCAGTGCGGTCAGTCCGGCCGGGTCGATCGTCTCGCGCTTCCGGGACGCCGTCGCGTACCTCGACGACCACGACCCCGACGGCGGCTGGGGGCGGTTCGTCCAGGGCGACGACCGCATCGTCTGGAACGACATCGTCGTGGCCGGGCACTCGCAGGGCGGCGGAGAGGCGGCGTACATCGCCCACGTCCGCAGTGTCCACGGCGCGCTGATGTTCTCGTCACCCGTCGAGTCCCGCGGGCCGGCACACGCAGCGTGGATGGACCGCCCGGGCCGGACACCGGTGGACCGGATGTACGCCATCGACGACGTCCGTGACACGTTCGGCCCCCGCATCACCGGTTCGTGGGACGTCCTCGGGCTGAGCGGTGTGTCCGGGCCGTTCGAGACGGACACCGCACCGCCACTCGCCGGAGCGGACCCGCACGCGATCCTCACCGACCTCGGCGGCGAGGGCAAGGCGCACTCCCTGATCATCAAGGACTCGACGCCGCTCACCCGTGACGGCGTCCCCCGGATGCTCCCGCTGTGGCAGTGGATGCTGCACCGGTTCTCCACAGATCCCGCTGTTCCCTCCGACCGCTCATAGCGTCGCGCAATAGCCTTCCTGCGTGCAGCCCGTTCGTGATGAACCCGACCTGCGCTCGCTGATCCGGGCCCGTGCGGCCGACGGGAGCGTGCGCCACTTCCTCGAGGACGCTCGCTCCGAGCGCGTCCTCACGTACCGCGCGCTCGACGACGCGGTGACCGCCTGGTCGCGGACCTTCGACGCGATCGGCATCGCGCCGTCGGGTGCCGTCCTGGTCGACGTGGGTGACCCGCTCGCGTTCGCGGTCGTGCACCTGAGCGCCGTCGCCTCCGGTCGCCGCGCGATCCCCGTCGACACCGGCCAGCCGGCCACCGAGCCCGGCCGTCTCGCCGACCTCATCGGCGGAGCGTCCATCGTCGTGTCGGACCGCGCGGTGGACGCGACCGTCCCCGGGGCACCGGCGAGCGGGATCGACCCGGTCACGTTCCTCCCGACCGCCGTCCGTGACGGCGACCTGCCCGCCCACAGCCCGCACGCGCCGGGCCAGGGGTCCGTCGTGCTGTTCACCTCCGGGTCGACCGGCACGCCGAAGGGCGTCGAGCTGCCCGAGACGCAGCTGCTGTTCGTCGCCCGGGCCGTCGCGCAGCACAACCGGCTGGTGCCGGACGACCGCGGGTTCAACTCCTTGCCGCTGTTCCACGTCAACGCCGAGGTGGTCGGACTGCTTGCGACGCTCGTCGCCGGCGCGACCCTCGTGCTCGACCGGCGCTTCCGTCGTACCGGGTTCTGGGACCTGCTCGCGGAACGACGGATCACCTGGCTGAACGCCGTCCCGGCCGTCCTGGCCGTACTGGCGAAGACCGGGCCGCTCGAGTTCCCGCCGGGCCTGCGGTTCGTGCGCAGCGCGTCGGCGCCGTTGCCCGACCCGGTGCGCGCCGCCCTCGGCGACGTGCCGCTCGTCGTGAGCTGGGGCATGACCGAAGGCGCCTCGCAGATCACGGCGACGCCGCTCGACGAACCGGCCCGGCCCGGCACCGTCGGGGTCCCGGTCGGGTCCGAGGTGCAGGTCCGCGGCGAGGACGGCTCGCTCTTGCCCGCCGGCGAGATCGGTGCGCTGTGGGTGCGGGGCGAGGGGATCGTCCGGGGCTACCTGGGTGGCCGCGCGTCCGAGCGGTTCGACGCCGACGGGTGGCTGCACACCGGTGACGTCGGGTCCGTCAGCACCGACGGCTGGGTGTCCCTGGCCGGACGCTCCGACGACGTCATCAACCGCGGTGGCGAGAAGGTCTACCCGTCCGAGGTCGAGGACGTCCTGCTCGGCGACCCACGCGTGCTCGAGGCGGTCGTCGTCGGCCGCCCCGACGACGTGCTCGGTGCCGTCCCGATCGCCTACGTGATCCCGCAGCCCGACGAACCCGTCGACCACGCAGCCCTCGTGGCCGATCTCGTTGCCCGGGCCGAGGCACACCTGACCCGGTTCCGCCAACCGGTCGAGGTCATCGTCGTGCCCGACCTGCCGCGTGCGCCAACCGGCAAGGTGCAGCGCGCGAAGGTCCGGACCATGGCCCGACCCTCGTGAACGGGTCGTCACGCGTGTTCCCTGCGTCGACCGGCGACGAGCCAGGGGTGCAGACGCCGACGCGCACGGCCGAGGGCAAGCCCCGGCACCTGTACGAGGTCGACGTGCTCCGCATCCTCACGTTCGCGTGCGTGATCGGGGTGCACACCACGAGCCACACCGCGGCCACCGACGACGTCGGGCTGAACGCGCTGCTCGCCCTGCTGCACTTCACCCGGCTGGTCTTCTTCTCGCTGACCGCGTTCGTGCTCGTGTACAGCTACACCTTGCGCCCGAGGCCGATGGCGCAGTTCTGGCCGAAACGGTTCCTGCTCGTGGGCGTGCCGTACCTGGCGTGGTCGTTCGTCTACGTCGCGGCGGCGTGGCTGCTGAGCCCGACCCGCCGTGGTCACGTCCCGGACCTGGTGCGCACCGCGGCCGAGGGCATCGTCACCGGCACCTCGTGGTACCACCTGTACTTCCTGCTCGTGACGATGCAGGTGTACCTGCTCCTGCCGGTGATCGTCTGGCTGGTGCGCCGGACCCGCGGGCACCACGTGACCGTGCTGGTCGTGGCGTTCCTGGTCCAGCTGGTGGTGTTCGCCGGGTACAAGTACTTCCCGGCGAGCGACGCGTGGATGCAGGGGTACCAGAAGCAGTTCTTCTTCTCGTACGTCTTCTTCATCGTCTCGGGGGCGATCGCCGCCGACCACGCGGACGCGTTCCTGCGGTTCATCCGGGTCCACCGCCGTTCGGTCCTGTGGGCGTTCGCCGGCGTCGGTGGGCTCACCCTCGGTGTGTGGGCGCTGCAGGTGGGCCTCGGGCAGTCCCTCTACGCCGCGGGGACGCCGCTGCAGCCGGTCCAGGTGGTCTGGAGCACCGCGGTGTTCGTCGGGTTCCTGGCGATCGGCGCGGCCTGGGCGGATCGACGGCGCCCCGGGAGCCGGACCGCCCGGTTCGTCGACTACGCCTCCGATCGCTCGTTCGGCATCTTCCTGAGCCACCCGTTCGTCATCTGGATCCTGCTCTACGGCGACAGCTGGCTCGAGGCCGTCGTGCCACGTCCGTGGCTCACGCTCGTCACCTACGTGCTCGTGCTGGTGCTGTCCGTCGCGGTGACCGAGCTGTTCCGGTGGACGCCCCTCAGCGTGCCGTTGACCGGGCGGCCGTCGTTGTCCTCTCGGGCGTCACGAGCGGCGCGGGCGCGTCGGTCCGCCGGCGCGGGGGTGCCGCAGCGGTCGCCGGAGCCGGTGGAGCCGGACGACGCCCTCGTCGGCGAGACCGACGACGTCGGGCGGCGCGCCGCGCGCTGAGCGCTCGCCCGCACGCTCGCACCAGCCGTGCGGGGCGGTGGACACGTGGCGCGGCGGCCGGGAGGCACGTGGC
>NZ_MJGT01000001.1:78469-110617 GCF_001864975.1 Curtobacterium sp. MMLR14_002
GGCCCGCCCCGCGCCTCCCGGCCGCCGCGTGCGGACCACCAGGTCCGGCGCACGTTCCGCGCACCGGCTTCGGGCCGTCAGGCCGAGCGCTGCTCGGCCTTCGGGGTGCCGATCTCGAGCACGCCGTCGGTGGAGGTCAGCCGCTGGGGCTTCATGAACCACGCGACGACGGCCGCGGCTCCGAGCAGGACGCAGGAGAGTGCGAAGGGCACCTGCCAGCCGGAGGCGTCGATGAGCAGACCGAACACGATGGGCGAGACGACACCGGCGATGCCGAACCCGGTGTTCATGAAGCCCGAGGCCGTGCCGGACCACTGCGGCGCCACGTCCATCGGGATCGCCCAGAGGTTGGCGTTGCAGAGCTCGAGGAAGAAGAACGACAGGGCCAGCGAGATCGTCGCGACGAGCAGGCCCTGCCCGATCACGAGCGGGATGAGGCAGAGGAGCGAGCCGCCGAGCCCGATCACCAGGATGGTCCGGCGGGCGTTCCGGGTGTTCCCGCCGCGGTGGATGATGCGGTCGCTGAGCATCCCGCCGACCGTGTCCCCGACGACACCGGCCAGCAGGATGAGGGTGGTGAACAGGGCGAAGTCGCCGATCTCCAGGCCGTAGGTGGAGCTGAGGAACGTCGGGAGCCACGTGAGGAACACCCAGAGGGTCCAGCCGTACCCGAAGTCGACGAAGGTGACCGGCAGGATCTGCTTCGCCATCTGCCGCCACGGCACCGGGGGACGGGTCGCGCGGGTCTCGACCGGCGGGAGCTCGGCGAGCTCGACCTGCGTGATGCCCTTCGCGGACTCGGGCTTGTCCCGGAACCAGACGAACCAGACGACTGCCCACGCCAGGGACAGCACCGCGGTGGCGAAGAACGCCCAGCGCCAGCTGCCCGTCGCCCCGATCACCCACGCGACGATGAGCGGGGCCAGAGCGTTGCCGAGCCGTGCCGCGGAGTGCACCACGCCCTGGGCGAAGCCGTTCCGGTCGCGGGGGATCCACCGGCTCATCGCCTGCGTGGCGGTCGGGAACGCGGCGGCCTCGCTCAGCCCGAGCAGGGCCCGTGCGGCGAAGAGGGTCCAGAAGCCGACCGCGAACCCGGTCCAGAGCGTCGCGACGCCCCAGATCACCGTGATGACGAAGAGCGCCCGGCGCGGGCCGAACTTCTCGCTGATCGTGCCGCCGAACACCTGCAGCAGGGCGTACGGCAACGAGAACGCGGAGACGATGAGACCGGCGGTCGCCTCGTTGAACCCGAACTCCTCGGTGATGTGCGGCAGCGCCGTCGAGATGTTCGTCCGGTCGATGTACGAGATCGCGTACATGCAGCAGAGCAGGACGAGCACGCGTCCGCGGATGCGTCCGCGGAACGGGGTGCCCTTGATCGGTGCGGCCGGGGTCGCCGTGGTCATGAGGCCTCTTCGGGGGAGTGGGAAGGAGTCGGGTGACTGAACGGATCGGACGGTATGCCCGTTGACCATCAGTCGACTTGGAGCCTGCTTGCAGCGGACAGTACGCCGAGGGCGAGCAGCGGTCCTCGGTGTCAGGGGTGCCGACTACCGTTGTCCCCATGGGTGTTGCGATCGAACCGACCCGAGCGGTGCGTCCGTTCGAGGTCATCAGCGAGTACTCGCCGAGTGGCGACCAGCCCGCGGCCATCGCGGAACTCGCCGGGCGGATCAACGCCGGTGAGACCGACGTCGTGCTGCTGGGTGCGACCGGTACCGGCAAGTCGGCGACGACCGCGTGGCTCATCGAGCAGGTGCAGCGGCCGACACTCGTGCTCGCGCACAACAAGACGCTCGCGGCCCAGCTCGCCAACGAGTTCCGCAGCCTGATGCCGAACAACGCGGTCGAGTACTTCGTCTCGTACTACGACTACTACCAGCCCGAGGCGTACGTCCCGCAGACGGACACCTTCATCGAGAAGGACTCCTCGGTCAACGCCGAGGTCGAACGACTCCGGCACTCCACGACGAACTCGCTGCTCAGCCGTCGCGACACCGTGGTGGTGTCCACCGTCTCCTGCATCTACGGTCTCGGCACCCCCGAGCAGTACATGAACGCATCGGTCGCGCTCCACGTGGGCCAGACGATCTCCCGCGACCAGCTCGTCCGCAAGTTCGTCGCCATGCAGTACCAGCGCAACGACGTCGACTTCGCCCGGGGCACGTTCCGGGTGCGCGGTGACACCATCGAGATCATCCCGATGTACGAAGAGCACGCTATCCGCATCGAGATGTTCGGTGACGAGATCGAAGCGCTCTCCTCGCTGCACCCGCTCACCGGCAACGTCATCGACGACCTGCCCGCCGTGTCGATCTTCCCGGCCTCGCACTACGTCGCGGACACCGATGTGATGCACCGGGCGATCGCCTCCATCAAGGAAGAACTCGCGGAACGGCTCGCCGAGCTCGAGGGCCAGGGCAAGCTGCTCGAGGCCCAGCGCCTCCGGATGCGCACCACGTTCGACATCGAGATGATGGAGCAGATCGGGTTCTGCTCGGGCATCGAGAACTACTCGCGGCACATGGACGGCCGTGGTCCGGGCGAGGCCCCGCACTGCCTCATCGACTACTTCCCCGACGACTTCCTGATCGTCATCGACGAGTCGCACGTCACCGTGCCGCAGATCGGCGCGATGTACGAAGGCGACGCCTCGCGCAAGCGCACCCTCGTCGAGCACGGGTTCCGCCTGCCGAGCGCGATGGACAACCGCCCGCTGAAGTGGGAGGAGTTCCTCGAGCGCGTCGGGCAGAAGGTCTACCTGTCGGCCACCCCGGGGCGCTACGAGCTCGGGGTCACCGACAGCGTGGTCGAGCAGATCATCCGCCCGACCGGCCTGATCGACCCCGAGATCGTGGTCAAGCCGAGCGACGGCCAGATCGACGACCTGCTCGAGGAGATCAAGCAGCGGGTGGAGAAGGACGAACGCGTCCTCGTCACCACGCTGACCAAGCGCATGGCCGAGGAACTCACCGACTTCCTCGGGAACGCCGGTGTCCGCGTCCGCTACCTGCACTCCGACGTCGACACCCTGAAGCGCGTCGAGCTGCTGACCGAGCTTCGGCAGGGCGTCTACGACGTGCTCGTCGGCATCAACCTGCTGCGCGAGGGGCTCGACCTGCCCGAGGTGTCGCTCGTGGCGATCCTCGACGCCGACAAGGAAGGCTTCCTCCGCTCGTCGACGTCGCTCATCCAGACGATCGGTCGCGCTGCCCGCAACGTGTCGGGCCAGGTGCTCATGTACGCCGACAAGATGACCGACTCGATGAAGACCGCGATCGAGGAGACCGATCGCCGTCGTGAGAAGCAGGTCGCCTACAACCTGGAGCGCGGCATCGACCCGCAGCCGCTGCGCAAGAAGATCGCGGACATCACCGAGGTCCTGCAGCGCGAGAACGACGACACAAAGGCGCTCCTGCAGGGTCGCCCCGGCACCGACGGCCGTCGGTCGCCCACGCCGAACCTCAAGCGCGGCGGCATCGCGGGCGAGGGTGCGACGCAGCTCGGTGCCACCATCGCCGACCTGAACGACCAGATGCTGCAGGCTGCGGCGGAGCTGAAGTTCGAGCTCGCGGCGCGACTGCGCGACGAGGTGCAGGACCTGAAGAAGGCCCTGCGCCAGATGGAGTCGGCCGGACATGTCAGCTGACGGCGCCCGCACGGTCGTCGTCACCGGTGCGAGCGCCGGGCTCGGGTACCACGCCGCCGAGCAGCTCGCCGCGGCGGGGCACCGTGTGGTGCTGGCGACGCGCGACCGCGGCCGGGCGGACGCCGCCGAGCGCAGCATCCGTCGGCACGTCGACGGGGCCTCGCTCGCCCACGTCCACCTCGACCTCGCCGACCTCGACTCGGTCAGTGCCGCTGCCGACGAACTCGCCGCGCTGGAACCCGACGGCGTCGACGCGGTCGTGAACAACGCCGGGGTCGTCGGGGCGTCGACGCGGGGGAGCACGGCACAGGGCACCGAACTGCAGATCGGTACGAACCACCTCGGGCACTTCGCGTGGACCGCCCGGGTCCTGCCCCTGCTCGAACGACGAGCCGGCCGGGTCGTGCACCTCGGGTCGATCGCCCACCGATTCGCCCAGCTCGACGCGACCGATCCGCTCGGCGTCGGTCGGTACTCGAGCCACCGCCAGTACGCCAGGAGCAAGCTCGCCGTGATGCTGTTCGGCTTCGAGCTCGCCGAGCGACTGGCCGACTCGGGCTCATCCGTGTCGAGCGTCGTCGCGCACCCCGGCCTGTCGCTCGACCGCCTGTCGCCGGGCCGTCCCGACGTCAGCCCGACCAGAGCCGAACCCGAGTGGATCCGCCCGGCGCAGCGCATCGTCGCCCAGGGCAAGGACGTCGGCGCCCAGCCGCTCGTGCACGCGGCCGTCGGTCCTGACGTGCACTCGGGGGAGTACTGGGGCCCGGCAGGCTGGATGCAGCTCCGGGGCCCGGCCACGGTGGTCGCGGCCGAACCTCGGGCGCACGACCGCACCGTCGCAGCGCAGCTCTGGGCCGCGAGCGAGCGTGCATCCGGTGTCGCGTTCGCTCTCGACGCACTCGTCTGACCCTCCATCCCGGCCGAATGTCGGTGCCGCTTCGTAGAATCGACGACGATGACCATCACCTCTGACCCCGGTACCTCGACGTCGGGCCGGAACGCCTTCGGCGAGCCCGCTGACCTCCACCTCCCCGGCGGGACCGCGCCGCACAGCACCTCCACGCTCAGCGTGCGCGGCGCGCGCGTGCACAACCTCCGTGACGTCGACCTTGAGATCCCGCGCGACTCGCTCGTCGTGTTCACCGGCCTGTCCGGCTCGGGCAAGTCCTCGCTGGCGTTCGACACGATCTTCGCCGAGGGGCAGCGCCGGTACGTCGAGTCGCTGTCCGCCTACGCGCGCCAGTTCCTCGGCCAGGTCGACCGCCCCGACGTCGACTTCATCGAGGGGCTCTCGCCGGCGGTGTCGATCGACCAGAAGTCGACCAACCGCAACCCGCGGTCGACGGTCGGCACGATCACCGAGGTCTACGACTACATGCGTCTGCTCTGGGCGCGCATCGGGGTCCCGCACTGCCCGACGTGTGGCGAGGTGATCAGCAAGCAGACCGTGCAGCAGATCGCCGACCAGCTCATGCAGTTCGAGACCGGCACCCGCTTCCAGGTCCTCGCACCCGTGATCTCGAAGAAGAAGGGTGAGTTCGTCGACCTCTTCCAGGAGCTCGCGGCGTCCGGCTACGCCCGCGCGATCGTGGACGGGGAGCGCATCCAGCTCAGCGACCCGCCCAAGCTCAAGAAGCAGGTCAAGCACGACATCTCGGTCATCGTCGACCGCCTGGTGGCGAGCGACGACATCCTCGGTCGTCTCACCGACTCGCTCGAGACCGCCCTGCGCCTGACCGACGGCACCGTCGGCATCGACCTGGTGGACCACGAGGGGCCCGGAGCGGTCCGGAACTACTCCGAGAACCTCTCGTGCCCGAACAACCACCCGCTCGCGCTCACCGAGATCGAGCCGCGCACGTTCTCGTTCAACGCGCCGTTCGGTGCCTGCCCCGAGTGCTCCGGCCTCGGCACGCGTATGTCGGTCGACCCCGACCTGGTGCTCGGCGACCCCGAGGCCTCGTTGCGCGACGGCGTCCTGCTGCCCTGGACCGGGACGAGCGGGCTGTACTCCTACTTCGAGAAGCTGCTCGGCGGCCTCGGCAAGGAGCTCGGCTTCTCGCTCGACACCCCGTGGAGCCAGCTCGACCCCGCGGTGCAGGCGTCGATCCTGACCGGCAAGGACTTCCAGGTGTCGGTCTCCTGGCGCAACCGTTTCGGCCGCGAGATGCGGTACACGAGCGGGTTCGAAGGCGTCATGCCCTACATCGAGCGCAAGTTCGCCGAGGCCGAGTCGGACTCGCAGCGGCAGCGCTTCCAGGGGTACCTGCGCGAGGTCCCGTGCCCGGTGTGCGAGGGAACCCGCCTCAAGCCCGAGGTGCTCGCGGTGACGGTCAACGACCGCAGCATCGCGGACGTCACCGACATGTCGCTCGACAACGCGTACTCGTTCATGGACGAGCTGACGCTGACCGACCGCGAAGCGCACATCGCCGCCGCGGTCCTCCGCGAGATCCGCGCACGCCTCGAGTTCCTGCTCGAGGTCGGCCTGAACTACCTCACGCTGGCACGTGGTGCCGGCGGTCTCTCCGGCGGCGAGGCGCAGCGCATCCGCCTGGCGACGCAGATCGGCTCCGGGCTGACGGGCGTGCTCTACGTGCTCGACGAGCCGAGCATCGGCCTGCACCAGCGCGACAACCGTCGACTCATCGACACCCTGGTCAAGCTCAAGGACCTCGGCAACACGCTCATCGTCGTCGAGCACGACGAGGACACGATCCGCACGGCCGACTGGGTCGTCGACATCGGCCCCGGTGCCGGTGTGAACGGCGGCAACGTCGTGCACTCCGGTTCGTACGAGGGCATCATCGAGAACCGCGAGTCGATCACCGGTGACTACCTCGCCGGCCGACGCGCGATCGAGGTGCCGGCCGAGCGTCGCAAGGTCAACCTGAAGCGCGCCATCACCGTGCAGGGCGCCCGCGCGAACAACCTCAAGTCGATCGACGCGGACTTCCCCCTCGGTGTGTTCACCGCGGTGACGGGCGTCAGCGGGTCCGGCAAGTCGACGCTGGTGAACGACATCCTGTACAAGGTGCTCGCCAACCAGCTCAACGGCGCACGGCACATCGCGGGCAAGCACACCCGGGTGAAGGGCCTCGACCAGCTCGACAAGGTCGTGCACGTCGACCAGGCACCGATCGGCCGCACGCCGCGCTCGAACCCCGCGACCTACACGGGCGTGTTCGACCGCATCCGCCAGCTGTTCGCCGAGACGCAAGAGGCCAAGACCCGCGGCTACCAGCCCGGCCGCTTCAGCTTCAACGTCAAGGGCGGCCGCTGCGAGAACTGCGCGGGCGACGGCACGATCAAGATCGAGATGAACTTCCTGCCCGACGTCTACGTCGCGTGCGAGGTCTGCGGTGGTGCGCGCTACAACCGCGAGACGCTCCAGGTGCACTACAAGGGCAAGAACATCTCCGAGGTCCTCGACATGCCGATCAGCGAGGCGGCGGAGTTCTTCGAGCCGATCTCGGCGATCCACCGCTACATGGCGACCCTGGTCGACGTGGGCCTCGGCTACGTGCGCCTCGGCCAGAGCGCGACCACGCTCTCCGGCGGCGAGGCGCAGCGCGTCAAGCTCGCCACCGAGCTGCAGCGTCGCTCGAACGGCCGCACGGTCTACGTGCTCGACGAGCCGACGACCGGTCTGCACTTCGAGGACGTCCGCAAGCTGCTCCTCGTGCTGCAGAGCCTGGTCGACAAGGGCAACACCGTCATCACGATCGAGCACAACCTCGACGTCATCAAGTCCGCCGACTGGCTGATCGACATGGGACCCGAGGGCGGTTCCGGTGGCGGCACGGTCCTGGCGACGGGCACCCCGGAGCACGTGGCGACCGTGCCGGAGAGCCACACCGGTGTCTTCCTGCGCGAGATCTTCGACGCCCAGGACGCCCGGGTCGGCAAGCAACAGGCCGTCGGCGCACGCCAGGCCACCCAGAAGCAGCAGGGCGGTAAGCAGCAGGGCGCGACCAAGCAGGCGAGCAAGCAGAAGGCGGGTGCTCGGTAGGTGGCGGACACCGTCCCGTGGCGTCCGAAGGCGGGGGAGATCCCGACCGACCCGGGCGTCTACCGATGGCGTGACGAAGCCGGTCGGGTGCTCTACGTCGGCAAGGCGAAGAACCTCCGCGCCCGGCTGAGCAACTACTTCGCGCCGCTGCCGACGCTGCACGAGCGCACGCGGCGCATGGTCCTGACGGCACGCAGTGTCGAGTGGACGACGGTCGGCTCCGAGATCGAGGCGCTCCAGCTGGAGTACACCTGGATCAAGGAGTTCGACCCGCCGTTCAACGTCAAGTTCCGCGACGACAAGTCGTACCCGTACATGGCGGTCACCCTGGGCGACGAAGCGCCGCGGGTGATGGTGACACGC
The DNA here is from genome assembly GCF_001864975.1 of Curtobacterium sp. MMLR14_002. Taxonomy (NCBI): domain Bacteria; kingdom Bacillati; phylum Actinomycetota; class Actinomycetes; order Micrococcales; family Microbacteriaceae; genus Curtobacterium; species Curtobacterium sp. MMLR14_002. The sequence goes on from NZ_MJGT01000001.1 coordinate 86,494, forward strand.
AACCGCAAGATCAAGGGCGCGAAGTACTTCGGTCCGTACCCGAAGATCTGGGCGGTGCACGACACCATCGACCTGATGATCAAGGTGTTCCCGATCCGCACCTGTTCGGACTCGTCGTACAAGAAGGCGATGCAGACGGGCCGTCCGTGCTTCCCGGGGCAGATCGGCAAGTGCGGTGGCCCGTGCTCGCAGAAGGTCACGATCGAGGAGCACCGCGCGCTCGTCGAGGAGTTCGTGCGCTTCATGAACTCCTACGACCGCCGGGTCATCACCGAACTCCGGCAGCGCATGGGGGCCTCGGCCGACGCGATGCAGTACGAGCAGGCCGCGAAGTACCGCGACCAGGTCGAGGCGCTCGAAGCCGTGCTCGAGAAGTCCGCCGTGGTGCTCCGCGACTCGGTCGACCTCGACCTGTTCGGCATCGCGGAGGACGAGCTCGCCGCGGCCGTGCAGCTGTTCTCGGTGCGTGGTGGCCGCATCCGCGGTGTCCGCGGCTGGGTGGTCGACAAGGAGCTCGACATCGCCACCGGCGACCTCGTCGAGCAGATCGTGCAGGGCGTCTACGTCACCGACGAGCCCCCGCGCGAGGTCGTCGTCCCTGAGCTGCCGGAGGACGCCGACGCGCTGCAGGAGTGGCTCAGCAAGCGTCGGAACGGGCGCGGGACGAAGCTCAGCACGGCACAGCGCGGCGATCGCGCCGGGCTCGCCCGGACGGCCGCGCAGAACGCCGGGCAGGCGCTCATGCTCTACAAGACCAAGCGTTCAGCCGACTACACCACCCGGGCCGCGGCACTGGCCGACATCCAGGACGCCCTCGGCATGACCGAGGCGCCGCTCCGCATGGAGTGCTACGACATCTCGCACCTGCAGGGCACGAACGTCGTCGCGTCGATGGTGGTGTTCGAGGACGGCCTGCCGCGCAAGGACCAGTACCGCCGGTACTCGATCGCCGAGACCACCGACGACACCGACAGCATGTACCAGGTGCTCTCGCGGCGCCTGGCGCGGCTGGACGAGGACGCCGAGCTGCCGGACGTCCCCGACGTCACGACCGACGAGGTCGTCGAGGGGTCGAAGCCGACGAAGCGGTTCGCGTACCGCCCGCAGCTGCTCATCGTCGACGGCGGCCAGCCCCAGGTGCAGGCCGCGAAGCGCGCGATGGACGAAGCCGGCGTGCACGACATCGCCCTGGTCGGCATCGCCAAGCGGCTCGAGGAGCTCTGGCTCCCCGACGACGACTTCCCGGTCATCCTGCCCCGCAACTCCGAGGCGCTCTTCCTCATCCAGCGCATCCGCGACGAGGCGCACCGGTTCGCGATCACCCACCAGCGCAGCAAGCGGAAGCGCGACGTCCGGTCGCGGTTGTCCGAGATCCCCGGTCTCGGCCCGAGCCGCGTCAACGCCCTGCTGAAGCACTTCGGCTCGGTCGCCCGGCTGCGTGAAGCCACGGCCGAGGACATCGGCGAGGTGAACGGGATCGGCCCGGCGACCGCTGCCGCGGTGGTCTCGAAGCTGGCCCAGACGCCGACGAGCGCGCCGGCGACGAGCGCGTCCAGCGCCCCCGAACCGGACGCCGACGCGATCGCGGACACCGTGACCGAGAACGCAGCCACCCAGCAGACCGCCAACCACCCCGGAGGCCCGGTGCGGGTCCCCGAGGTGACCAGCGACGGTCCGCAGCGACCGTCGTGACGAACCCCGCGCCTCCCGGCCGCCACCGGGCGGTAGCCTGGTCCGGCAGCCGAGACCTCCCCGGGCGACGCGCCCGGGCCGCCACGACGGAGCCCACTCCCAGATGACCGACAGCGCCACCGCGACCACCCACGCGTCGCAGCACGACATCCTCATCGTCACCGGCATGTCCGGGGCCGGGCGGTCCACCGTCGGCAAGGCCCTCGAAGACCTGGGCTGGTACGTCGTCGACAACCTGCCCACGCAGATGCTGGCCCCGCTGACCGAACTGGCCGACCGCGCGGGGGAGAAGATCCCGAAGATCGCCACGGTGGTCGACGTCCGCGGCGGGCGGTTCTTCACCGACCCCGAGCACGCGGTCGAGCAGGTCCGCTCGAGCACCTCCGCGCGGGTCCGGGTGCTGTTCCTCGAAGCCACCGACGCCGTGCTGGTCCGGCGCTTCGAGCAGGTCCGTCGACCCCACCCGCTCCAGGGCGAGGACACCCTGCTCGACGGCATCGCCCGCGAACGGGCGCGTCTCGCCGGCCTGCGCGAGGCGTCCGACGTGGTGATCGACACCTCCGACCTCAACATCCACCAGCTCGCCAACACCGTGATCGAGCACTTCGCCGACGAGCACTTCGTGGGTGTACAGGTCACGCTGATGAGCTTCGGGTTCAAGTACGGTCTGCCCGCCGACGCCGACATGGTGGCCGACGTGCGGTTCCTCCCGAACCCCTACTGGGTGCCGGAACTGCGGCCCCACACCGGGCTGGACCAGCCGGTCTCGGACTACGTGCTGGCCCAGGCCGGAGCCCGTCCGTTCGTCGATCGCTACGCCTCCGTCCTCGAGCCGGTGTTCGAGGGGTACCAGCGCGAGAACAAAAGACACGCTACGATCGCCATCGGCTGTACCGGCGGGAAGCACCGCTCGGTCGCCATCGTCGCCGAGTTGGCGAACCTCCTCCGCGGGATGCCTGGCGTCGCCGTGCGTGTGAAGAACCGAGATCTCGGCCGGGAGTGACCGTCCCTCCGGCCGCTCCCACGCCCGTGCCGCCGGACCTGCGGGAACCACTGAACGAACGTTAGGAATGATGCTGTGCCGTTGACTGCCGAGGTCAAGGACGAACTGGCCAGGGTCGCCGTGAACCGCAACACGGTCCGCGCCGCCGAACTGGCCACGATCCTCCGGTTCGCTGGTGGTCTGCACGTCATCTCGGGCCGCATCGCGGTCGAGGTCGAGCTCGACACCCGGATCATCGTGCACCGGGTCCGCAAGGACCTCGCCGAGCTCTACGGCGTGCGCAGCGAGGCGTCGGTGGGCTCGTCCGCGTCCGCCCGCCGCGGGACCCGCTACCTGGTCCGCGTGCTCGAGGCGGGGGAGACCCTCGCCCGCCAGACCGGCCTGATGGACGCCCGTCGTCGTCCCGTCCGCGGCCTGCCGAACCGCCTCACCACGGGCAACCGTGAGGACCTCGCCGCCATCTGGCGCGGCGCCTTCCTCGCCTCCGGCACCCTGACCGACCCGGGTCGGGCCGCAGCGCTCGAGGTGACGTGCCCCGGCAACGAGGCCGCGATGGCCCTCGTCGGTGCCGCGTCGCGTCTCGGGGTCGCCGCCAAGGGCCGCGAGGTCCGCGGGGTGCACCGCGTCGTGATCCGCGACGGTGAGGCCATCGGTCAGATGCTGACCGTCATGGGTGCCGCCCGCACCACCGCCGACTGGGAGGAGATGCGCCAGCGTCGCGAGGTCCGCGCGACCGCGAACCGCCTGGTCAACTTCGACGACGCGAACCTCCGCCGTTCCGCGCAGGCCGCCGTGGCCGCCTGCGCCCGGGTCGAGCGTGCGCTCGAGATCCTCGGCGACGAGGTCCCCGACCACCTGCAGTACGCCGGCACGCTGCGCCTGCAGCACCGCGACGCGTCGCTCGACGAGCTCGGCCAGCACGCGGACCCGCCCATGACCAAGGACGCCATCGCCGGCCGCATCCGGCGCCTGCTGGCGATGGCCGACAAGCGGGCCTCCGACCTCGGCATCCCGGGCACCGAAGCGAGCGTTCCCGAGGAGCTCGAAGGGGCCTGAGAGCGGTCTGTCGACCCTGCGGACGGGAGGCGCGGTGCCAGCTGGCACCGCGCCTCCCGTCCGTTTCCCGGCCCGTTCTCGGACCCGTTCCCGGCCCGGTCGGCGACCGTCCGGACGGACCGTCATCCCGCTCGGGCACGCAGTGTCCGACTGCTAGGGTCGTTACGGCGACGTTACGGGGCGTATCGTCCACCACACGCGGGCCCGCCAGGGTGCGCGACTCCCGAAAGCAGCGCCCCCTGGGCGCTCCACACTCACCAGGAGATCCATTGACCGTCAAGATCGGTATCAACGGCTTCGGCCGCATCGGCCGTAACTTCTTCCGGGCCGCCCTCGCGAAGGGCTCCGACCTCGAGATCGTGGCGGTGAACGACCTCACCGACAACGCGTCGCTCGCCAACCTGCTGAAGTTCGACTCCATCACGGGCCGTCTCGGCGTCTCCGTCGAGCTCGACGGCGACAACATCGTCGTCGACGGCAAGGCCATCAAGGTCCTCGCCGAGCGCGACCCCGCCAACCTCCCCTGGGGCGAGCTGGGTGTCGACATCGTCATCGAGTCGACCGGGTTCTTCACCAAGGCCGCCGATGCGCAGAAGCACATCGACGCCGGCGCCAAGAAGGTCATCATCTCCGCCCCGGCCTCGGGTGACGACGTCACCATCGTGCTCGGCGTGAACGAGGACCAGTACGACGCGGCGAACCACCACATCATCTCGAACGCGTCCTGCACCACGAACAGCCTCGCGCCGCTCGCGAAGGTGTTCCACGACAAGTTCGGCATCGAGCGTGGCCTCATGACGACGGTGCACGCCTACACCGCCGACCAGAACCTGCAGGACGGCCCGCACAAGGACCCCCGTCGTGCCCGCGCCGCCGCGCTGAACATCGTCCCGACCTCGACCGGTGCCGCCAAGGCCATCGGCCAGGTCATGCCGGAGCTCGCCGGCAAGCTCGACGGCTTCGCGCTGCGCGTCCCGGTCCCCACCGGCTCGATCACCGACCTCACCCTCGAGACCAAGTCCGAGGTCACCGTCGACGAGATCAACGCCGCCTACAAGGAGGCCGCAGAAGGTCCCCTCAAGGGCATCCTGCTCTACAGCGAGGACCCGCTGGTGTCGACCGACATCACCACGGACCCGCACTCCTCGATCTACGACTCCGGCCTGACCAAGGTCATCGGCGGCCTCGTGAAGATCACCTCGTGGTACGACAACGAGTGGGGCTACTCGAACCGCCTCGTCGACCTCACCGAGTACGTCGGCGAGCGTCTGTAACACATGGCCCTCCGCACCCTCGAGGACCTCGGCGACCTCGCCGGCAAGCGCGTCGTCGTCCGCTGTGACCTGAACGTCCCGCTCAAGGACGGCACGATCACGGACGACGGCCGCGTCCGTGCGTCGCTGACCACGCTGAACACCCTCGTCAACGCCGGCGCACGCGTCATCGTGATCTCGCACCTGGGCCGCCCCGACGGGGAGCCCAAGCCCGAGTTCTCGCTCGCACCGGTGGCCCAGCGGCTCTCCGAGCTGCTCGGCAAAGAGGTCACGTTCGTCGGCGAGACCGTCGGCGACGAAGCGACCGCCGCGGCCGAGGCCCTCGAGGACGGCGACGTCCTGCTGCTCGAGAACCTCCGCTTCAACCCGGAGGAGACCTCGAAGGACGCCGCCGAGCGCGGTGCCTTCGCGGACCGCATCGCCGCCCTCGGTGATGCCTTCGTCTCCGACGGCTTCGGTGTCGTGCACCGCAAGCAGGCCTCGGTCTACGAGCTCGCGTCCGCACTGCCCAGTGCGGCCGGTTCGTTGATCGAGACCGAGCTGCGCGTGCTCGAGCGCCTGACCACCTCGCCGGAGCGGCCGTACACGGTCGTGCTCGGCGGGTCGAAGGTCAGCGACAAGCTCGGTGTCATCGACCACATCCTGCCGAAGGTCGACACCCTCTGCATCGGTGGCGGCATGCTCTTCACGTTCCTCGCGGCCCAGGGCCACGGGGTCGCGAAGTCGCTGCTCGAGGCGGACCAGCTCGACGTCGTCCGCGAGTACCTCTCGCGGGCGAAGGAGCTCGGTGTCACCATCGACCTGCCGACCGACGTCGTGGTGGCCTCCGGCTTCGCGGCCGACGCCGACCACGAGACCGTGGCGGCCGACGCCATCGAGTCCTCGTCGTTCGGCACGGACGGCATCGGCCTCGACATCGGCCCGGAGACCGCTGCGCGGTTCGCCTCGGCCGTCTCGGGTTCGAAGACCGTGTTCTGGAACGGCCCGATGGGTGTGTTCGAGTTCCCGGCCTTCGCCGCCGGCACGAAGACCGTCGCGCAGGCGCTGACCGAGGTCGACGGCCTCGGCGTCGTCGGTGGTGGCGATTCCGCTGCCGCCGTGCGGTCGCTCGGATTCTCGGACGACCAGTTCGGCCACATCTCGACCGGTGGCGGTGCGAGCCTCGAGTTCCTCGAGGGCAAGTCGCTGCCCGGTCTCGAAGCACTGGGGTGGACCGCATGACCCGGACTCCGTTGATCGCGGGCAACTGGAAGATGAACCTGGACCACCTCCAGGCCATCGCCACCGTGCAGAAGCTCGCGTGGACGCTCAAGGACGCCCGGCACGACTTCGACGACGTCGAGGTCGCGGTGTTCCCGCCGTTCACCGACCTGCGGAGCGTGCAGACGCTGATCTCGGCCGACAAGCTGCCGATCCACTTCGGTGCGCAGGACCTGTCGCAGTTCGACTCCGGTGCCTACACCGGTGACGTCTCCGGCGCGTTCCTCGCAGCGCTCGACGCCCAGTACGTCATCGTCGGCCACTCCGAGCGGCGCACGCTGCACGGTGAGACCGACGAGGTCGTCGCGGCGAAGACCGCGGCGGCCGTCAAGCACGGCCTCGTCCCCGTGGTGTGCGTCGGTGAGACCGGCGAGCAGCGCGAGGAGCGCGGCGCCGGTGTCGTGCCGGTCGAGCAGCTCCGCGTCGTGCTCGACGCGGTCAAGCCCGCCGACATCGTGGTGGCGTACGAGCCCGTCTGGGCCATCGGCTCCGGACAGGCCGCCACGGCCGAACAGGCGCAGGACGAGTGCGCGGCGATCCGTCGTGGCATCGCCGCAGCCTGGGGCGACCAGGCTGCTGCCGACACCCGAGTGCTCTACGGCGGCTCGGTCAAGTCGGGCAACATCGCGGGGTTCCTCCGCGAGCCCGACATCGACGGCGCCCTCGTCGGTGGCGCTTCGCTCGACGTGCAGGAGTTCGCGGCCATCGCCCGGTTCCGTCAGCACGTCGGGCTGTAGTCCACAGGCGTCGTCGCGGGCAGTCGTCCGCACCACTCCCGTCCAGGTACCGGCCGTGCTCCGCGCGGCCGGTACACTGGTACGGCTGACTGACACGAAAGGTACGTCGTGGCGATACTCTCCGTCGTGCTGCAGGTCCTGCTCGCAATCACGAGCCTCCTGCTCACGCTCCTCATCCTGCTGCACAAGGGCCGCGGTGGTGGCCTCTCCGACATGTTCGGCGGTGGGGTCACGAGCAACCTCGGTGCGTCCGGCGTGGCCGAGCGCAACCTCAACCGCATCACGGTGATCCTCGGTCTGGTCTGGATCGTCTCCATCATCGTGCTCGGTCTCATCAACAAGTTCACGGCGGGGGTCTGATCCATGGCAAGCGGAGGCAGTGCAATCCGAGGGTCTCGCGTCGGCGCGGGGCCGATGGGCGAACAGGACCGCGGGGTCCAGGCAGAGCGCGTGGCGATCTCGTACTGGGACGCCCTCGGTAACGAGGTCGTGCGGTACTTCGCCGCGAACCTGCCCGACGAGGAGATCCCCGAGACGGTGGACTCGCCGTCGAGCGGTCTGCCGGCCGGGCGCGACAAGGAGAACCCTCCCGTGGTCTCCAAGACGGAGCCCTACAAGACCCACCTCGCGTACGTGAAGGAACGCCGCACCGAGGAAGAGGCTGCGCAGCTCCTCGAGGACGCGCTCCAGCAGCTCCGAGAGCGTCGCGGCACCGCGGCGAAGAAGGCCTAGCGCTCACACGCTGACGAAGGCCCCTGCACCGATGGTGCGGGGGCCTTCGTGCGTCCGGTGCACGGGCGGCTCGGTCGCCGAGAGGTCACGACACGCCGCGTGTGGTGCGCGGTGGTGGCGCGAACTGTCGGTTGCAGGCGCCGCAACCGAGAGTTCGTGACCACTCTGCGTCGTGCCGGCGGGGAGGCGCGGCAGTTCGGGCGCCCGGCCGCGCGCGCCGAGCGACGGTTCGCCGAGTGGTCACGACACGTCGCGTGCGGTGCGTCGTGGTGGCACGAGCCGTCGCCCGCGGCGCCCGCGGCCAACAGTTCGTGACCACTTGGCGTCGCCCGGCGGGGTGTCGTGGCCGTTCGGCGCCGGGGTGCCGCGTCCGGGTGCCGCGCGGAGGGCGGGCTCGCCGATCGGTCACGACACGCCGCGTGCGGTGCGCCGTGGTGGCACGAACCGTCGCCTGCGGCGCCCGCAAGCGACAGTTCGTGACCACTCGGCGTCGTGCCGGCGGGGAGTCGTGACCGCTCGGCGTCGCTCGGTGCTGGAATGCCGCGCGGAGCGGCGGTTCGCCGAGTGGTCACGACACGCCGCGTGCGGTGCGCGGCGGTGGCACGAACCGTCGCCTGGGGCGCCCGCGGCCGACAGTTCGTGCCCCCTCGACTCAGGCGCTCGGGCGCGGCGCGCAGTGGGCGCGACAACAGACGGACGGGAGGCCCGGTGCCAGCTGGCACCGGGCCTCCCGTCCGTCAGGAACGCGCGTCTAGTACGTCGACGCGATCAGGTTCTCGGGGACGTCGCGTGCAGCGTCCTGGTCCACGAAGAAGACGGTGCGCTTGCGACCCTGCACGCCACCGACGGGGACGTCCTCGATCGACGCACCGGCGAGGGCCAGCCCGAGGACCGATGCCTTCTCGGCACCGGAGAGGATCACCCAGACGCGCTGCGAGGCGTTGATCACCGGGAAGGTGACGGTCAGACGCTGCGGCGGCGGCTTGGGGGAGTCGTCGACCGACACGACGGCACGGTCGGTGACCGTGAGCTGCGGGAACTCCGGGAAGAGCGAGGCGGTGTGCCCGTCGGGGCCGACACCGAGCAGGGTGATGTCGAAGCGCGGAGCGACGGCGCCCTCGGGCGCGGCGTCCTGCAGCTCGCGCTCGTACTGGGTCGCAGCGGCCTCGATGTCGAGCCCGCCGTCCGACGCCGGCATCGGGTGGATGTTCGACGAGGGGATGTCGACGTGGTCGAAGAAGTCGGTCTGCGTGCCGATCGTGTTGCGGTCGGCGTCGTCCGACGGGACCCAGCGCTCGTCGACCCACCAGACGTGCACCTTGGACCAGTCGACGCTCTCGCGCGCCGGCGACTGGCCGATCGCGGCGAGGACGAGGGAGGACACCGAGCCACCGCTGATCGCGATGTCGGCGCGCTCCTGCTCGTCGAGCACGTCGATGATCTTGGTGATGAAGCGTGCGGCGACCGAAGCGCCGAGGGCCTGCTTGTCCGGGTGCACGAGCACCCGCCGTTCGTTGGTCACGTGACTCCCGTGTTCGTGGCGGCCGACCGGTCGTCCGACCGCCTTCGGTCCGGTCGGGCCGCCTGCACCAGACAGACGGCCCGACCGTGTGGGGTGTTGATCAGCGGGCGATGGTCTCGCGCAGCTGGGGCACCCCGTGCTTGACGACGTCTCCGAAGAGGACGTCCGGGTCGAGTCTACGGAGTTCCTCGGCCAGGCAGTCGCGCAGGTTGCGGCGTGGCAGCGACAGGTCGTGCGTCGGCTGCCCGGGCATCGAGAGCGTCGCGACGTCCACCAGGGAACGCTCGAGCTCGATGGTGCCGGACTCGCGCACGAGCTTCACGCCGTGGATGCCGCTCGACCCCGTCGCGCGCGGCGACGTGACGACGGACACCGGCACCTGGAGCTGCAGCTGCAGCCAGGCGGCGAGGAGGATCGTCGACGGGCTGTCGGACGCTCCGGAGACCTCGACGGCGGTGATCGGCTCGTACGGCGGCTGGTCGAGCGCCGCGGCGAGCTGGTTCCGCCACAGGGTCAGACGGGTCCACGCGAAGTCGGTGTCACCCGGTACGTAGGACGCACCGAGTGCCTCGATCGCGCCGTTCGGGTCCTTCTGCGCGGCCGCGTCGGTGATCCGTCGCTGCGCGATGCGGCCGAGGGCCGACGCCGCGGGCTGCTCGGGAGCGGTCTGCGGCCACCAGGCCACGACGGGTGCGTCCGGCAGCAGGAGGCCGGTGACCAGGCTCTCCTCGTCGGTCGCGGTCTCGCCATACGCACGGAGGACGATGACCTCGCTCGCACCCGCGTCACTGCCGACGCGGATCTGTGCGTCGAGGCGACCGGGAGACTTCGTGTCACCGCTGTTCTTCGAGACGATGATGACGCGCATCGGGTGCTCGCGGGACGCCTCGTTGGCCGCCTCGATCGCCTCTTCCTCGTGGCCGAGGGCCGTCGAGATGATGAGGGTCAGCACACGGCCGAGGGCGACGGCGCCGCCCTCTTCACGGATGCGGACGAGCTTCTTCTGGATCTTCGACACCGTGGTGTCGGGCATGTCGATCTTCACGGACGCCTCCAGGTCCGACCGTCGCGGGCGAGCAGGGCGTCGGCGGATGCCGGACCCCACGTGCCGGGACGGTACTGCTCGGGCTGGCCCTGCGTGGCCCAGAACTCCTCGATGGGGTCGAGGATCTTCCAGGACAGCTCGACCTCCTGGTGCCGCGGGAACAGCGGCGGGTCACCGAGGAGCACGTCGAGGATGAGTCGTTCGTACGCCTCGGGGGATGCCTCGGTGAACGCGTGGCCGTACCCGAAGTCCATCGTCACGTCGCGCACCTGGGTGCCGACGCCGGGGACCTTCGAGCCGAAGCGGAGCGTGACGCCCTCGTCCGGCTGGACACGGATGACGAGCGCGTTCTGACCGAGCGGGGACTGCGTGTTGCCGTAGACGTCCTCGGGGACGCGCTTGAACACGATCGCGATCTCGGTCACACGACGGCCCAGACGCTTGCCGGCGCGCAGGTAGAACGGGACGCCCTGCCAGCGACGCGTCGCGATGTCGAGCTTGATCGCCGCGTACGTCTCCGTGCCGGACTCCGGGTTCATCCCGGCCTCTTCGAGGAAGCCGAGCACCTTCTCGCCGCCCTGCCAGCCGCCGTCGTACTGCCCGCGGGCAGTGGCGGTCGACAGGTCCTCGGGCAGACGGACGGCGGAGAGCACCTTCTCCTTCTCGGCACGCAGGTCTGCGGCCTTGAACGAGACGGGCTCCTCCATCGCGGTGAGCGCGAGGAGCTGCAGCAGGTGGTTCTGGATGACGTCGCGCGCAGCACCGATGCCGTCGTAGTACGCGGCACGCCCGGCGACGCCGATGTCCTCGGCCATCGTGATCTGTACGTGGTCGACGTAGTTCGAGTTCCAGATGGGTTCGTACATCTGGTTCGCGAACCGGAGCGTCAGGAGGTTCTGGACGGTCTCCTTGCCGAGGTAGTGGTCGATGCGGAACACGTCGTCGGGCGCGAAGACGCTCTCGACGATCGCGTTGAGCTCGCGCGCGGTGCGGAGGTCGGAGCCGAACGGCTTCTCGACGACCACGCGGCTCCAGGAGCCTTCGCGCTTCTCCGTCAGCCCGGACAGCTTCAGCTGCTCGGTGACGACCGGGAACATCTTCGGCGGGATGGACAGGTAGAACGCGTGGTTGCCCAGCGTCCCGCGCTCGGCGTCGAGGTCGTCGACGGTGCGCTTGAGCTCGCGGAACGCCTCGGGGTCGTCGAACGAGCCCTGGACGAAGCGGATGCCCTGTTCGAGCTGACGCCAGACGTCCTCGTCGAACGGGGTGCGCGAGTGCTCCTTGACGGCGTCGTGGACGAGCTGGGAGAAGTCTTGGTCCTCCCAGTCGCGACGAGCGAACCCGACGAGCGCGAACCCCGGGGGCAGGAGCCCCCGGTTGGCCAGGTCGTAGACCGCGGGCATCAGCTTCTTGCGTGACAGGTCGCCCGTCACGCCGAAGATGATGAGCGTGCTCGGTCCCGCGATCCGGTTCAGTCGACGATCCGTCGGCAGCCGGAGCGGGTTGTGCTCCGGGGTGATTGCCACCGGTGACATGAGTCGGTGAACTCCTTACGAGTCAGTGGGAGACGGCGGACGCGATCGCCGCGGTGGCGGCGTGGACGTCCGACGTCGTGAGGGTGAGGACCGGCCGGCCGTGCTCGGCGAGGACGCTCGCGTCGCCGGCTGCCTGGGCCCGGAGGAGCTGCCCGAACGTGAACGGCCGACCCGGGATCGCCAGGTCCTCCGCTTCGTCGGCCACGATCTGCAGGAACACTCCCGTGGCGGGGCCGCCCTTGTGGTACTGGCCGGTCGAGTGCAGGAACCGGGGGCCGTACCCGAAGGTGACGGGGCGCTCCGTGCGCACCGCGATCGCGTCGCGCAGCGACTCGAGACCGCTGTTGGTGGTGCGGTCGACGTACGCCTGCACCGACACGTAGCCGGTCGGGTCGAGTGCGGACAGGAGGCCCGACACGGCTTCCGAGAGCGTCGCACCGACCGCGAGTCCGGGCGTCGCGTGGACGGCGATGCCGTCCTCTGAGAACGCCGGCTCGGCAGGAACGGGGCGGTCGTCGAGCAGCGCGCGGGTCGCGACCTTGGCGGCCTCGACGTCGGGCTGGTCGAACGGGTTGATGCCGAGCAGGCGACCGGCGACCGCGACGGCGTACTCCCAGACGAGGATCTGGCCACCGAGCGTGCCGGTGATCTCGACCTCGCCCTCGGCCACGTGACGCTCGTCCTCGCGCGAACCGACCAGGCGGATGACCTGGACGTCGGGCAGGCCGGCGGCGACCTCGGGGGAGTCCGCGTGCAGCACGACGGGCAGCAGGCCGCGGCCGTCCTTGCCGGTCGACTCCGCGATCAGCTGTTCGACCCAGTCGCCGAAACCGACGATGTGCGTGCCGTCGGGCACGATGGCGATCTTGTCGCGCAGCGGCTCGGTGCCCGCGAGGACCGCACCGAGCACGAGCCCGGGGTTCTCGTCCAGGTCGACCGAGAGCAGCGCGGAGATCGCGTCGGCCTCGTCGAGGAGCTCGGCGATGTCCGCTCCCGCGAGCCCGGACGGCACGAGGCCGAAGGCGGTGAGCGCGGAGTAGCGGCCGCCGACCGTGGGGTCGGCGGTGAAGACGCGGTAGCCGGCGTCGATCGCAGCGGCCTCGAGCGCGGAGCCCGGGTCGGTGACGACGACGATGCGGCGGGCCGGGTCGATGCCGGCGTCGCGGAAGGCCTGCTCGTAGACACGGCGCTGCGAATCGGTCTCGAGCGTCGAGCCGGACTTCGACGAGACCACGAGCACGGTGCGCTCGAGGTCGGTCGTCACGGCCGCGCGGACCTGTTCGGGGTCGGTCGAGTCGAGGACCGTGAGGGGCACGCCGGCGGTGCGCGTGATGACCTCGGGTGCGAGGGACGAGCCGCCCATGCCGGCGAGGACGACGTGGTCGACCCCTTCGGCACGGAGCGACTCGCGCAGCGCGGTCACCTCGGCGACGAGCGGGCGGGAGACCGAGACGGCCTCCACCCAGCCGAGGCGCTTCGACGCCTCGGCCTCGGCGGTGGTTCCCCACAGATCGGCGTCCTGGGCGGTGATGCCCGAGGCCACCAGGTCAGCGACGAGCCGCGGGACCACCTGTTCGATGGCCCGCGCGGCGTCGCCGCTGGCTGCGATGGAAACCGTCACTACTTGGCGCCCTCGAGCGCTGCCTTGACGGTGTCGACGAGCTCGCCCCAGGAGACGTTGAACTTGTCCACGCCCTCCTTCTCGAGCAGTGCGACGACCTCGTCGTAGTCGACGCCCTGTGCGGCGAGCTGGTCGAGGACCTGCTGCGCCTGGTCGAACGTGCCGGCGATGGCGTCGCCGTGGATCTCACCGTGGTCGAACGTGGCGTCGAGCGTCTTGCCCGGCATCGTGTTGACGGTGTTCGGGGCGGCGAGCTCGGTCACGTAGAGCGTGTCGGGGAGCGACGGGTCCTTGACACCGGTCGAGGCCCAGAGCGGACGCTGCGTGTTGGCGCCGGACTCGAGCAGGCCGAGGGCACGCTCGGAGGCGAACGCCTCGGTCCAGACCTGGTAGGCGAGCTGCGCGTTGGCGATGCCGGCCTTCGACTTGAGGGCCTTGGCCTCGTCGGTGCCGACGGCGTCCAGGCGCTTGTCGATCTCGGAGTCGACGCGCGACACGAAGAAGGACGCGACCGAGTGGATCTTGGAGAGGTCGTGGCCGGCGGCCTTGGCCTTCTCGAGCCCACCGAGGTACGCGTCGATGACGGCGCGGTAGCGCTCGAGCGAGAAGATCAGGGTGACGTTGACGGAGATGCCGGCGCCGATGACCTCGGTGATCGCCTCGAGACCCTCGAGCGTCGCCGGGATCTTGATGAGGACGTTCTCCTTGCCGACCTTCTCGAACAGGAACTTGGCCTGCTCGATGGTCTTGGCGGTGTCGTGCGCGAGGCCCGGCTCGACCTCGATCGAGACGCGGCCGTCGAAGCCCTTGGTCTCGTCGTAGATCGGCTTGAAGACGTCGGAGGCGTTCGCGACGTCCTGCGTGGTGATCGCGAAGATCGCGTCGGTGACGTCGGTGCCCGCAGCGGCGAGCTCCTTGACCTGCGAGTCGTAGCGCTCGCCCTTGGCGAGGGCCGACGCGAAGATCGTCGGGTTCGTCGTCACGCCGACGACGTTCTTCTGCTCGATGAGCTCGGTGAGCTTGCCGGTCTCGAGGAGCTCGCGGGAGAGGTCGTCGAGCCAGATGCTCACGCCGACCGCGGAGAGGGCGGCGGTGGGGGTGTTCTCAGCCATGTGTTTCTCTTCTTCTTTCATCGACGGGTCCGTGAGGACCGTGAGTCGGGGTTTCGGGGACGGGAGGCCCGTGGCGGAACCGAGCCGGGCCTCCCGGAAGAAGGGCCGGATCCGGAAACCGGACCCGGCCCTTGCAGGTCAGGAAGCTGCGATCGATTCCTTCGCGGCGGCCACGACGTGCTCCGTCGTGAAGCCGAACTCCTTGAAGAGCGTCTGGTAGTCGGCCGAGGCACCGAAGTGCTCGATCGAGACGCTGCGGCCCTTGTCGCCGACGATGTCGCGCCAGCTCATGGCGATGCCGGCCTCGACCGACACGCGAGCGGTGACGTCCTTCGGGAGCACCTGGTCCTGGTAGTTCTCGGACTGGGCGCGGAACCACTCGATCGAGGGCGCGCTCACGACGCGGGCGTTGATGCCCTCGGCCTTGAGCTGCTCGCGAGCATCGACCGCGATCTGGACCTCGGAACCGGTCGCGATGAGGATGACGTCCGGGGTGCCGTTGGGCGCCTCGGCCAGGATGTACGCACCCTTGGCGACGTTCTTCGCCGAAGCGAAGACCTCACCGGAGGCGTCACCCTCGCCACGCTCGAACACGGGGAGGTTCTGACGGCTCAGCGCGATGCCGGCCGGGCGGTCGGTGTGCTTGAGCATCTCGAGCCACGCGTACGCGACCTCGTTGGCGTCGGCCGGGCGGACGACGTCGAGACCGGGGATCGCACGGAGCGACGAGACCTGCTCGATCGGCTGGTGCGTCGGGCCGTCCTCGCCGAGGGCGATGGAGTCGTGGGTCCAGACGTAGATCGCCGGCGCCTGCATGAGCGCGGCGAGACGGACCGCCGGACGCATGTAGTCGCTGAAGATGAGGAACGTGCCACCGAAGGGGCGGGTGTTCCCGTGCAGGACGATGCCGTTGAGGATCGAGCCCATGGCGTGCTCGCGGATGCCGAAGTGCAGCACGCGGCCGTACGGGTCGGTGCTCCACGTCGACGTCGAGGCCTCGGCCGGACCGAAGGACTTGGCGCCCTCGATCGTGGTGAGGTTCGACTCGGCGAGGTCGGCCGAACCGCCCCAGAACTCGGGCATCAGCGGCGCGATGGCGTTGATGACCTTGCCGGAAGCGGCACGGGTCGAGACGGCCTTGTCGGTCGGGAAGACCGGGAGCGCTGCTTCGAGGCCCTCCGGGAGCTCCTTCGACTGGACACGGTCGAACAGCGCCTTCTTGTCGGCGTTGGCCGCGGCCCACGCGTCGAAGGACTTCTGCCACTCGGCGTGCTCGGCCTGGCCCTTGGCGACGGCGCCACGGGTGTACTCGAGGACCTCGGGCGCGACCTCGAAGGTCTTGTCGGTGTCGAAGCCGAGGATCTCCTTGAGGCCCTTGATCTCGTCGGCGCCGAGCGCCGACCCGTGGATCTTGCCCGAGTTCTGCTTGGTCGGCGACGGCCAGCCGATGATCGTCTTGAGGACGATGAGCGACGGCTTGTCGGTGACCTGCTTGGCGGCCTCGATCGCGGCGTGGAGCTCCTCGACGTCCTCGGAGTACTCGCCGGTCTTCTTCCAGTCGACGATCTGGACGTGCCAGCCGAGCGCCTCGTAGCGGTCGGCGACGCTCTCCGAGAACGCGATGTCGGTGTTGTCCTCGATCGAGATCTGGTTCGAGTCGTAGAACGCGATCAGGTTGCCGAGCTGCTGACGGCCGGCGAGCGAGCCGGACTCGTTCGTCACGCCTTCCTGCATGTCACCGTCGCCGGCGATCACGTAGGTGTAGTGGTCGAACGGCGACTGGCCGGCCGGGGTCTCCGGGTCGAACAGGCCGCGCTCGAAGCGCTGGGCGTAGGCGAAGCCGACCGAGGACGCGAGGCCCTGGCCGAGCGGGCCCGTGGTGATCTCGACACCGTCGGTGTGGCCGTACTCCGGGTGACCCGGGGTCTTCGAGCCCCACTTGCGCAGGTGCTGCAGGTCGTCGATCTCGAGCCCGTAGCCGTGCAGGTAGAACTGCACGTACTGGAGGATCGAGGCGTGACCGGCGGAGAGGATGAAGCGGTCGCGGCCGATCCAGGTGGAGTCGCTCGGGTCGCGACGCATCACCTTCTGGAAGAGCAGGTGGGCGAGCGGAGCGAGGCTCATCGCGGTGCCGGGGTGACCGTTGCCGGCGGCCTCGACCGAGTCGGCGGCGAGAACGCGGGCCGTGTCGACGGCCTTCCGGTCGATGGCGTCCCAGGTGAATTCAGCCACTTGGATGTTGACCCTTCTTGATGCGACATGTGCGAGGGCTCGTGCCATCGCACGGACATGTGGCCATCCCGGGGCCGAGTCGTGTCGCCGTCTAGCGGCGGCCGACCGGCTCATCGCGGCCGACGTCATCGGGGCGCGCACTGCGGGAGGGCGTGTCCAGCATAGTGACCCGGTACTCAGAAGGGGTTCAGGTGACCCCCGATGTTCACACCGGGGTGGCCGTCGACGGTCGATCCGGGCGTGTCGAGCGCGTCCGGATCACGCCGGGATGTCGGAGCGGGGCACCGTCGCGGCGCTTCCATCCCGTAAACTGGTCGGGACCCGTGGACATTCCGGGTCAGCGCATGCCCGGACGCCGTCGCAGTCGTCCACCGAGTGTGCGAGCTGATGCGAACAGACTGAGGTTCTCTTGCCGACTGCCACCGTGACCCGGCCCGACACCGATCGACCCCGATCGCCGCTGTCCCGCAAGGTCCGTGCGTACGTCTCGTTGACGAAGCCGCGCGTGATGGAGCTGCTGCTCGTCACCACGGCGCCGACGATGTTCCTCGCCGAACGCGGCGTCCCCGACCTGTGGCTCGTCTTCTGGACGATGCTCGGCGGAGCGATGTCGGCCGGTTCGGCGTCTGCCTTCAACTGCTACATCGACCGCGACATCGACCGGCTGATGAAGCGGACCAGCACCCGACCGCTCGTCACCGGCGAGCTGTCCGACCGCGAGGCCCTCGTGTTCTCGTGGGTGCTCGGCATCCTGTCGACCGCGGTGCTCGGCTTCCTGGTGAACTGGCTCGCGGCCGCGCTGAGCGTCATCGCGATCCTCATCTACGTGTTCGTCTACACGCTGTGGCTCAAGCGCCGCACCCCGCAGAACATCGTCTGGGGCGGCTCGGCCGGCTGCATGCCCGTGCTCATCGGCTGGGCGGGCGTCACCGGGTCGCTGACCTGGACCCCGGTCATCCTGTTCATGGTGATCTTCCTGTGGACGCCGCCGCACTACTGGCCGCTGTCGATGAAGTACCGCGACGACTACGACGCGGCCGACGTGCCGATGCTCGCCGTGGTCCGTGGCCGCACCGTCGTCGGCCTGCAGGTCGTGCTCTACGCGTGGGCGACGCTCGTCTGCTCGCTCCTGCTCATCCCGGTCGGACACATGGGGCCGCTCTACACGGTGGTCGCGCTGGCGGGCGGCATCTGGTTCGTCGTCGAGTCGCACCGCCTGTACTCGCGGGCCATCCAGCACGTCGAGCACGTGCAGCCGATGCGGGTCTTCCACAGCTCGATCACGTACCTGACGCTGCTCTTCATCGCCGTGGGCATCGACCCGCTGCTGCCGCAGGTCTTCACCTTCTAGGCGGTCGAGCGGGCGCCCGCGCGCGCTCGGTCCGCACGACGCCGTCGTGTCCTGTTGACGCCGTCGTGTCGAGGTGACGCCGTTGTGTCCTGTTGACGCCGTCGTGTCGGCACGACGCCGCCACCCCGCCGAGACGCCGCCGAACCCGGCGGCGTCTCGCGCGTTCGGCGGCGTACCGGCAGGACACCGGCGTCCTGCGTCGGCCACGAGGCGGCCTGGAGGCGCGGTGCGGGCCGGCCACGGGCCTCCCGGCCGGCGTGACCGCCGTCGGCCGCGGGGCGGACGCGAGCCGCTGCGGACCGCGCGTGGTGCGGATGTCGAGCGACGAAGTCGATGTCGTGCGACGTCGGCGGTGTCGTGCCGCGTCGTCAGCGTGGCGCCCAGCCGTCCACCACGAACGCGACACCCCACGAGTCGAACGACTCGTGGGGTGTCGGAGAACGGGTGTCGAGCGCGCGACGCGCCCGGGCGTCAGGCGTCGATGGGTTCCCGGACGGCGTCTCGGCCGGCCGAGGCCCGCGTCGACAGCACCACGGCGGTCACCGCACCGACGAGCAACCCGGCGAGCACCATGTGCGTGCCGACGAGCCCGACGGGCAGACCCGTGCGTGCCTGCGTCAGGCCGACAGCGATCTGCAGGAACTCGACGACGAGCAGCAGCAGCGGCCACTTGCTCGGGCGGCCCAGGCGGACGGCTCCGATGACGAGCACCAGGGTCAGGGCGAAGAGGGCGTACGCGGGCCAGGCGTGCACGTGCTCCATGACCGCGGGGTCGAACCCGGTGCGGTGCAGACGCCCACCGTCGACGGCCGCGTCGGCTCCGGCGTGCGGGCCGCTGCCGGTGGTCAGGATGCCGACGAGCACGGTCACGACGACGGCGGCGACGGTGCCGCGGACGACACCCGTGTACCAGCGCGGGACGAGGCGCTGGGCGGTGCGCGGGCCGTGCGTCGTGCGGTAAACCAGCGCAGCGGTCACCGAGGTGAGGGCGGCGGAGACGACGAAGTGCAGCCCGACCACGAATGGGTTCAGGTTCGTCCACACGCTCATGCCGCCGATGACGGCCTGCACGGGGATCGCGACGCCCTGAGCGAACGCGAGCCAGAAGAGTTCGGGGCGCGTGCGGAGCATCCGGACGACCGCGAGGAACATCGCGACGGCCACGATCACGAGCACGAAGGTGAGCAGACGGTTGCCGAACTCGATGATGCCGTGGATGCCCATCTCCGGCGTGGAGACCAGCGAATCCGCCGTGCACTTGGGCCAGGTGGGGCATCCGAGGCCCGAGGCGGTGAGGCGCACGAGGCCTCCGGTGCCGATCAGCACGACCTCGACCACGAAGGACGCCCAGGCCAGTGCGACCACACGACGGTCGACCACGCGGGGGAGCGACCACCACCGTCCGGTCCGGAGATCCTGCTCGACGGGGGATCCGACGCGTGTCACGAGGGTGGTGCCTTCCTGTTGTTCCGTGCAGTGAACCTGTAGGATTCGAGGGTTCAGCAGCAGTCAAGTCTAGGCAGGCGCCGGCTCCGAATGGGCCGAGATCGCCGATCAACCCACGGACTGCGTGGAACCATTGTCGTTGCGAGGGAGCAGCACCCGGTCCGCATGTCAGCGGTCCGCGGTGGAATGGCGTCCAGACGCCACGGGTTCACACCTGTAACGCTGTCCCGCGAGAAGGAAACGAGGAGACCATGTCCGACGTGCTCATCGACCGTCCCGAGCTCGAAGGGCTCGGCCAATACGAGTTCGGCTGGTCCGACTCCGACTCGGCAGGGTCCTCCGCCCGTCGTGGGATCTCGGAAGAGGTCGTCACCGACATCTCGAACCTCAAGGACGAGCCCGAGTGGATGCTGAAGAACCGCCTCAAGGGGCTGTCGCTCTTCGGTCGCAAGCCGATGCCGACGTGGGGTGCCGATCTGACGGGCATCGACTTCGACAACATCAAGTACTTCGTGCGCTCCACCGAGAAGCAGGCGCAGTCGTGGGAAGACCTCCCCGAGGACATCCGTGCGACCTACGAGAAGCTCGGCATCCCCGAGGCCGAGCGCCAGCGCCTCGTCGCCGGTGTCGCGGCGCAGTACGAGTCCGAGGTCGTCTACCACCAGATCCGCGAGGACCTGGAGCAGCAGGGCGTCATCTTCATGGACACCGACACGGCGCTCCGTGAGCACCCGGAGCTGTTCGAGGAGTACTTCGGCACCGTGATCCCGGCCGGCGACAACAAGTTCGCCGCGCTGAACACGGCCGTCTGGTCCGGTGGCTCGTTCGTCTACGTCCCCAAGGGCGTCCACGTCGAGATCCCGCTGCAGGCCTACTTCCGGATCAACACCGAGAACATGGGCCAGTTCGAGCGGACGCTGATCATCGCGGACGAGGACTCGTACGTCCACTACATCGAGGGCTGCACCGCCCCGATCTACAAGTCCGACTCGCTGCACTCGGCCGTCGTCGAGATCATCGTGAAGAAGAACGCCCGCGTTCGGTACACGACGATCCAGAACTGGTCGAACAACGTCTACAACCTCGTCACCAAGCGTGCGATCGCACACGAGGGCGCGACGATGGAGTGGATCGACGGCAACATCGGGTCCAAGGTCACGATGAAGTACCCGTCGATCTACCTCGCCGGCGAGCACGCCAAGGGCGAGACGCTCTCCGTCGCCTTCGCGGGCCCCGGTCAGCACCAGGACGCCGGCGCGAAGATGATCCACATGGCGCCGTACACGACGTCCTCGATCGTCTCGAAGTCGATCGCCCGTGGTGGCGGTCGTGCGGGCTACCGCGGTGAGGTCCGGGTCGACCCGGCCGCGCACCACGCCGCCAACACCGTGCGCTGTGACGCCCTGCTGGTCGACACGATCAGCCGGAGCGACACCTACCCCGCGATCGACATCCGTGTCGACGACGTGCAGCTGGGACACGAGGCCACGGTCTCGCGTGTCAGCGAGGAGCAGCTCTTCTACCTCATGTCCCGCGGCATGGCCGAGGACGAGGCGATGGCGATGATCGTCCGTGGCTTCATCGAGCCGATCGCCCGCGAGCTCCCGATGGAGTACGCACTCGAACTCAACAAGCTCATCGAGATGAGCATGGAAGGATCCGTCGGCTAGATGTCCAGCACCACCCCTCCCCACATCGACCAGCCGATCGAGCCCGCTGCCGCAGCGCAGGGCGGCACCCAGCACGGCGCCGGAGCCCACTCCGACGGCGGCTGGGACGCCCCCGACAAGAAGGTGCCGGTCCAGACCCGCTCCGAGCGGTTCCAGTCCGGCGACGTCGAGGCGTTCCCGAAGGTCACCGGCCGAGAGGTCAACTGGAAGTTCGCGCCGCTCACCAAGCTCCAGCCGCTGCTGGACGGCGCGCTCGACGGATCCGCCTACCCGTACCTCGCCCGCCAGTCCGAGGGCGCCGACGTCGAGTGGGGTCGCAGCGACGACCCCCGCGTCGGCTCCGCCGGCCTGCCCGAGGACCGCGCGTCGGCCGCAGCCTGGACCGCCCGTGACGCGGTCCTGGCGATCACGATCAAGGCCACCGAAGCGCACGAGTTCATCACCGTGACCCGTTCCGACTTCGGGTCGCAGCCCCGCGCCGCGCACACGGTCATCACGGCCGAGCCGAACTCCCAGGGCATCGTCGTGCTCGACAACCGCGGCAGCGCCCTGCTGAGCGAGAACGTCGAGATCGTCGCGCAGCAGAACGCACGACTGACCGTCGTCAGCCTGCAGGACTGGGACGACGACGCGGTGCACGTCTCGACGCACTTCGCCGAGGTCGGCCGCGACGCCTTCCTCAAGCACGTCGTGGTCTCGCTCGGCGGCGACGTCATCCGCGTCAACCCCTCGACGCACCTCGGTGCGCAGGGTGCCGACACGGAGATGTACGGCGTGTACTTCGCCGACGCCGGCCAGTACATCGAGCAGCAGGTCTACGTGAACCACGACGCGCCGAACACGCGCGGTCGGGTCAACTACAAGGGCGCGCTGCAGGGCCAGGGCGCGCACACCGTCTGGATCGGTGACGTCCTGATCGGCCGCGCCGGTGACGGCACCGACTCGTACGAGCAGAACCGCAACCTCGTGCTGACGGACGGCACCCGCGCCGACAGCATCCCGAACCTCGAGATCGAGACGGGCAACATCGAGGGCGCCGGCCACGCGAGTGCGACCGGTCGCTTCGACGACGAGCAGCTGTTCTACCTGCAGTCGCGCGGCGTCCCGGAAGAAGAAGCGCGGCGCCTCGTCGTGCTCGGCTTCCTGGTCGAGGTCATCCAGAAGATCGGTGCGCCCGAGCTCGAGGAACGCCTCATCGCCGCGGTCGAGCAGGAGCTGGCCGAGGGCCGTTCGGTCATCGCCGCACCGGCCGAGGCGGGCGACGCACAGGCATCCGCCCCGCAGGCCGACGGCGCGGAGGCCACCGCCTGATGGCCGAGAAGGTCTGCGCCGAAGCCGACATCGCGGTGGACAGCCCGATGCGGGTGGTCGTCGACGGCACGGCGGTCGCGATCGTGAAGGACTCGTCCGGCACGGTCCACGCCATCGGTGACACCTGCACGCACGGCGACATCTCGCTGGCCGAGGGCTTCGTCGAGGGTGACTCGCTGGAGTGCTGGGCCCACGGGTCCCGCTTCTCACTGGCCACCGGCAAGCCGCAGAACTTCCCGGCCTACGAGCCCGTCCCGGTCTTCCGGGTCGAGGTCCGCGACGGCGACGTCTACGTCGACGTGCAGGACGTCGTCCCGGTCGACTGAGCACCCCCAACACTTCCCGCGGCTGACGCCGCACACAGCTGCAACCGAAGGAACGCAATGTCCACTCTGGAAATCCGTGACCTCAAGGTCTCGATCGACACCGATCAGGGCACCAAGGAGATCCTGAAGGGTGTCGACCTCACCATCAACGAGGGCGAGATCCACGCGATCATGGGGCCGAACGGCTCCGGCAAGTCCACCCTGGCGTACACGATCGCCGGTCACCCGCGGTACAACGTCGTCGGTGGCACGATCACCCTCGACGGCGAGGACGTCCTCGCGATGAGCGTCGACGAGCGTGCCCGTGCGGGCATGTTCCTGGCGATGCAGTACCCGGTCGAGATCCCCGGCGTCACGGTGTCGAACTTCCTCCGCACCGCCAAGACGGCGATCGACGGCGAGGCTCCGGCGCTCCGTGGATGGATCAAGGAACTCCGCCAGTCGATGGCCGACCTGAAGATGGACTCGTCGTTCGCCGAGCGCAACGTCAACGAGGGCTTCTCCGGTGGCGAGAAGAAGCGCCACGAGATCATGCAGCTCGAGCTCCTCAAGCCGAAGTTCGCCGTCCTCGACGAGACCGACTCCGGCCTCGACGTCGATGCGCTGAAGATCGTCTCCGAGGGCGTCAACCGCGCCAAGGCCGCGACCGGCCTCGGTGTGCTGCTCATCACGCACTACACGCGCATCCTCCGCTACATCAAGCCGGACTTCGTGCACGTGTTCGTCGCCGGCAAGATCGCGGAGCAGGGCGGCCCCGAGCTGGCCGACCGCCTCGAGAACGAGGGCTACGACCGCTACGTGCAGGTCGCCGCCGCCGAGGCGCAGGCCTGATGATCGCCGCACTCGCTCCCGACAAGTTCGACGAGGTCGTCGAGGGCCTGAAGGAGGTCCAGGACCCGGAGCTCGGCGTGAACATCGTCGACCTCGGCCTGATCTACGACCTCGCCTGGGACGACGACGCCAACGCGCTCGTCATCAGCATGACGCTCACCAGCGCCGGTTGCCCCCTGACCGACGTCATCGAGGGGGACACCGCGAACGCCCTCGACGGCATCGTGGACGCCTTCCGGATCAACTGGGTCTGGATGCCGCCGTGGGGTCCGGAACGGATCACCGACGACGGCCGCGAGATGATGCGCGCCCTCGGGTTCGCGATCTAGTCGCGACCCACCACGGACGGAGGCGCGGTGCCAGCTGGC
>NZ_MJGT01000001.1:111223-169900 GCF_001864975.1 Curtobacterium sp. MMLR14_002
GAGGCGCGGTGCCAGCTGGCACCGCGCCTCCCGTCCGTCTGTGCGCACGCCACGCGCGGGGCGCGCCGCGGAGTGGTCGTGACCGCCCGCTCAAGTTCGCCGAGTGGTCACGTTCTGTCGGCTGACAGCGCTCCAGGCGACGGAATGCGACCACTCGGCGTCCGGGTGGCGGGGAGTCGTGAACGACCGAAACCCCGGCCCGGCCCCGCACGGACTGTTCACCCGCTCCGGACGCAGAACGGCCCCGCACCGATCAGGTGCGGGGCCGTTCTCGCGCGAGGTGTCAGCGGCGGCCGACGGCCTTCCAGGCGAGCGGCAGGATGCCCGCGGCGATGAGGGCCTTGGCGATGCCACCGACGATGAACGGGTACAGGCCGGCGGCGAGCACCGACTGGACGTCGTTCGGGGCGCCGAGCTGGCCGAGCGCCACGGCCAGGTACGGCAGGCCGGTCACGAACGGGATGGCACTCGCGAGCAGCATCGCGACCGCGGCGCGGCCGACGTTGCGGTCCCAGTTGCGACGGGCGAGCCAGCCGACGAGCCCGGCGGCGGGGATGAAGCCGATGACGTACCCGAAGCTCGGCAGGGCCAGGGCCTGCAGACCGCCCTGCATGTCGGCGAAGAACGGGGCACCCGCGAGTCCGGCGACGGCGTAGACGAGCAGCGAGAGCATGCCGCGACGTGCGCCGAGGGTCGCGCCGACGAGCACGACGGCCAGCGTCTGCCCGGTGATCGGGACCGGCCACATCGGGACCTCGAGCTGCGCCATCGCGGCGGTGAACAGGGCTCCGCCGGCGACGAGGGCGGCGTCGGTGGCCAGCCCGTGCGTGCGCAGACGGTCGGCGAGGACTGCGCGGGGAGCGAACCCGGTGGCGTTCGTCATGGATTCTCCTAGAATGGACTGCTGGTTCCGTTCGGAACCATCGGTCCCGTCAGCGTAGCGGTGCACCTCACGCACACACCGTTGTGCAAACCCACCAACTGATTGGACGTCCACTGTGCTTGCCGTGCACGAACTCGAGATCCGCGTCGGAGCTCGTCTCCTCATGGAGGACGTGTCCTTCCGTGTCGAGAAGGGCGACAAGATCGGACTCGTCGGCCGCAACGGCGCGGGGAAGACGACGATGACCAAGGCCCTCGCGGGCGAGACGCAGCCGAACGGCGGCACGATCGACCGCGGTGGGGAGATCGGCTACCTGCCGCAGGACCCCCGCTCCGGCGACCCGGAGGAGACCGCGCGGAAGCGCATCCTCGACGCCCGTGGGCTCGGGGAGCTCGTGGAGGGCATCCGCCTCGCGACCCTCGACATGGCGAGCGACGATGCGGCCGTGGCCGAGAAGGCGATGCGGCGCTACAGCCGCCTCGACGACCAGTTCAACGCGCTCGGTGGCTACGCGGCCGAGGCCGAGGCGGCGTCGATCGCCTCGAACCTGAAGCTGCCCGACCGCATCCTCGACCAGCAGCTCAAGACGCTCTCGGGTGGTCAGCGCCGCCGCATCGAGCTCGCCCGGATCCTGTTCTCGGACGCCGAGACGATGATCCTCGACGAGCCGACCAACCACCTCGACGCCGACTCGGTCGTGTGGCTCCGCGAGCACCTGAAGACCTACCCCGGCGGCGTCATCATCATCTCCCACGACGTCGAGCTCGTCGACGAGGTCGTGAACCGCGTCTTCTACCTGGACGCCAACCGCCAGACCATCGACATCTACAACATGGGCTGGAAGCTCTACCAGCGGCAGCGCGTCGCCGACGAGGAGCGCCGTCGCAAGGAGCGCGCGGGCGCCGAGAAGAAGGCCGCCACGCTCAAGGACCAGGCCGCCCGCTTCGGCGCCAAGGCGTCCAAGGCCGCGGCTGCGCACCAGATGGTCGCGCGTGCCGACAAGCTGCTCGCCGGCCTCGAGGACGAGCGTGTCGCCGACCGGGTCGCGAAGATCCGCTTCCCCACCCCGGCGCCGTGCGGCCGCACCCCGCTGATGGCCGAGGGGCTGTCGAAGTCGTACGGGTCGCTCGAGATCTTCGCGGGTGTCGACCTGGCGATCGACCGCGGTTCGCGCGTGGTCATCCTCGGCTTCAACGGTGCGGGCAAGACGACGCTGCTGCGCATCCTGGCGGGTGCCGACCAGCCCGACACCGGCGAGATTCAGCCCGGTCACGGTCTGCGCATCGGCTACTACGCGCAGGAGCACGAGAACATCGACATCAACCGCACCGTGATCGAGAACATGGTGTCGGCGTCGACGGACCTCAACGAGACCGAGGCCCGGAGGGTGCTCGGCTCGTTCCTGTTCACGGGCGACGACGGCTACAAGAAGGCCGGTGTCCTGTCCGGTGGTGAGAAGACGCGTCTGTCGCTCGCGATGATCGTGGTGTCCGGCGCGAACGTCCTGCTGCTCGACGAGCCGACGAACAACCTGGACCCGGCTTCGCGCGAGGAGATCCTCAACGCCCTGGCCGGCTTCGAGGGGGCGGTCGTCCTGGTGTCCCACGACGCCGGCGCGGTCGAGGCGCTCAACCCCGAGCGCGTCCTGCTGCTGCCGGACGGCACCGAGGACCACTGGAATAAGGACTACGCGGAGCTCATCGAGCTCGCGTAGCCGCCGCGCGTGTGGTCGGGCGAGGCCCGTCCGCACGGTGCGGTGTTCGCGGTCCGGTGCGGCGTTGCGTGCTGGGTGCCCGCTTGTGGCGCTGCACGGTGCGCGGAAGCGCGCACGGGGTTGCGAGGTCCGCACGGTGCGGCCTGGAGGCGCGGTGCCGGTCGTGCGTCGCGCCTCCCGTCTGCACGGTGCCGCGTTGGCCATCCGGTGCGGCGTTGCGTGCTGGGTGGCCGTTTGTGGCGCTGCACGGTGCGCGGAAACGCGCACGGGGTTGCGGGGTGCGCACGGTGCGGCCTGGAGGCGCGGTGCCGGTCGTCCGTCGCGCCTCCCGTCCGCACGGTTCCGGTTTTGCCATCCGGTGCGGTGTTGCGTGCTGGGTGCCCGCTTGTGGGGCTGCACGGTGCGCCCAAGCGGGCACGGGGTTGCGGGGTGCGCACGGTGCGGCCGGGAGGCGCGGTGCCGGTCGTGCGTCGCGCCTCCCGTCCGCACGGTGCCGCGTTCGCCATCCGGTGCGGCGTTGCGTGCTGGGTGGCCGTTTGTGGCGCTGCACGGTGCGCGGAACCGCGCACGGGGTTGCGAGGTGCGCACGGTGCGCTGACGCGCACCCTCGGCCGCGCGTCAGCGACGTGACGCGATGAGCTCGTCCTCGATCTCGGCGTCGGTCTTCGGCTTCGCGTTCTTGCGGCGTTCGCGCTCGAGTGCGCGCTCGCGCTCCTCGGGGTCGTCCTGGTTGAGGTTCCGGTACTCCTGCACCATCACGTACGCCAGGAACCCGAAGCCCCCGGCGGCGAACAGGAACCACTGGATGAAGTAGCTGAGGTGCAGCCCGGTGTCGGCGTTCGGACGCTCCCAGCCGAGCGGGCGTGCCTCGGTCGGGGCGGGGGACTCGGAGGCGAGTTGCCCGTACGCACCGGTCCAGATCGGGTCGTCGACCTTGTTCGCCACGTCGGCCAGGGTCACCGACTGCACCTGGTCGGTGTCCTTCGGGTCGGATCGGCCGGGGATGCGTGGCTCGCTCTGCTGCAGGCGGACGATCGCGGTGACCTCGCCGGACGGGGGAGCGGGCACGTGGTCGGGTGCGTCCTGGGCGTTGCCGGTCGGCACCCACCCGCGGTCGACGATGAAGGCGCGGCCCTCGGACGTGACCAGGGGCGTCAGGACCTCGAACCCGGGCTGCCCGTTGTGCACGCGGTTGCGCACGAGCAGCTGCGAGTCGACGTCGTAGCGGCCGGTCACGGCGACCCGGAGCCACTCCTGCTCGTCCTGCCAACTCGAGGCCTTCGGCAGCGCCCGGTCGAGGGGGACGGGGGTGTGGTCGTAGTTCTGCGCGACCTGCTCGTTCTGCCGGACGGCCTCGTTGCGGCGGTCCCACTGCCACATGCCGAACAGTGCGCACACGATGGCGAAGGCGACCGCGATCGCGAAGTAGCCGAGCCAGCGGCGGCTCCGGACGAAGCGCCAGCCGACGAACGGTTCGTGGGGGTCCCGACCGGACGAGCCCGACCTGGTGTCGTCGGTCGAGCGGGACTCCGCCGCGGCGCGCTGCAGCTTGGCGGCGTGCTTGCGGCCGTACCGGGACTGCGGGTCGAAGCCGTCGGTCATCGCGAGGTGCCGGTGGAGCGCACCCCGACGTCGTTCTTCGGCGCCGCCGTCGACTCGCGCTCGTCGTCGAGGTGGTCGACGTCCTCGTGCATGCCGGTGACGCGCACCGGGAAGGAGCGGGACCGCAGGTAGTCGGCCAGGAAGTCGCGGTGTTCTTCGCACGCGGCCCAGATCTTCACGCGGTCGATCGCGTGGATCCGGGGATTGCGCCAGTTCACACGCCACCCGGCCGTCGACACGCAGCCGGCACGCGAGCACACCGGGGTGGATCCGGGTTCGGTCTGCAGGTCGAACGTCGCACCCATCAGCGGGGCCCCCACATCTTCGATCGGTCGCCGTTGCGCTGCCACTCGTCCTGCGCGTGCTGCGCCTGCTGGCGGAGGCGGTCCTGCTCGTCGCGGTAGGCCTGGGCCCGGGCGTCCTCCTGCTGTTCGCGGAGACGCGGGTCGACGGCGTCGTAGAGCTCGATGGACCCGGCGGGGGAGATCATGTCGCTCTCGGTCCGGCTGCCGGCGTTCGCGATGACGACGGCGACCCAGGGGATCACCGCGGCGAGGACGATCGGGATGACCGCGAGCCATGAGTGCCAGATCGAGTACACGAGCACGGCGGAGATGAAGAGGACCACTCGGATGGCCATCTGCCAGACGTAGCGGGACAGGCGGTGCGCCCGGTCCTGCTCCGGTGTGTCCGGCAGCGACGTGATGCTCGTGTGCGTGCTCTTCATACAGATGGTCTCCGTCTACCCGTGGTCAAGCCTAATCCCGCCGGACCGATCGTGGGTGCGCCGCGCGCGAACCGGCGGGGTGGTCCGCTCCGGTACGCTCGTCCGGGCGTGTCCGCCGGGTCCCCGGCACCGCGTGCCGAGCAGATCCCACCGAAACGGAGCGACCATGAGCACCCCCCGTACCGTCCTCATCACCGGCGGCAACCGCGGCATCGGCCACGCCCTGGCCGAGCGGTTCGTCGCCGCCGGCCACCGGGTCGCCGTGACGTCGCGCAGCGGTCAGGGTGGTCCCGAGGGCGCCCTGACGGTGCAGGCCGACATCACCGACACGGCCTCCGTCGACGCCGCGTTCACGCAGGTCGAGGCCGAGCTCGGTCCGATCGAGGTCCTCGTCGCGAACGCCGGCATCACGAACGACCAGCTGCTCCTCCGCATGTCCGAGGACGACTTCACCAGCGTGGTCGACACGAACCTCACGGGCACCTTCCGCGTCGTCAAGCGCGCCACGAAGGGCATGATGAAGGCCAAGTTCGGCCGTATCGTGCTGATGTCGAGCGTCGTGGGCGCCTACGGCCAGATCGGCCAGGTCAACTACGCGTCCTCGAAGGCCGCCCTGGTCGGCATGGCCCGGTCGATCACGCGTGAGCTCGGTTCGCGCGGCATCACCGCCAACGTCGTGGCGCCCGGCTTCATCCAGACGGACATGACCGCCGCACTCTCCGAGGAGCTGCAGGCCGAGTTCAAGAAGGCGATCCCGGCCGCCCGCTACGGCACGGTCGACGACGTCGCCGACGCCACGCTGTTCCTGGCGAGCGACGGCGCCGGGTACGTCTCCGGTGCGATCATCCCGGTCGACGGTGGCCTCGGGATGGGCCACTAGCCCTCGGACTGATCAGCCGCGCAGACCGAGCGTCGCGAGCACGGCAGACAGGTCACGGTCGACGACCGCGACGTCCGCCTGCTCCCGCACGCGAGGCTTCGCGTCGAACGCCACCGACAGCGCGGCGACGCGCATCATCTCGAGGTCGTTCGCGCCGTCGCCGATGGCGATGGTCCGTGCCGGGTCGACCCCGTCGGCGTCCGCCCACTCGCGGAGCGCGACGGCCTTGGCGTGCGCGTCGACCACGTCGCCGAGCACGCGGCCGGTGAGCACGCCGTCGGTGACCTCGAGGCGGTTCGCCCGGCAGTGGTCGAGCCCGAGCTGCTCGGCGAACGGGTCGAGCACCTCGTGGAACCCGCCCGACACCACGCCGACGGTGCCGCCTGCGGCGTGCACCCCACGGACGAGCTGGTCGGCGCCCCGCGTCACACAGACCGACTGCTGTGCGCGGACGAAGACGTCTGCCTGGAGGCCCGCAAGGGTCGCGACACGCTCCCGGAGGCTCTCGGCGAAGTCGAGTTCCCCGCGCATGGCGCGCTCCGTGATCGCCGCCACCTGTGGCC
This sequence comes from Curtobacterium sp. MMLR14_002, assembly GCF_001864975.1. Lineage (NCBI taxonomy): Bacteria > Bacillati > Actinomycetota > Actinomycetes > Micrococcales > Microbacteriaceae > Curtobacterium > Curtobacterium sp. MMLR14_002. The sequence goes on from NZ_MJGT01000001.1 coordinate 117,593, forward strand.
GGGTCCCGGCGCTGTCGGCGAGCAGTTCGATCACCTCGTCCTCGAGGAGCGTGGAATCGGCATCGAGGACGACGAGGAAGCGGGGCACGCACCAACGGTACCGACTGACGAAAGGCACGGCCGCGTCCGTGACGCGAGCCGTGCCTCCAGGCCGTCCGTCCGGGGCTGCGCCCCGGGTGTCTGCTTGTCTACGCGTCGTGCCTATGCGTCGACGCGGACGCCCTTGCCGACCACGGTGATCCCCGACTCGGTGACGGTGAAGCCGCGTGCCTCGTCGGCCTCGCGGTCGACGCCGACCTGCGCGCCCGGTGCGATGACGACGTCCTTGTCGAGGATGGCGCGGTTGACGACCGCGCCGGCGCCGATGGTGGCGCGCTCGAAGACGATCGAGTCGAGGACCTTCGCGCCGGAATCGATCGAGCACCAGGGCCCGATCATGCTGCGCTCGACCTGCGCACCCGACACCAGGCAGCCGAGCGACACGAGCGAGTCCACCGTGGACCCGGTGTTGCCGTTCGCGTCGCGGACGAACTTCGCCGGCGGCAGGTTCGTCTGCTGGTTGAAGATCGGCCAGTCCTGGTTGTACAGGTTGAAGACCGGGACCGGGGCGATGAGGTCCATGTGGGCGTCGAAGAACGAGTCGATCGTGCCCACGTCGCGCCAGTAGTACTTGTCGCGGTCGGTGGAACCGGGGACCTCGTTGCGCTGCAGGTCGTACACGCCGGCGTCGCCGCGGTTGACGAAGTCGGGGACGATGTCGCCGCCCATGTCGTGTGCCGACGTCTCGAGCTGGCCGTCGCGCAGGACCGCGTCGACGAGGGCGTCCGCGTTGAACACGTAGTTGCCCATCGAGGCCAGGATCTCGCCGGGGGAGTCGGCCAGACCGATCGCATCCTTCGGCTTCTCGAGGAACGCCTCGATCTTCGTGGGGTCGTCGTCGGCCACCTGGATCACGCCGAACTGGTCGGCGAGCCCGATCGGCTGACGGATCGCCGCCACCGTGGCACTGCGGCCGGACGCGATGTGCGCCTCGACCATCTGGTGGAAGTCCATCCGGTACACGTGGTCCGCACCGACGACGACCACGATGTCGGGGCGTTCGTCGCGCAGCAGGTTGAGCGACTGCAGGATCGCGTCGGCCGAGCCGGCGAACCAGCGCTTGCCGAGCCGCTGCTGCGCGGGGACGGACGCGACGTAGGAGCCGAGCAGCCCCTCCATGCGCCACGTCTCCGCGACGTGCCGGTCGAGACTGTGCGACTTGTACTGGGTCAGGACGACGATCTTCTGCAGACCGGAGTTGACCAGGTTCGACAGTGCGAAGTCGATGAGACGGAAGTTGCCGCCGAACGGGACGGCGGGCTTCGCGCGATCGGCCGTGAGCGGCATGAGTCGTTTGCCCTCGCCGCCGGCGAGCACGATGCCGAAGACCTTCTTTGGTGCCATGCCGCTCACAGTAGGCGTCAGCACTGGGAACCGGTTACGTTGAACCAGTGCGAGTCGATCTGCTGACCAGGGAGTATCCGCCGGAGGTCTACGGCGGAGCGGGTGTCCACGTGTCCGAACTCACCGCCGCGTTGCGGTCGGGGACGGACACGGAAGTCCGTGTCCGGGCCTTCGGGGCCTTCCGTGACGAACCCGACGTGTGGGGCTACCGGACCCCGGACGGCCTCGGCCAGGCGAACGGCGCGCTGCAGGCCCTCGGCACCGACGTGGCCATCGCGGCCGACGTCGAGGGTGCCGACCTCGTGCACTCGCACACCTGGTACGCGAACTCCGCGGGCCGGATCGCGCAGCTGACCTACGGCATCCCCCACATCGTGACCGCCCACAGCCTCGAGCCGCTCCGCCCGTGGAAGGCCGAGCAGCTCGGCGGCGGCTACCGCCTGTCCAGCTGGATGGAGCGCGAGGCGTTCGAACACGCCGACGGCGTCATCGCGGTCTCGAAGGCCATGCGTGCGGACATCCTGCGTTCGTACCCGTCGATCGACCCCGCGAAGGTCCACGTCGTCTACAACGGCATCGACATCGACGCGTGGAAGCCGACCGTCGACGAGGACGCCGTGCGCGCCCTCGGCATCGACCCGACGCGCCCGAGCGTCGTGTTCGTCGGACGCATCACCCGCCAGAAGGGCCTGCCGTACCTGCTCCGCGCCGTGGCGTCGCTGCCGTCGGACGTGCAGATCGTGCTGTGCGCCGGCGCGCCGGACACCCCCGAGATCCTGGCCGAGGTCACCGAGCTCGTCGAGGGCCTCCGCGCGGAACGTGAAGGCGTCGTCTGGATCGACCGGATGCTCGCGCACGAGGAGATCGTGAACGTGCTGTCCTCGGGCACCGTGTTCGTGTGCCCGTCGGTCTACGAGCCGCTCGGCATCGTGAACCTCGAGGCCATGGCGTGCGGCATCCCGGTCGTCGGCACCGGCACCGGGGGCATCCCCGAGGTCGTCGCCGACGGGCTCACCGGTCGCATCGTCCCGATCGACCAGGTGCAGGACGGCACCGGGACCCCGACCGACCCCGACCGCTTCGTGGCCGACCTCGCCGCGACCCTCACCGAGGTGCTCGCCGACGAGGGGCTGGCGAAGCTCATGGGACGCGCCGGACGGCTCCGTGTCGAGACCGAGTTCACCTGGGACGCGATCGCCACCAGGACACGGCAGGTCTACGACCGGGTGCTCGGCCAGAACCCGTAGGCTGGTCGCATGCCCTCGGTCGTGCGCTTGTCAGACGTCTCCGTGGTCCGCAACGGGGCCACCATCCTCGACGCGATCTCGTGGGAGGTGCAGGACGACGAACGCTGGGTCGTGCTCGGCGCGAACGGCGCCGGCAAGACGACGCTGCTGCAGGTCGCCGGTGCCCAGACGTTCCCGACCTCGGGCGACGTCGAGGTGCTCGGGACCGAACTCGGCGGTGCCGACCTGTTCGAGCTCCGCCCGCGCATCGGCTTCGCGTCGACCGCGCTGGCCCGTCGCATCCCGGTAACCGAGAAGGTCATCGACGTCGTGCTCACCGCGGCGTACTCGGTGACGGGCCGCTGGAACGAGGAGTACGAGGAGCTCGACGTCCGCCGCGCGCAGCGCGTGCTCGAGGAGTGGGGCCTGGGGTCCTTCACCGACCGCACGTTCGGCGACCTGAGCGACGGCGAGCAGAAGCGCGTGCAGATCGCCCGTGCCGTGATGACCGACCCGGAGATCCTGTTCCTCGACGAACCGGCCGCGTCGCTCGACCTCGGTGCCCGTGAGAGCCTCGTCCGCACCCTCGGCGGCTACGCCCAGAGCGCCGACTCGCCGGCCATCGTCATCGTGACCCACCACGTCGAGGAGATCCCGGCCGGCTTCACCCACGCGCTCGTCCTCGCCGACGGCCACGTGCAGGCCGCAGGCCCCATCGACGAGGTCCTGACGGACCAGACCCTGACCGAGGCGTTCGGCATCGACCTCTCGGTCACCAAGGACGCCGGTCGCTACACGGCACGCGCCGCGTAGCGCTGCGATCCCGCCGTCTCTCTGGTATCGTGGACAGCTGGCGCAAGCCGACGACTTCCCGCGCAGTTCGCGCAATCCCATCACCGCTATCGAGGAATCTCCATGAAGACCGACACCCACCCCGAGTACCGCGCCATCGTCTTCCGCGACCTGGCCTCCGGTGAGACGTTCCTGACGCGTTCGACCGCGAACAGCGACAAGACCATCGAGCTCGACGGTGCGACCTACCCGGTCATCGACGTCGAGATCTCGTCCGCTTCGCACCCGTTCTACACGGGCAAGCAGCGCATCCTCGACTCGGCCGGTCGCGTCGAGAAGTTCAACCAGCGCTTCAAGGGCTTCAGCAAGTAAGCAGCCCCCACGCAACGCCCACGGGCGGTCCTCCTCCGGGAGGGCCGCCCGTTCGCGTTGTGCGGTGTCCACGGCTGCCGCTGACCCAGGGACACGGGACACCGGTGTTTGCGCGTCACACCGCGGTCTGCGGGTGTTCGGCGCGCGAACACCGGTGCTCTGCGAGGGGCAGTGCGGGGTCAGGCGCCGTTGCGGTGGGGCCAGCGGCCGTCGGCGGTGAACGTCGGATCGCGCTTCTTGCGCATGTAGTCCTGGAACGAGGTGGCCTGCTCGGCGCACCAGCCGACCTGCTTGCGGTGGAGTTCCTCGGCGGAGATGCCGAGCTCGTCCGGGTACTTGCCCGCGATGGCCTGGGCGACACGCCCGGCAGCGATCGCGTCGGCACCGGCGTCGTGGGCGTCGTCGAGCGTGACGCCGTAGAGCTCGGACGCGGCCTCGAGCGTGCGCTTGCCCTTGCGGAAGGTGTCGAGCGCCTTGTCGATCACCAGCGGGTCGACGATGTTGCCGATGACGGGGGAGGCGAACCCGTGCCGCTTCGCTTCGCGGTCGAGGACGGTGAGGTCGTACGGGGCGTTGTAGATCACCAAGGGGATGCCCCGGGCGAACACGGCCTCGATCGCGGCGATGATCTCGGCGACGACCTCGGCCGCAGGGCGTCCCTCGGCCTGGGCACGCTCGGTGGTGTAGCCGTGCACGGCGGCGGCGCCCTCCGGGATCGGGACACCGGGGTCCGCGATCCAGGCACCCTCGACGATGGAGGCCCCGGTCATGTCGATGAGCCCGACGTGGGCGGTGACGATGCGGGCCGTCTCGACGTCGACCCCGGTGGTCTCGAGGTCGAAGACGCCCAGCGCGTGCCACCAGGGCCGACCCGTGAGGTCCTGGGACGGAGCGGGCGCGTCGAGCTGTGCTGTGGGGAACGTCACGCGGTCAGGCTAACGGGACGCACCGACACCCCCGACTACCGGGTCGGCGCGCCGACGTGCAGCCAGTAGAACGACTGCGTGCCCATGGTGAGCGTGACGGTGCCGTCCTCGTCGAACGACGGGAACGAGCTGCCGCCGAACAGGTCGTAGAGCGGGCGTCCCGCGAACTCCGGCGCGGAGATCGTGACCGAGGTCGGGTTCGTCGCGAACGAGAACACGCACAGGACGTCCTCGGCGGACGGCCCGAACTGCTGGCCGGAGCCCTCCCACGAGCGGACGAAGGCGAGCACCGAGTCGTTCGAGGTCTCCTGCACGTGCAGGGAGCCGAGGCCGAACACCGGGTGGGCCTTGCGCGTGTGGATGACGTTCCGGACCCAGTGCAGCAGCGAGCGCGACTGGGCGAGCTGCGCCTCGACGTTGACCTGCGCGTAGTTGTACACGAGCGACTGGACGACGGGTAGGTAGAGCTTGCCCGGGTCAGCGGTGGAGAAGCCGGCGTTGCGGTCCGGCGTCCACTGCATCGGCGTGCGCGAGGAGTCACGGTCCGGCAGCCAGATGTTGTCACCCATCCCGATCTCGTCGCCGTAGTACAGGAACGGCGAACCGGGCAGCGAGAACAGCAGCGCGTGGATGAGCTCGAGCTCGGCGCGCGAGTTGTCGAGCAGGGGAGCGAGGCGTCGGCGGATCCCGATGTTCGAGCGCATCCGCGGGTCGTAGCCGTACCAGCCGTACATCGCCTGCCGGTACTCCTCGCTCACCATCTCGAGCGTGAGCTCGTCGTGGTTGCGGAGGAAGACGCCCCACGCCGCGCTGGCCGGCACGTCGAGGGTCTCGGACAGGATCGCCTTGAGCTCGGCGGCGTGCTGTGCCCGGAGCGAGTAGAAGATGCGCGGCATCACCGGGAAGTCGAACGCCATGTGGCACTCGGGCTCCTCGTCGGTGCCGAAGAACGCCGCCGTCTCGCGCGGCCACTGGTTGGCCTCGGCCAGGAGCACACGGCCGGGGTACTCGTCGTCGACCATCGCGCGGAGCTTCTTGATGAACTCGTGGGTCTCCGGCTCGCCCTCGCCGTTGCCCTCCTCCGACTCGAACAGGTACGGGATCGCGTCGAGCCGGAGCCCGTCGACGCCCATGTCGAGCCAGTGCCGGACGACGTCGTAGATCGCCTCGATGACCGCGGGGTTCTCGAAGTTCAGGTCCGGCTGGTGCGAGAAGAAGCGGTGGAAGAAGAACTGGCGTCGGACCGGGTCGAAGGTCCAGTTGGACTCCTCGGTGTCGACGAAGATGATGCGGATGTTGGAGTAGTCCTCGTCCGTGTCCCGCCAGACGTAGAAGTCGCCGTAGGGGCCGTCCGGGTCCTCGCGGGACTGCTGGAACCACTCGTGCTGGTCGCTGGTGTGGTTGATCACCATGTCGATCACGATGCGCATGTTCCGCTCGTGCGACTTCGTCACGAGCTCGCGGAAGTCGTCGAGCGTGCCGAACTCCGGCAGGATCGCCCGGTAGTCGGCGATGTCGTACCCGCCGTCGCGCATCGGCGACTGGAAGAACGGCGGGAGCCACAGGGCGTCCACGCCGAGCCACTGCAGGTAGTCGAGCTTGCCGATCACGCCCTGGATGTCGCCGATGCCGTCTCCGTTGGAGTCGACGAACGACCGGATCATGCACTCGTAGAAGACCGAGCGCTTGTACCACTGCGGGTCGAGCGTCAGGCCGGGCAGCTGGATCGGGGCTGTGAAGGTCACCGTGCTCCTCGTCGTCATCGACGGACCGGTCGACGGCCCGCCCCGGACACGATAGGCGCGAGATGCTGCGGGTGTCCGGGGTTTCGTGCGGTTCGCTCCCTAGACTGGCGCGGATGCAACCGCCCGTGCTCTCCCCGTACCAGTCGTTGATGGCCGCCACCCCGGTCGTGCACCGGGCCGTCCAGGTCGACGGCCGGACCACGCACTACTGGGTCTACGGGCCCGAGGATGCGGATCGCACCGTGCTCGCCGTGCACGGGTTCCGCGGGGACCACCACGGGCTCGAGACCATCGCCGCGCACCTCGAAGGTGTCCGTGTGATCGTGCCCGACCTGCCCGGTTTCGGCGTGTCCGACCCGCTGCCGGTGTCGGACATCGACGCGTACGTGGCCTGGCTGACGGGGTTCCACGCCGCGCTCGGGCTCGGCCGCGACACCGTGGTGCTCGGGCACTCGTTCGGGTCGATCGTGGTGTCGGCCACCGTCGCCGCCGGGCTCGACACCCGGTTGCTCGTCCTCGTCAACCCCATCGCGGCCCCGGCACTGCAGGGACCGCGTGCCGTGGGGACCGCGATCGCGATCGGGTACTACCGCGCCGGTGCGGTGCTGCCGAAGCCGATCGGGCTCGGGATCCTGCGGAACGGCGCGATCGTCCGGGCGATGAGCATCGCGATGCTGAAGTCGCACGACCCCGCCGTCCGCCGATGGGTGCACGACCAGCACGACCGCTACTTCTCGGCCTTCGCGAACCGCACGAGCGTGCTCGAGGCGTTCCGCACCTCGGTCACCCACGACGTCTCCGAGTACGCCGACCGGATCACGGTGCCCGTGCTGCTCGTCGCGGCCGAGCACGACGACATCACCGCCGTCCCCGAACAGCGCGCGCTCGCCGAGCGTCTGCGGGACGCCGAGCTCGTCGTGATCCCGGGAGTCGGCCACCTGGTGCACTACGAGACGCCGGCTCCGGCCGCGGCGGCGGTGCTCCGCCGGATGGCGGACACGACCGGGCGTGCCGGACGCCAGGGACGCACTGGACGCGGCGCGGCGGCGACGGACAGCCGACCGTCGGGGGCGGGGCGGGCCTCCCGGACGGCGGACGCGTCGTGACGCGCCTGCGCATCGGCATCGACTGCCGGTACGTGCGGATCGGTCGGCACGACGGCATCAGCCGGTTCACCGCGGGGGTCGTCGCGCACCTGCCGGACCGCCATGACTACGTGCTGCTCGTCAGCGACGACCGCCAGCTCGAGTCGCTGCCGAGGGACCTGCCGTGGGAGCTGCTGCCCGCGCCGACGGACGCGGGGGAGCCGCTCGTCGCCCGGCGCGTCAACCGGCTCGGGCTCGACGCGGTGTTCTCGCCCATGCAGACGATGGGGTCGCGGGGGCGCCGGTACGCGCTCGTCCTGACGCTGCACGACCTGATCTACTACCGCAACCGCACGCCCCCGCGGGAGTTCTCGTGGCCGCTGCGGCTCGGCTGGCGGGCGTTCCACCTGTCCTGGGCGCCGCAGCGGTTCCTGCTGAACGGCGCCGACGGGGTGGTGACGGTGTCGGAGACGACCGCCGGGCTGATCGCCGAGCACCGGCTGACGAAGCGACCCGTGACGGTCGCCTACAACGCGGCCGACCCGGCGACACCGCGGGTGGCCGGAGCGCCACGTGGACGCTCGCTCGTCTACATGGGCTCGTTCATGCCGTACAAGAACGTCGAGACCCTGGCGGCGGCGCTGCCGCTCCTGGGGGCGGACTGGACGCTGCACTGCATGTCGCGGGTGTCCGACGCCGACCGTGCACGGCTCGAGGCGCTGGCTCCCACGGGGACGATCGTGTTCCACGACGGCGCCACGGACGAGGAGTACCTGTCCGTGCTCCGTTCGGCCACCGCGCTGGCGACCGCGTCGTACGACGAGGGGTTCGGCATCCCGCTCGTCGAGGCAATGGGCGTCGGGACCCCGGTCGTCGTCAGCGACATCCCGATCTTCCGGGAGATCGGCGGCTCGGCTGCGGAGTACTTCGACCCGGCGTCGCCGTCCGCCCTTGCCGCGGCCGTCCGGCGGGTCGAGGAACGGTGGGACGAGGCCTCGCGGCAGTCGATCGAGCGTGCCGGTCGGTTCCGGTGGCAGGACTCGGCGGAGCAGGTCGTCCGGGCCGTCGAGCGGGCCGTGGGGGACCGGCGGGGCTGAGGGCTGGTGCGGGCGCGGGCGCCGGCGCTTGCGGTTCGCGGAGATGCGGAACGACGATGTCGATGTCGTACGACGTCGACCGTGTCGTCCCACGTCGGACGCGCCACCGCCGCGCCACCCCGCGCGACCACCACACCGTCACTCCGGCGCGATGACCTGCACGTCCGCCCCGGGGAACACCTTCTGCGTCTCCTCGGTGACCCGCGACACGATCGGCGGCACCGCGGCGCCCCGACCCGGGGTCCGCACGACGATCGACTGGTCGCGTGCGGCGTCGGACGGGTCGCCGCCGCGCTCCCACGAGCAACGGACCTCCGTCACACCGCCGATGTGGTCGAGCGTGTTCGCCAGTGCCAGGCGCTTCGCCGCGACCCCACCGGCACCGGTGACGCCGATCTCCAGGTTGCCGAGGTCGGCGACCACGACGACGCGGACACCGTTGCCACCGGACTCGTCGGCTGCGCGGCTGATGGCGGCGACCAGGTCACGCCGGGCAGCGGGGTCGAGCGCCGGGTCCGCCCGGACCGAGGCGATGGCGTCGTAGCTCGCGAACGCCGTCTTCGACGGGGCATGGTGCCGCACGTCGGTGACGCCGGGCAGCGCACGCACGCGCGTGTCGAACCGGTCGAGCGCCACGTCCGGCCGTGGGAAGACCCCGCCGATGCCGTTCTGGACGCTCCCGATGATCGACCCGAGCACCACGGCGATGACCGCGACCACCGCGAGGGTGCTGCCGCCGATGATGAACCACGTGCGGGCCCGGGTGCGGGTGGGGACGCTCGCCGTCTCGGGACCGAACACTTGGTCGAGGTCGTCGGCCTGCTGGTCGAGGGCATGCTGGCCGTGTCGGCTGGTTCCGTCGTCGGACATGTGGCTCCCCTCACCCCGGTGTGCGGGTGCGTCGGAGCCTAGTCCCCGGTCAGCCCCGGCGCTCCAAGGGGTTCTGGTACTCGAACGCGGACCCTCCGGTGGTGTCGGACACGTCGTCGATCGGGTCGTCGAACCGGACGAGTTCGGCGTGGAAGCGCTCGGGGTCCCACCGGAACGAGTGGATGGACCCGTTGCGGATCGGGGTGTTGCGGCGGTCGGCCGTGCCGGGGGCGGCGGCGTTCACGACACTGCGGATCACCGCGCCGTGGGTCGCGACCACGACGACGCCGGCATCGAACCGGACCGCGATCTCACCGAGGGTCTCGGTGACGCGGGCGAGCAGCGCGGAGCGGGACTCCCGACCGGGGATGTCGTCGTGCGGGTACCGTGCCGACACCTCGTCGTCGGTCAGGCCCTCGGCCTCGCCGTAGGAGCGCTCGGCCAGGCCCGGGTACGTCGTCGGTGCGTCGAGGCCCAGGCGGTCGGCGATGATCGCGCCCGTCTCGGCCGCACGGGACAGCGGGGAGGCGACGACCGCGTCGAACGGCCGGCGGGTCAGGAGCTCGGCGGCCTCGGCGGCCTGCCGTCGTCCGGTGTCGTTGAGCGGGATGTCGGTCGAGCCCTGGATGCGGCGTTGCGCGTTCCAGTCGGTCTCGCCGTGCCGGACGAGGTACAGGAGGGTCGTCACCCGTCGATCTTCGCAGACGCGCCCGGCAAGCCCGTCCGGCGGCAGCGCCCGCGCGGGTGCAGGCAGCGCCCGCGCGGGTCCAGCCCGCCGCGACCCGCTAGTCGGTCGACGCCGCCGCGCTGAGCCGCTCCGCCAGGTGCACGAGCGTCTCGGTGGTGCCGGCGTCGAGCTTGACGGCCGCCCGACGGTCACTGCGGGTCTCGCCGCGGTTCACGATGACCACGGGGTTCTTGCGGCGCGCAGCGTGGTCGACCAGCCGCACGCCCGAGTTCACGGTGAGGGACGAACCGACGACGAGGAGTGCGTCGGCGTCGGCGACGATCGACACGGCCTCGCGGAACTTCTCGGCCGGCACGAACTCGCCGAAGAAGACGACGTCCGGCTTCAGGTCGCCGCCGCACACGGTGCACGCGGGCACGACGAACCGTTCGACGTCGGTGATCTCGACGTCACCGTCCGGCTGCAGCTGCACGGACCCGGGCTCGTCGATCCAGGGGTTCTCGCGGTCGATGGTGGCGGCGAGGTCGGAGCGGGAGAACACCTGCCCGCAGCGCAGGCACACGGCGCGGTCCATCGAGCCGTGGATCTCGACGACGCGGCGGGAGCCGGCGCGCAGGTGCAGGCCGTCGACGTTCTGCGTGATGACCCCGGCGACGATCCCGGCGTCCTCGAGTGCGGCGAGCGCCCGGTGTCCGTCGTTCGGCACGGCGGCCGCGAAGCTCCGCCAGCCCAGGTGGGATCCGGCCCAGTAGCGCTGGCGCTTCGCGGGGTCGGCCAGGAACTCCTGGAACGTCATGGGCTTGCGCACCACCCGCCCGGCACCGCGGTAGTCGGGGATGCCGGAGTCGGTGCTCAGACCGGCACCGGAGAGCACGGCGATCCGCTTGCCGCCGAGCACCTCGACGACGCGGTCCAGGTCGTCGGCGGTCACCGACCCGGCGGCCGCCCCGGTGGTCGGTCCGGTCGTCGACGCAGCATCATCCAGCACCCTGTTCACGGTACCCTCAACACCCGACCGTCCCGGTCGCTTCCCAGGCGGAGCGCATCCTCGGCGGACCCGCCCGGCGGCAGCCCGGAGCAGCCCGTCGGCAGCCCGGACCCGCGCCGGCCCAGGCCCGTCGGACCCGCGCCGGCCCAGGCCCGTCGGCCCCGGCCCGCCGAACCCACGCGCCGCCTCCCCACCACACCGAAACGAGCCCCGTGCACCCCGTCCGCATCGACTCCCTCGACGATCCCCGCCTCGACGACTTCGCCCGTCTGACCGACGTGGCACTCCGCCGGGTCTCGGAGCCCGAGGGCGGCCTGTACATCGCCGAGTCGAACACGGTCATCGAGCGTGCGGTCCGCGCCGGGCACGTGCCGCGGAGCATCCTGGTGCAGGAGAAGTGGCTCGACAGCGTCCTGCCCCTGGTCGCGGAGCACGACGGGCCGGTCTTCGTCGGCGCGGACGCCCTGCTCGAGGAGCTCACCGGCTTCCGGATGCACCGCGGTGCGATCGCCGCGATGCAGCGTCCCGAGCTGCCGAGTGTCGCCGACGTGGTGCGGGACGCGAAGGTCGTCGTCGTGCTCGAGGACATCGTCGACCACACGAACGTCGGCGCGGTGTTCCGCAGCGTCGCCGGCCTCGGCGCCGACGCGGTGCTCGTCAGCCCGCGGTGTGCCGACCCGCTGTACCGCCGGAGCGTCCGGGTGAGCATGGGCACGGTCCTGCAGGTGCCGTGGACCCGCATCGGCGATTGGCCCGCGGCTGGTGAGGAACTCCGCGCGCAGGGCTTCCACCTGGCCGCGATGGCGCTGACCGACGAGTCGGTCGACCTCGACGCCTTCGTGGCGGACCTGCCCGACAAGGTCGCGCTCGTGATGGGCACCGAGGGGCAGGGGCTGACGCCGGCCGCGATCGCCTCGGCCGACACGACGGTCCGGATCCCGATGGCGCACGGCGTCGACTCGCTCAACGTGGCCGCGGCGAGCGCCGTCGGTCTGTGGGCGGTCACCCACGCCCGGCGGCTCGCCTCCTAGCGCACCACCGAGACGGTCGGGAGGCCCGGGGCGGCCTGGTCCGGCAGCATGCGCCCGGCACGGATCACCAGGGCACGGTCGGTGGCCGGCCCGCCCACCAGGCAGACGCCGACGGGCGCGCCGTCCACGGTCAGCGCCGGTGCACTCACCGCGGGCAGGCCGCCGACGCTCGCGAGCGCGGTCATCGCCGTGGTGGCGGTCCGGGTGCGCTCGAGCGCATCGGTGTCCGCGTCGAGCAGGGGTGCGGGTCCGGGCACGGTCGGGAACAGCAGGGTCCGACCGGCGAGGGCACGGCGGATCCTCGTACGGACCTCGTCGAGGCGTCCGACGGCGTCGGCGGTCGCGTCGGGGTCGTTCGCGCGTGCCGCCCGGAACCGGTCACCGACGACGGGGCTCAGTGCGCCGGGGTGCGCGTCGATCCAGGGGCCGTGGGCGGCGAGTGCCTCGGCGGCCTGGACGAGCCGCATCTGCTCCTGCAGTGCTGCGGGGTCCGGGATGCCGAGGTCGCGCAGCCGGACGGTCGCGACGGGTTCGTCGAGTGTCTCGACGAAGGCGGTGAAGGACCGGGCGACGGCCGGTTCGACGAGTGCGACGAGTTCCTCGGGGACGACGAGCACGGTCGCATCGGAAGCCCCTGCCGACGCGGGCGGCGGCACGGTGGCGTCGAGGGCGGCGAGCAGCACACCGTGGCTCCGCGTGAGCCACCCGACGGTGTCGAACGACGGCGCGAGCGGGAGCAGCCCCTCGCGGGACACCGTGCCGTGGGTCGTCCGGAGGCCCCAGAGTCCCTGGTACGAGGCGGGGACCCGCACCGATCCCGCGGTGTCCGTGCCGATCCCGATCTCGGCCGTCCCGAGGCCGACGGCCGATGCGGATCCGCTGGACGAGCCTCCAGGCAGTCGGGTGGGAGCCGCGCTGTTCGGCGGCGTGCCGTGGTGTGTGTTCCGGCCCGTCAGGTTGTAGGCGAACTCGTCGGTGCGTGCGATCCCGCGGATCGAAGCGCCGGCGGCGAGGAGCGCGGCGACCGCTGCGGCGGGCGCGGTCTCGACGGGTGCCTCGCGCAGGTGGGTCGGGTTGCCCGCGCCGACCGGCTGGCCGGGGACGGCGTAGAGGTCCTTCACGGCGACGCTCAGGCCGTCGAGCGGTCCGGAGGCGGTGGGGGCGACGAGCGGGTCGCCGACGGCCCGCCAGACGGTGGTGTCGACGGCCTTCGGGCGGCCGGTGACGTGGGCCGCCTCGATGCGCCAGCGGGGGCGGGCACCGGTGTCGCCGTCGTTGGTCTCGCGTTCGCTGCTGTCGCCGTCGCGGCGCCAGAGCTGGGTCTGGAGGCCCTGCCCACCCGCGGCGAACCGGGACACCGACACGACGAGGGCGCGGTCCTCGGTCAGGGGGCGGACCTCGACGTGCGTCAGCGACCGGGTCGCGACCCCGCCCCGTGCCCCGCGGAACGCGCTGATCGCGTCGTGCCCGACGAGCAGGCCGCGGTCGTCGCCGCGCATCGTGCCGGGGGAGTCGACGAACGCGGCGTCGAGGGCGTCGAGGTCGTTCGCCAGCAAGGCGGCCTCGTAGGCGTCGAGCGCCTCGAGCAGTCCGTCGGGTGCCGTCGACGTGTGCGGCGCGGTCATCGGGCGGGCTCCTCGAAGTCGGCCTTGCGGATGCGGGCGTGGACCCCGGTGACCAGGTCCACCACCTGCGAGATGTTGAAGTCGGTCGCGGCCGACAGGTACGCGTACGCCAGGTGGCGTTCCATGCCCCAGCGCGAGCCGAGGATCGCGACGGCGTGCCGGACGCACTGCCGGACGGCCTCGTCGAGGTCGGGGTCCATGCCGGTGGGCACGAGGAACTCCTGCGTCTCGGCGACGGGCCAGACCAGGTCCCCGAAGCGCGCGGCGGCCTCGGCGGCCGGGGTCAGGTCGAAGCGGATCGTCGCGCGGAGCGAGGCCTCCATCGCGGTGAGTGCCACCTCGCCGTCGCCCTGGGCGAAGTGCGGGTCACCGACGTGGGCGAGCGCGCCGGGGACGAGCACCGGCAGGTGCAGCTGCGACCCGGCCTGCAGCAGGTTGACGTCGATGTTGCCGCCGTGGCGACCGGGCGGGACGGAGTGCAGCCGCTCCCCGGGGGTGGCGACGCCCATGATCCCGAGGAACGGGGCGAGGGGGAAGTGTGCGAAGCGGTCTCCGGCGGCGGTGAGCGGGATACGGCCCCGCCGGCCCTGGTCGGTGTCCACGACGTCGGCGAAGACGCTCACCGTCGTGCCGTCGACCGGGAACTCATCGTGCAGGGCGCCGCGGCCGTGCCGGTTCGACACGACGCCGTAGTGCACGCGGGGCAGGGTCTCGAGGACCGTCATCGTCAGCACGTCACCGGGACGGGCACCGCGCACCGCGATCGGCCCGGACACCACGTGCGGTCCGTCCGACGCGGGGTCGCGGTGACCGGAGCGGGCGATCGCGACGGCGTCGGCGAGGACGTGCTCCGGAGCGACGCCGTGGTCGCCGAACCAGGCGACGGGGTCGCTGCCCTGGTCGGGGAGGATCCCCTCGTGGCTCACGGTGTCGATCGTGACCGACTCCCCGGGGCCGATCGTCAGGGCCGGGGTGTCAGCCTCGCTCGGCAGCCGGCCCCACAGGACGGTCTCCGGGTCGACGGGCAGGGAGTGGTCGCCGCGGACGGGTCCGGTGCCGGGCTGCAGGGGCGCCACCGCGGGGGCGGTGGTCTGGTGTGCAGTGGTGCGGTGTGTGGTGGTCATCGGTCCGTCCTCCGTTCGACCAGGTGGGCCACGTCGGCGAGGTGGTCGGCCATCGCCCGCGTCGCGCCCGCGACGTCGTGCTCCCGGATCCGCTCGAGGATCCGCTCGTGCCACTCGAACGACGACCGGCGCCCCTCGCTGGTGCTGTGCGAGCGGGCACGGACGTCCTGCACCCAGCCGCTGCTGAGCTCGCACAGGGACACGAGCAGGGGGTTCCCCGAGGTGCGGGCGACCTGCACGTGGAAGGCGACGTCCTGGGCGAGCGACTCCTCCGGGCTCAGGCCCGCGTGGGTGGCGGCGAGGATGCGCTCCAGGGTGAGCAGGTCGGCCTCGCCCGCCCGCGCCGCCGCGAGTCCGGCGACCTGCGGCTCCACCACGGTCCGGAACTCGGCGACGTGCTCGGCCCGGTGGTCCAGGTCGTCGCGGTGGTGGTCGAGCAGGGCGGACGCTTCCTCCGGCCGCGGCAGCACGACGGTGCCACGACCAGGGGTCCGGGAGACCAGGCGACGACGCTCGAGTTCCTGCAGCGCCTCGCGGATGGTCGTGCGGGACACGGCGAGGTCCTCGGCGAGGGTGCGTTCCGGCGGCAGCTTGTCGCCGGGCTGCAGGTCGTCGAGCACGAGCGTGCCGAGGTGGGCGGCGGTCGCCGCGCTCAGGGTCCGTCCACGGTGCATGCCCTCGACCGTAGGGCCGGTTGGTCTGCTTGGTTCATTGGTACGACCATCTTTTACACGGCCGTCACACGCGGCGTCGGAACCCGAAACACGGCGGGCGAATGGTGGAGCACGTCCCACCCGCACCGACCGGAAGAGGGGTTCGACGTGGACCTGGTCCTCACCAACGCACGGCTGACCGACGGCCGATCCGTCGACGTCACCATCGCCGACGGCGTGATCGTCAGCGTGGCCGACGCGCTGCCCGGTGCCGCCGCTCCCGCTGGTTCCGCTCGCGTGGTCGACTGCGCCGGACGTGTGCTCATCCCCGGGCTCATCGAGGCACACCTGCACGTCGACAAGGCCCTGCTCGACCGGGAACGCCCGAACCCCGACGGCACCCTCGCCGGCGCCATCGCCGTCACGGGGGAGCTCAAGCGCGGCTTCACCCACGCCACCGTCCGCGACCGCGCCCGCACCCTGCTCGACCAGGCCATCACGAACGGCACGACGCTCGTCCGCGCACACCCCGACGTCGACCCGATCGTCGGGCTCACCGGCGTCGAGGTGCTGCTCGACCTGCGCGACGAGTACCGGGACGCCCTCGACCTGCAGATCGTCGCGTTCCCCCAGGAGGGCATCGCCAAGGCACCGGGCACCCTCGCGCTGCTCCGTCAGGCGCTCGCCGCGGGGGCGGACGTCATCGGGGGCTGCACGTACAACGAGCACACCCTGGCCGCGTGCCACGAGCACGTCGAGACCGTCCTCGACCTCGCCGAGGAGTTCGGGGTGCCGGCCGACCTGCACGCCGACTTTGCCGACGACACCTCCGACCCGCGGTACGCCCTCGCCGGGCACATCGCCGACCGCGTGACCGCCCGTGGGCTGCAGGGGCGGGTGGCGCTCGGGCACGTGACCTCGGTCGCGAGCCTGCCCCGCGGCGAGCGCCGGGCGTTGTTCGTCCGTCTCGCAGCTGCCGGGGTCGCCGTCGTGCCGCTCCCCGCGACCGACCTGCACCTGGGGGGACGGTCCGACGACCACGACGTGCGGCGCGGGGTCGTGCCGGTCCGCGAACTCTGGGACGCCGGGGTCACGAGCGCCTACGCGTCGAACAACGTCCGGAACGCCTTCACCCCGTTCGGCAACGCCGACCTGCTCGACGTCGGGCTGCTCCTGGCGCAGACCGGGCACCTGTCCGGCCCGGACGACCTGGGACGGGTGCTCGCCATGGCCACCACGGGGGCGGCCGAGGTCGTCGGCGTCGCGGACACCCACGGCATCCGGCCCGGTGCCGCCGCCGACCTCGTGGTGCTCTCCACCACCGACCCGGACGGCGTCCTGCTCGACCGGCCGGACCGCGCCCTCGTCCTCAAGCGCGGCCGGGTCGTCGCCGAGACCACCCGGACCACCCGCCTCACCACCAGCCGCACCACGAACCGATCGAAGGAACTCAGCCATGCGTGAACGGATCCCGCACGAGATCGTCGCCTCCGTCCTGGCCGGTGCCACGGCGTTCATCGGGGGCAACGCCCTGCACCTGCCGACCTGGGCGATCTTCATCAGCTGGGCGGGGATGTTCCTGCTCGGCAGCAAGCCGACGCTGCGGAACGCCACGCGCCTGTGGGCCGCGATGCCGATCGGGTCGGCGTTCGGCCTGGTCATCGTCCTGCTCGACCAGCGGTTCGGCACGCTGTTCGGCGAGGGGCAGGCGGCGCAGAACACCGTCCTGGCGCTGCTCATCCTCGTCGTGAACTGCGCCCTGATGTACACCGGTCGCACGAAGCTGTTCGGGCTCGTCCCCGGCATGTTCCTCGGGTTCGCCTCGTTCTTCGCGACCTGCTTCGGCGGCTTCGGGTTCGACCCGGGGAACGCCTGGGCTGCCTGGGTGTCGGTCGTGCTGATGAACGCGCTCGGGCCGGTGTTCGCCTACCTGTCCCGCCGCCTGACCTTCGCCCGGGCCGAGACGACGGGCTCGGCCGGTTCGGCCGGCTCGTCCGACCCGGCCGCTTCGGCCGACCCGGTCGCCGCGACCGACGCCGGCGGCGCAGCGGCCCCGCCTCCTGCTCCGGAACGCCAGCCCGACCAGCCCGTCGCAGCCTCGGCCTAGGAGCGGACCGGTACGCTCGGGTCCCGTGTCACGAGTCGTCCGCCGCCCCCGCTCCGCCGTCCGGAGGCCGATCACGATCTCGGTGGTCGCCGTCCTGCTCCTGGTGGCCGGGTACCTCGTGGCCGCGGCCGTCGTACCGTTCGGCCCAGCGAGCGCCAGCACCACCACGTACTCGGCACCGAAGACGACCGTCCCGGCCCTGAGCTTCCCGGGGTACGGCGCGACCGCGGTCGAAGCCACGGACTTCCCGGAGAGCCTGCGCACCAGCGGTGACACGAAGCCCCGGTCGATCGCGAGCATCACGAAGGTCGTCACGGCGCTCGTGGTGCTCGACGAGAAGCCGATGGCCGCGGGGGAGTCCGGCCCGTCCATCCGCTTCACGAAGCAGATGGAGAGCCTGTACGCCAAGTACGCGGCGCAGAACGGCGAGGTCGCCCCGATGCCCGCCGGCCTGAAGCTCACCGAGCACCAGACGTTCCAGGTGATGCTCATGAAGTCGGCGAACAACTACGCCGGCGCACTCGCCATCTGGGCCTTCGGCTCGATCGCCGCCTACGAGCACGCGGCGAACGACTGGCTCGACGAACACGGCCTGGACGACACCACGATCCACGAGCCGACCGGCCTCGACCCGGACAACACCTCGACCGCCACGGACCTGGTCGAGCTCGGGCAGCTCGCGCTGGCGAACCCGGTCGTGAAGGACATCGTCGGTACCCAGGACGTCACGATCCCGACGGTCGGCGAGATCGAGAACTCGAACAAGCTCCTCGGGCTCGACGGCATCGAGGGGATCAAGACCGGCACCCTCGACGAAGCCGGCGCCTGTCTGCTGTTCGCGGCGACGTACGAGCGCGGCGGCAGGGACGTCACCGTCGTCGGCGTGATGCTCGGCGGTGTCGACCACGACTCCCTCGACGTCGACGTGCAGCGGTTGCTGCGGTCCGTGGCGGACAACTTCCAGGTGGTGACGCTCACGCACCAGGGGCAGACCTTCGGCACCTTCTCGACCCCGTGGCAGGACGAGGCCGACGCGGTCACGACGAAGGCTGCCGAGGTGCTCGTGTGGGGCAAGACCACCGTCACCGCGAAGGCGAAGCTCGAGCAGGTGACCTTCGGCACGAAGGGCGAGCGGGTCGGGCAGGTGCGGTTCCGCATCTCCGACCACGACCCGGTCACGGTGCCGCTCGTGCTCGAACGCACGATCGACGACCCCGGCGTCTGGTGGCGCTGGACGAACCCGTTCCAGGGGGCGTGACGCCCGTCGGCCGCCGACCGTAGAGTCGGTCGGGTGACGACGATGACGACGTTCCCCCGGACCACCCCTGCCGCCCTCGGCATCGATCCCGGTGGTGTGACCGCCCTGCTCGACGCCCTCGAGTCCACGCCCGGCGTGGAGCCGCACAGCATCATGCTGCTGCGGCACGGCCAGGTCGCGGCCGAGGGCTGGTGGCAGCCCTACGCCGCGGACCGCGTGCACCTGCTCTACTCGCTGAGCAAGAGCTTCACCGCCGCCGGGGTCGGCATCGCCGTCCGGGCGGGCCTGATCGACCTCGACGCGACCGTGCTGTCGTACTTCCCGGAGCTCGACGCCGACGTCACCGACGAACGCAGCCGCCGCATCCGCGTCCGGCACCTGCTCGCGATGGCGAGCGGCCACCGCGAGGAGACGATCGACCGCGCCAAGGCCCTCGACCCGACGAACACGGTGCGCGGGTTCCTGCTGCTCCCGCCGGACGAGGAGCCCGGCACGGTCTTCGCCTACAACCAGCCGTGCACGTACACCCTCGCCGAGATCGTCCGGCGGGTGACCGGCGGGTCCCTCGTCGCGTGGCTCCGCCCGCACCTGCTCGATCCGCTCGGCATCGACGACCTCGCCTGGCGCCGCGACGACACCGGCGCGGAGCTCGGCTACAGCGGGTGCTACGCGCCGACCGACGCGGTCGCCAAGCTCGGCCAGCTGTACCTGCAGGGCGGCGTCTGGAACGGCGAGCGGATCCTCGACGCCGACTGGGTCGAGCAGGCGACCAGCACGCAGGTCGCCAACCCGGACGAGGCCAACCCCGACTGGTCCCAGGGTTACGGCTTCCAGTTCTGGATGGCCCGCCACGGCTTCCGCGGCGACGGCGCCTACGGCCAGTTCTGCATCGTCCTGCCGGAGCACGACGTCGTCCTCGCGATGACCGGTCAGAGCCTCGACATGCAGGCCGTCCTCGACGCGGTCTGGGAACACCTGCTGCCCGCCGTCGACCGCGCGTCCGACGCGGCATCGGCATCCGCCCTGGAGGCCCGGCTCGCCTCCCTGGGACTGCCTCCGGTCCAGGGTGGTCGCCTTCCGGAGCACCTCGCCGACGTCGAGCTCCGGTTGCGTCCCCGCGGGATCCTCGATGCCGTCACGTTCGCCCGAGGTGCGGACGGGATCCGCCTGACGATCACCGACGACGGCCGGTCGGAGTCCGTGCCGCTCGGCGAAGGACGGTGGGCCGTCGAGGGCGCCCTCGCGGCGAGTGCGGCCACCGAGCCGGAGGGCAGCGTGCTCGTCGCGGTCCGCTTCCTGGAGACCCCGCACCTGCTGCACCTGCGCGTCGACCTCGACGCGGGCACGCTCGGTGCGAAGTGGAAGACCGAGCCGCTGCACGACGGTCCGATGACGCTCCGTCGCCCGGCGGACTGACCTGCGCCGACCACACCGCGCGCACGACGCGGTTCGCGGCGCGCACGATCCGGTTCGCGCCCCGGTGTCGTCATCGCGCCCTGGGGAGTCGGGGCGCGATGACCGTGGTGGGGCGCGGTCGGGGAGGCGTGCGGACTCGGACGGGCGTCTGGCTACGGGGTGTCGGAGGGGTGCTCGGTGACGATCTGCAGCTCGGGCCGCTTCGCCGACACCCCGTCGCCGGACGAGGTGTGCTTGATGCGCCGGACCACCCACGGCACCAGGTACTCCCGGGCCCACCCGAGGTCCTCGGCGCGGGCCTCGCGCCACGGGCGTGCCTCGAGCGGGTCCGGGTTGAACGGTTCGAGCCCGTGCGGCACGCCGAGGGTGTCGAGCACCGCCGCGGCGATCGTCGAGTGACCCATCGGGGAGTGGTGCAGGCGGTCCGGGGCCCA
Source organism: Curtobacterium sp. MMLR14_002 (assembly GCF_001864975.1). Taxonomy (NCBI): domain Bacteria; kingdom Bacillati; phylum Actinomycetota; class Actinomycetes; order Micrococcales; family Microbacteriaceae; genus Curtobacterium; species Curtobacterium sp. MMLR14_002. Next base: position 138,473 of record NZ_MJGT01000001.1, read on the forward strand.
CATCCGCGGGTCCCGGAGCACCCGGAGTGCCCACATGTTCGCCACCAGGGCACCGTGCTTCAGGGCGATGGCGTGCAGGTTCTCGTTGTAGATCGCCGTCTTGCCACGGACCATGCCGAGCACCGGGGTCATCCCGACGTCCGGGCCGGTGAACAGGACGACGGTGGCGCCGTCGCGGCGCAGGTCGGCGACGAGCCGGTCCACGCGCTCGGCGAGCTCGTCCGGGTCCGAGCCGGGGCGTATGATGTCGTTGCCGCCGGCGGACACCGTGATGAGGTCCGGGTGCAGGGCGACGGCGGCCTCGGCCTGCTCGTCGATGATCTGCTGCAGCAACCGCCCGCGGATCGCGAGGTTCGCGTAGGCGAAGTCGTCGGTCTGGTGTGCGAGCACCTCGGCGACGCGGTCCGCCCAGCCGCGGTTGCCGCCCGGGACGGTGGGGTCGGGGTCCCCGATGCCCTCGGTGAACGAGTCACCGATCGCGACGTACCTGGTCCAAGGATGACGATCTGACACGTCCCGGACCCTAGTCTCGTGGCATGACGAAGGCCAACACGGACGCCGTCGGCTGGTCGGTGCCGGACGAGCTGCTCGACCGCATCGCCGAGCGCGCCCCGGGCTACGACGCCGCGAACGCGTTCTGCACCGAGGACCTCGACGAGCTCCGCGCCGCCGGCTACCTACGGATCGGCGTCCCCGTCGAGCAGGGCGGGGCAGGCCTCGGCCTCCGCGCCACCGCGCGGGTGCAGCGCGCCCTCGCCCAGGCCGCACCGGCGACGGCACTCGGCCTCGGCATGCACCAGGTGTGGGTGCAGGCGGCCCGCGCCGTCCGTGCGCGAGGCGAGTCGTTCCTCCAGGCCGTCACCGACCACGCTGCGGACGACCACCTGCTCGCATTCGGGGTGAGCGAACCCGGCAACGACGCCGTGCTGTTCGACTCGTCGACGACCGCGGAGCCGGATGGCGACGGCGGCTACCGGTTCACCGGGACGAAGGTCTTCACGTCCCTCGCACCGGCGTGGGACGTCATGAGCGTCTTCGGCAAGGACACCTCGGGGCCGGAGCCACGGCTCGTGCACGGGTTCGTCCTGCGGTCGGACGGCGACGTCGAGCACCTGGACGACTGGGACACGCTCGGGATGCGCGCGACGCAGAGCCGCACGACGAAGCTGCTCGGCGTGCACGTCCCCGCCGACCGCATCGTCCGGTCGCTGCCGGTCGGACCGAACCAGGACCCGCTCGTGTTCGGGATCTTCGCGTCGTTCGAGCTCCTCATCGCGTCGGTGTACGCCGGGATCGCGGAGCGGGCGATCACGCTCGCGGCGGCCGCCGTGGCGGGGCGGACCGCGGCCGACGGCACCCGGCGGTCGCAGGACCCCGACGTGCGCCGGGCGATCGCCGACCTGCGCGGTTCGGTCGACGCGATCACGCTGCAGGTCGACTCGCTGGCGCGGTCGGTCGACGAGCTCGACGACCTCGGAGCCCGCTGGTTCCCGCTGCTCGTCGGCACGAAGGCCCGGGCCGTGGACACCGCGCAGCACGTCGTGGACGAGGCCATGCGCGTCGTCGGCGGCTCGGCTTTCCGGTCGTCGAGCGAGCTGGCGCGGCTGGCGCGTGACGTCCGGGCGGGGCAGTACCACCCGTCGTCGCGGGACTCCGCGGCGCGGACGATCGCGGCGTCGGTGCTCGGCCCGCTCGGCTGAGCGCTGTGCTCCTGGCTGCCTGGTGCCTGGTGCCTGTTGCGAGGTTGGCGTGGCCGCGCACGGTGCGGAGTCCGTCGGCCGGTGCGAGCTTGGTCGCTCGGTGCTGCCCTGTGGCGCCGCACCGTGCAACCAACCCGGCACCGAGTCGCGAAGGGCGCACGGTGCGACGGCGGGCGAGCAACCCCGCACGACGGGACGAACCTCGCACCGAGCGGCCGCGAGCACGCCCGGGCACGGCGATGTCGGCGGTGCCTGGCATCATCTCGGTGTGAGCAAGCAGGACGGACGGAACCGCCTCGTCTCCGACGCACCGGTGGACGACGTCTCGGCGACCGTGCTGCACGTCGACATGGACGCCTTCTTCGCCTCCGTCGAACTGCTCGACCGCCCCGACCTGGTGGGGCTGCCGGTCATCGTCGGACACGACTCCGACCGCTCCGTCGTCACCGCCGCAACCTACGAAGCCCGTCGCTACGGCGTCAACTCCGCGATGCCGATGGCCGTCGCCAAGCGACGCTGCCCGAACGCCGTCATCGTCGAGCCCCACTTCGAGAAGTACCGTGCGAAGTCCGCCGCGGTGATGGCGATCTTCGACCGGTTCACCCCGCGGGTCGAGCGCCTCGGCATCGACGAGGCGTTCCTCGACGTCGCCGGCGCCCTCCGCCTGTACGGCACCCCGTGGCAGATCGGCCAGGCCATCCGCCGCACGGTCCTCGCCGAGACCGGTCTGCACTGCTCCGTCGGGGCGGCATCGACGAAGTTCGTCGCGAAGCTCGCCTCCAGCCGGTCGAAGCCGGACGGCCTGCTCGTGGTGCCCGCCGCCGACACCGTGGCGTTCCTGCACCCGCAGCCCGTGTCCGCGCTCTGGGGCGTCGGCGGCAAGACGCAGGAGACGCTCGAACGCCGGGGCATCCGCACGGTCGGCGACTTGGCGAACACCCCGCTCGGGTCACTGGTGTCGGCACTCGGCCCGGCCGGTGGGCAGCGGCTGCACGACCTCTCCTGGGGCCGCGACCCCCGCGTGGTCGACACCGGCGTCGGTGAGAAGTCGATCGGGCACGAGGTCACGTTCGGCCGCGACCTGACGGAGCGCGACGACGTCGCCCGCGAACTCCTGCGCCTGGCCGACAAGGTGGCCGTCCGCCTGCGCCAGGCCGACGTGCAGGCCCGGACCGTGGCGCTCAAGGTCCGGTACACCGACTTCACCACCCTGACCCGGTCGCGCACGCTGGCGGAGCCCACCGACGTCGCGAAGCGCCTGCACCGCGAAGCCGTCGAGCTGTACGACGTGCTGCACCGACCGGGCAACCAGATCCGGCTGATCGGGGTGCGCGGCGAGAACCTCGTGCCCGCGGCCGCGAGCAACGCCCTGTGGGACGACGACGCGCCGTGGCGCGAGACCGAGACCACGGTCGACGCGGTCGCCGCACGCTTCGGCGCCGGCGTGCTGCGACCGGCATCCCTGGTCCGCCGGACCGCTGACGGCGGCGTCCCGCACGCTCGGCAGGACTGACGGTGGCGGTAGAATCGGGTTCAGTGAGCGCAGCGGAGTACGAAGACCAGCAGCCCGCCACGCTGTGGGCGGAGTCGGGTGACGACCAGTCCGGCGCAGGCGGATCGTCGCCGACGCAAGACGGCACCCAAGCGCACGACGGCACCCAGGCGCACGGTGACGCAGCCCGTGCCGAAGCCGATGCCGCGGCCCTGGCCGAAGCGGCCGGCAACTCGGCCGTCCAGCACCTGTCGCCGGCGTTCCCGGATCGGGCCGCCTGGGGCACGGCCTCGAAGCTCCGCGCCTGGCAGATCGAAGCGCTCACGAAGTACTTCGAGAAGGAACCCCGCGACTTCCTCACGGCCGCGACCCCCGGCGCCGGCAAGACCACCTTCGCGCTGCGGCTGGCGACCGAGCTCCTCGCCCGTGGCACCGTCGACCGCATCGTCGTCGTGGCCCCGACCGAGCACCTGAAGCGCCAGTGGGCCGACTCCGCCGACCGTGTGGGCATCCGGATCGACCCGATGTTCAAGAACGGCGACGGCATGTTCGGCCGGCACTACCAGGGCGTCGCGATCACCTACGCCCAGGTCGGCATGAACCCCGAGGTGCACAAGCGCATCACCGAGGGCGGCCGCACCCTGGTCGTCCTCGACGAGGTCCACCACGGTGGCGACGCCCTGACGTGGGGCGACGGCATCCGAGAGGCGTTCTCCGGCGCCACCCGCCGGCTCTCGCTGTCGGGGACCCCGTTCCGGTCCGACACCGCACCGATCCCGTTCGTGCAGTACGCCCCCGACGAGCAGGGCATCCGCACCTCGATCTCCGACTACAACTACGGCTACGGTCGCGCGCTGAAGGACGGCGTCGTCCGCCCGGTGCTGTTCATGGCGTACGCCGGACAGATGCGCTGGAAGACCCGGATGGGCGACGAGATGTCGGCTTCCCTGGGCGAGCAGGTCACGAAGGACATCACGGCTCAGGCCTGGCGGACCGCGCTGTCACCCGAGGGCGAGTGGATGCCGGCCGTGCTCTCTGCCGCCGACAAGCGCCTGACCGAGGTTCGCCGTGGTGTGCCCGACGCCGGCGGCCTGGTCATCGCCACCGACACCACCACGGCGCGCGCCTATGCCCGGATCCTGCAGCAGATCACGGGGGAGCGTCCCACCGTGGTGCTGTCCGACGAAGCCGCCGGGTCGAGCCGCATCAGCGCGTTCGCCGACGACACCTCGCGCTGGATGGTGGCCGTCCGCATGGTCTCCGAGGGCGTCGACGTCCCACGGCTCTGCGTCGGCGTCTACGCCACGAGCGCGAGCACGCCGCTGTTCTTCGCCCAGGTGATCGGCCGCTTCGTGCGTGCCCGCCGCCGCGGTGAGACCGCGAGTGTCTTCCTGCCGAGCGTCCCCGGCCTGATGGCCCTCGCCGCCACCCTCGAGCTCGAGCGCGACCACGCCCTCGACCGCCCGAAGGACGCCGACGACGGCATGTACAACCCCGAAGACGCGATGGTCGCCGAGGCCAACAAGGAAGACCGCGCGTCCGAGAGCCTGCTCGAGGTCCAGCCGTTCGAGGCACTCGACTCGCAGGCGTCCTTCGACCGCGTCCTCTACGACGGCGGTGAGTTCGGCACCGGCGGCGAGGTCGGTTCCCTCGAGGAGCTCGACTTCATCGGCATCCCCGGGCTCCTTGAACCCGACCAGGTGCGCGACCTCCTGCGCGCGCGACAGGCGACGCAGGCGAAGCGCTCCAAGGGCCGCACGGCCAAGGACGGCATGCCGAAGCCGCCCGAGCCCGACCGACCGATGTACATGACGATCAAGGAGCAGCGCACCGAACTCGCCCGGCTCGTGTCGATCTGGTCCCGGCACTCGAACGAACCGCACGGATCGATCCACGCCGAACTCCGGCGGATCAGCGGTGGCCCGGCGGTGGCGCAGGCGAGCATCGAGCAGATCCAGAAGCGCATCGACATCCTGCGCTCCCGCATCGGCGGACGACGGTGACCCCGGCGTGATCGAGCCGGTCGACGACCGCACCTGGTACGTCAAGCGCGACCCCGAGGCGTCCCCCGAGGCGATCATCGACCGCTTCGGCGGCGGCTACCGACTGCGCCGCTTCTCGCTCACCGAGTCCCGCCGCACCCCGCACGGGGTGTTCACGGGGCCCGAACTGGCCGAGACCGCGTGGTGGCGGCTCCGCGACAGGCCGCGGAACTCATGACGCGCCAAGCCAAAGTCCGGTAGACCGGAGGAATGGCAGACTCGATCCCTCACGTCCTCGTCCTCGGCGGCGGCTCCGCTGGCTACACCACGGTCAAGCAGCTCCAGAAGCACGCGGCCACGGTGCCCATGCGCATCACGCTCGTGGACCAGAACACCTACTACACGTACCTGCCGTTCCTGCCCGAGGTCGCCGGTGGACACATCGCGCCGAAGGACGTCACCGTCGAGCTGCGCCGTGCACTGCGCAAGACCCGGGTGATCCAGGGCAAGGTCACCGCGATCTCCTCGGCGGACAAGACCGTCTCGATTGCGACCGCTGGCGGCGACGACCGCACTCTCGGCTACGACCACCTCGTCGTCGCCCTTGGTTCCGTCACCCGCACCTTCCCGACCCCCGGGCTCGAGGAGTACGGCGTCGGCTTCAAGAGCGTCGAAGAGGCCGCCTACGTGCGCGCCAAGCTCCTCGACAACATCGCGAAGGCCGCCGCCACCCGTGACGAGGACGAGCGTCGCCGTCTGCTGACCAGCGTCTTCGTCGGCGGTGGCTACACCGGCGTCGAGGCGATCGGCGAGCTCTTCGACGTGTCGCAGGCTGCCATCAAGACCTACCCGTCGCTCGCCGGTGAGCAGCCCCGCTGGGTGCTCATCGACGCCCTCGACCGCGTCGCGCCCGAGGTCGGCCCCGAGCTGTCCAAGTGGACGCTCGAGTCGCTCCGCGCCCGCGGCATCGACGTCCGCCTGAAGACCACGATGCCGAGCGCCGAGGGCGGTGTCGTCAAGTTCTCCGACGGCGACGAGTTCGCCACCGGCCTGCTCGTCTGGACCGCGGGCGTCAAGCCGAACCCGCTCCTCGACGCCTCCGACCTGCCGCGCGGGCCGAAGGGCCACCTCGCCGCGAACGCGAAGCTCCAGGTCGAGGCCGAGGACACCCACCAGGTCGTCGAGGGCGTCTGGGGCCTGGGTGACGTCGCGCAGGTGCCCGACCTGACCGCCGACAAGCAGCCGGCGTTCTACCCGCCGAACGCGCAGAACGCCGTGCGCCAGGCCGCGGTCGCCGCCGACAACATCGTCGCGACCATCACCGGCAAGCCGCTCGAGGAGTACCGCCACCCCTCCATCGGCACCGTCGCGTCGTACGGTGTCGGCAAGGGTGCCGCGAACATCAAGGGCATCAAGATGACCAACCTGCTCGCGTGGCTCGCGCACCGCGCGTACCACGTGTACGCGATGCCGACCCTGAACCGGAAGGCCCGCATCATCATCGGCTGGATCACCGGTGCGGTGTCGGGTCGCGACGCGACCTCCCTGATCAAGGAGACGGACCCGCGACGCAACTTCGTCGAGGCGTCGAAGAGCTAGACGCCCCCAAAGATCGGACGGGAGGCGCGGTGCCAGTCGGCACCGCGCCTCCCGTCCGTCTGTGCGGACGCCCACCCCTTGTCCGCCATCTGCGGTCCTGGGTCCGTTCCAACGTGGCGCGCGCCAGCGTGGACGCGACGAACGAGAGGAGCGTCCATGCGCGCCATGACGTACCGCGGCCCCTACCGGGTCCGCGTCGAGGAGAAACCGGATCCCCGGATCGAGCACCCGAACGACGCGATCGTCCGGGTGGAACGGGCCGCGATCTGCGGGTCGGACCTGCACCTGTACCACGGCATGATGCCCGACACCCGGGTCGGGCACACGTTCGGCCACGAGTTCATCGGGGTGGTCGAGCAGATCGGCTCGTCCGTCGAGACCCTGTCGGTCGGCGACCGCGTGATGGTCCCGTTCAACATCTTCTGCGGCACGTGCTGGTTCTGCGCCCGCGGACTCTTCGCGAACTGCCACAACGTGAACCCGAACGCGACCGCGGTCGGCGGGATCTACGGGTACTCGCACACCACCGGCGGGTACGACGGCGGGCAGGCGGAGCGCGTGCGGGTGCCGTTCGCCGACGTCGGACCGCAGGTGATCCCGGACTGGCTCGACGATGACGACGCCCTCCTCATGACGGACGCACTGAGCACCGGCTACTTCGGGGCGCAGCTCGCGTCGATCCGCGAGGGCGACACCGTCGTGGTGCTCGGTGCCGGGCCGGTCGGACTGTTCTCCGCGGCGTCGGCGTGGTTCATGGGAGCCGGCCGGGTGATCGTCGTCGACCAGCTCGAGTACCGGCTCGAGAAGGCCCGGAGCTTCGCGCACGCCGAGACGATCAACTTCGCCGAGGTCGACGACGTCGTGCTCGAGATGAAGAAGCAGACCGACTTCCTGGGTGCGGACAGTGTGATCGACGCCGTCGGAGCCGAGGCGGACGGCAACTTCACCCAGCAGGTCACCGCCTCGAAGCTGAAGCTGCAGGGCGGGTCCCCGACGGCGCTCAACTGGGCGATCGACGGTGTCCGCAAGGGCGGCACGGTCTCGGCGATCGGTGCGTACGGGCCGATCCCGAGCGCGGTGAAGTTCGGGGACGCGATGAACAAGGGCGTCACGATCCACACGAACCAGGCGCACGTGAAGCGCCAGTGGCCGCGGTTGCTCGAGCACATCCGGGCCGGGCACTTCAAGCCGAGCGACATCATCACGCACCGCATCCCCCTCGAACACATCGCCGAGGGGTACCACCTGTTCTCGTCCAAGCTCGACGGTTGCATCAAGACCGTCGTCGTGCCGTGAGGAGGCCCGACATGTCCGACCACACCCCGTACATCGCCGATCCACCCCGACGGGTGCCGTCGGCCGAGGAACTCCGTGCCCGCATCCCGGGGTGGGGGAGCGACCTCGACCCGGCGGACCGGCCGTCCGTCCCGAAGCTCTCGCGCGAGGCCGGTTCGGCCACCGGAGCCCACTGGGACCTCCCGCCGCAGCAGGACGGTGCGCACGGCCGGGAGCGCTCGATCGAGCACGCCCACGTGACGCCGGTGTTCGGCACCGCGCAGCCCCTGCACGGCGTCGCCGGGATCGTCCGGCGGTACGCCTACCGGCGGTTCAGCGAGGGCCGCCTGGCGCACTGGATGCTGCTCGTCGTGGGGGACCGCCTGGACGTCGCGACGCACCGGGTGACCGATGCGGTGCGGGGTCGGCCGGACCGGGTGATCAGCGAGACCGGTGTCGCGGCGGAGCGGGGGAACCACCCCGTTGCGTCGCGCCTGGGGTCGAGTCGGTCGGACTGGCGGCACCAGGTGCTCGACCCGGTGGTCGCGAACTGGGGCTGGCTGGCGGCGCTCGGCGCCGTGGTGCTGGTGGTGCGGCGGGTGCGCCGCTCCCGCTGACCGCGCGCGGTGCCGAGCCGCCGGGCTTGCACCATGGTGCAGCGTTGCCCACTCGGTGCGACCTTGTCCCGTCACACGGAGTGCGCAACCCTGCACCGGCCTCCGACGTGCGCACGTTCCGGCCTGGAGGCGCGCTGCGGCCCCGCCCCGCGCCTCCAGTCCGCACGTCCCGCGTCCACCCGCGCGCACCGACGCTGCGCGGAGAACGTCCTAAGCGAAGCGAGGTGGCGCGCCCGTGGATCGCCCTGAGCGAAGCGAAGTGGCACGTGGTCGCCCTGAGCGCAGCGAGGTGGCGCCCCCGAGGCGGTGACGCCCTGAGCGCAGCGATGGCGGCACTCGCCGGGAAGACACAACAGAAAATGCCCCCCGACCGAAAGGTCAGGGGGCACGCATTTCCTGTGTCCGAGAGGGGACTTGAACCCCTACGCCCTAATACGGGCACTAGCACCTCAAGCTAGCGCGTCTACCAATTCCGCCACCCGGACAGGGTGTCTGGTGTCTGTTTCCCGGGTTGAACCCGGCGTTCCTGCCGAGAGAAGACACTAGCACGGGTCCGCACGCGCGATGAACACGGTCGCGCATCCCGGGCGAGTCCTGCGCGCGCTGTCCCGGCGACGGGGTCGGTGCCGACCGATACCGTGGAGCCATGACGAACCCGGAGCGCTCCGAGCCGCAGTCCGTGCCCGAGCTCGAGGCCACCGCGGCGATCGCCCGCGACCTCATCCGCATCGACACGACGAACTGGGGCGAGGGGAAGTCCCGTGGTGAGACGGAGGCAGCCCACTACGTCGAGGACAAGCTCCGCGCGCTGGGCCTCGAGCCGCAGTTGTTCGAGTCCGAGCCGGACCGGGTGAGCGTCGTGGCGCGGGTGCCGGGTCGGAACCGTGACAAGCCGGCGCTCGTGGTGCACGGACACCTCGACGTGGTGCCGGCGGATCCGGCGAACTGGTCGGTGGACCCGTTCGGTGGCGTGGTCAAGGACGGTTCGCTGTGGGGGCGGGGCGCCGTCGACATGAAGAACATGGACGCGATGATGCTCACGTCGCTGGCGGACGTCATCGAACAGCACGGTGCGCCGGAGCGTGACCTGGTGATCGCCTACTTCGCCGACGAAGAGGCAGGGGGAGTCCTGGGGTCCCACCACGTGGTCGACCAGCACCCGGAGGTCTTCGCGGGGGCGTCGGCGGCGATCAGCGAGGTCGGCGGGTACTCGATCACGCTCGGTGACCGTCGCGCCTACCTGCTGCAGACCGGTGAGAAGGCGCTCATGTGGGTGAAGCTGATCGCGCGCGGCACCGCTGCCCACGGCTCGCACGTGATCCGCGACAACGCCGTCACGAAGCTCGCGGCGGCGGTCGCCCGGATCGGCAGCGAGGAGTGGCCCGTCCGGCTCTCGGCCACGACGGACGCGATGGTGGCCGAGGTGGCGCGGTTCCTCGGGGTCGACCCGACGGTCACCGGCCCGGACGAGGTCGCCCTGGCCACCGGCTCGGCGTCGCGGTTCATCCACGCCGCGCTGCACACCACGTCGAACCCGACGGTGCTGACCGCCGGCTACAAGCACAACGTGATCCCGGACACCGCCGAGGCCCTGGTCGACATCCGCTGCCTGCCGGGTGACGAGGAGACCGTGCTCGAGCGGGTGCGGGAGCTCGCCGGACCCGACGTCGAGGTGGTCATGTCGTTCCGCGACATCGGCCTCGAGCAGGACTTCGGCGGCCCGCTGGTCGATGCCGTCCGCGACGTCCTCGGCCGGCACGACCCGGGCGCGCCGGTCCTGCCGTACCTGCTGTCAGGCGGCACCGACAACAAGGCGCTCTCGACGCTCGGCATCGCGGGGTACGGGTTCGTGCCGCTGCAGCTGCCGGCCGGTGTCGACTTCCCCGCGATGTTCCACGGCGTCGACGAGCGGGTGCCGCTCGACTCGCTGGCGTTCGGTCGGCGGGTGCTGGGCGACCTGCTCGCCACGTACTGATATTGTTCATGGTCGCCGTCGTGGCGGTGCCCTGACCGACCTCCCCCCGAAAGGCCCGTGCGATGCACATCCTCGAGGCGATCTTCCTCGGCTTCGTCCAGGGGCTCACCGAGTTCCTGCCGGTGTCCTCCAGCGCGCACCTGCGCATCGTGGGGCTCTTCCTGCCCGACGCGAAGGACCCCGGCGCGGCCTTCACCGCGGTGACGCAGCTCGGCACCGAGACCGCGGTGCTCATCTACTTCTGGAAGGACATCACCCGCATCATCGGGCGGTGGTTCCGGTCGGTGGTCAAGCGTGACGTGCCGAAGGACGACCCCGACGTCCGGCTCGGCTGGCTGGTGATCCTCGGCACGATCCCGATCGGGGTCGCCGGGCTCCTGCTCAAGGACTCGATCGAGACCACGTTCCGGTCCCTCTGGATCGTCGCGATCGTCCTCATCGTGTTCGGTGTCGTGCTCGGGGTGCTCGACAGGGTGGGCCGCAAGGAGCGCCGGATCGAGCAGATGACGTTCCGTGGTGGTCTGCTCATCGGCCTGGCGCAGATGCTCGCCCTGGTGCCCGGTGTGTCCCGTTCCGGTGCGACCGTGTCGATGGGTCTCGCCCTCGGGTACACCCGCCCGGCGGCCGCGCGCTTCGCGTTCCTGCTGGCGATCCCGGCGGTGTTCCTGTCCGGGTTCTACGAGGCCGCGACGAGCCTCGGCGACCACGGCTCGCCGTTCGGACTCGCCGACACGCTCATCGCCACCGTCGTCGCGTTCGTGGTCGGGTTCGTCGTGATCGCGGCGTTCATGAACTACATCAGCAAGCGCAGCTTCATGCCCTTCGTCGTCTACCGGATCGCACTCGGTATCGTGCTCATCGTGTTGTTGTCGCTCGGAGTGATCCAGCCGTGAGGGCCTGGCAGGCCCCATCCGTCCCCGACGTCCCCGGCGCCGCGCCCCGACCGGTCGTCCACGACACCGCAACGGGCAAGCCGGTGGACCCCGCCCGCGACGAGGACCGTGCTGCGCTGTACGTCTGCGGCATCACGCCGTACGACGCCACGCACCTCGGCCACGCGGCGACGTACCTGGCGTTCGACACGCTCGGCCGTGCCTGGCGTGACGCGGGGCTCGACGTCGAGTACGCGCAGAACGTCACCGACGTGGACGACCCGTTGCTCGAGCGTGCCGCCCGCGACGGCGTCGACTGGCGTGAACTCGCTGCGTCCCAGGTCGACCTGTTCCGTCGCGACATGGAGTCGCTCCGGATCCTGCCGCCGGACGACTTCGTGGCCGTCACCGACGAGGTCGAGCGCGTCGCCGAGGCGGTCTCGTTCCTGCAGGAGTCCGGCTACGCGTACGAGGTCCCGACCGACGGCGCCGAGGGCGACGACCTGTACTTCGACGTGAACCGCCCCACCGACGCATGGACCCTCGGTGACGAGAGCGGCCTGGACCGCGAGACGATGCTCGCCCTCGCAGCCGAACGCGGAGGCGACCCGGATCGTCCGGGCAAGCGCGACCCGCTCGACCCGCTGCTGTGGCGCGCCGCGCGTGACGGCGAGCCGGCCTGGGACACCGAGATCGGCCCCGGTCGCCCCGGCTGGCACATCGAGTGCAGCGTCATCGCCGGTGACCGCCTCGGGCTGCCGATCAGCGTGCAGGGCGGCGGGAGCGACCTGGTCTTCCCGCACCACGAGATGAGCGCCGGGCACGCTGCTGCCCTCGCGCACCAGCCCCTCGCGAACGCGTTCGTGCACACCGGGATGATCGCCTACCAGGGCACGAAGATCTCGAAGTCGCTCGGCAACCTCGTCACCGTGCGCGGGCTGCTCGACGACGGCGCCGACCCCCGAGCCATCCGGCTCGCACTGCTGTCGCACAAGTACTCCGACGACTGGGAGTGGTTCGACACCGAGCTGACGAGTGCCCAGACCCGGCTCGCCGGCTGGGACGCCTGGGCCTCGGGAGCCTCCGCCGGGCACGCTGACGACGCGGCGGACGTCGCGGCACGCATCCGCGCGCGGGTCTCCGATGACCTGAACACCCCCGGTGCCGTCGCCGCGGTCGACACGGCGATCGCCGGTGGCACGGCGTGCACGCCGGAGCTCCTCGACCTGATCGACGCGCTGCTCGGCATCCGCCTGGCCTGACGGGGGCCGCGACACGGTCGCGTGCGCGCCGCCGAGGGGTCAGGAACTGTCGCCTGGGCGGTCGGCAGCCGACAGTTCGCGACCACTCGCCGGACGTGAGCGGGGTGTCGTGACCGTTCGCGGCCGCCGGACGGGAGGCCCGTGGCGGCCCTGCCCCGCGCCTCCCGTCCGCTGTGTGGTCGCGACACGTCGCGTGCGCCCCGCCGAGGGGTCGGGAACTGTCGCCCGGGCGGGCCGCAGCCGACAGTTCGCGACCACTCGCCGGACGTGAGCGGGTGTCGTGACCGCGCGGCGAGTGGTCGCCACACGTCGCGTGTGTGCCGCCGAGGGGTCACGAACCGCCGCCGAGGCGGTCGGCAACCGACGGTTCGCGACCACTCGCCGGACGTGAGCGGGGTGTCGTGACCGTTCGCGGCCGCCGGTCGGGAGGCCCGTGGCGAGGCCGACACGCGCCTCCCGTCCGCCGTGTGGTCGCGACACGTCGCGTGCGCGCCGCCGAGGGGTCAGGAACTGTCGCCGACGCGGGCCGCAGCCGACATTTCGCGACCACTCGCCGCACGCCCCCCACGGACAGGAGGCACGGTGCCAGCTGACACCGTGCCTCCTGTCCGTCAGCGGGTGACGGCTACTGCTGGGGCCGCCACGGCCCCTCGCCACCGGCGGTGCCGCCGTCCTTGCCGTCCTTGCGCTCACGGCGACGGAGGTACTGCTCGAACTCCTGCGCGATGGCGTCGCCCGAGGCCTCGGGGGAGTCGACGGTGTCGCGCGCCTGCTCGAGCTGCCCGATGTAGGACGCCATGTCCTCGTCGTCGGCGGCGAGGGCGTCGATGCCCTCTTCCCACTCGGTGGCGTCGTCGAGCAGCGAGCCACGGGGCACGGTGACGTCCGTGAGCTCCTCGATCTTGTCGAGCAGCGAGAGCGTGGCCTTGGGCGAGGGCGAGTTGTGCACGTAGTGCGGCACCGACGCCCACAGGGAGAGCGTGGTCAACCCGGCCTTGTCCATCGCGTCGGCGAGGACCCCGAGGATGCCCGTCGGGCCCTCGTACGACGACTTGTCGACGTCGAAGGCGGCGCGGACACCGGCGTTCTCGCTCGACACGAACACCGAGATCGGCCGGGTGTGCGGGACGTCGGCGAGCATCGCACCGACGAAGACGACGGCGTCGATCGAGTAGACGTCCGCCAGGTCGATGATCTCCGAGCAGAAGCCCCGCCAGGTGCGCGAGGGTTCCGGGCCGACCAGGACGAAGACGTCACGGTCGGTGGGGGAGCCGGTGGCGCCGATGACCGGACGGCCCTCGGCACCGGGGCCGTGCAGCACGATCCGGGGCCACTGCACACCGCGGTCGCCGTTCTCGTCGGTGCCGACGGTGGGCCGGTTGAACTGGTAGTCGACGTACCGCTCACCGTCGAGCTCACGCAACTCGTCGAGACCGAGCGACTCGACGATGCGACGCGCCAGACCGCTCGCGGCCTCGCCGGCGTCGTTCCAGCCCTCGAAGGCGACGACGAGCAAGCGACCGTCGCTGAAGGGGGAGTGCTGTGGCACGGAGCGGACCTCCTGGTGGTGGAGCGGAGCGGGGCGGGAGCGATGCCCCCGGCCGGACACGATTCAGGCATCCACTGTAGGCCCAGGGGGTGTCGGCGCACGCGCGCGTCCGCGCCCAGCGGAACGGCCCCGGTAGACTCGTCGCCCGTGACCGCGCATCCTCCTGCCCTCGTCCCGCCCGCAGCCGTGCTGTGGGACATGGACGGCACGATCATCGACACCGAGCCGATCTGGCAGCGGTCCCAGGTCGACCTGACGAACCGCTACGGCGCCGAGTGGACCCACGAGGACGGCCTGTCCCTGGTCGGGTCCGGCCTCGAGCGGTCCGGTGAGCTCCTGCGCGCCAAGGGCGTCGACATGGAGGTCGAGGAGATCATCCAGTGGATGACCGACTACGTCATGGAGCACCTGCGCGCCGGTGAACTGCCGTGGCGGCCGGGTGCCCGTGAGCTCGTCGAGGAGCTCCACGCCCGCGGCATCCCGACCGCCCTGGTCACGATGTCCCGTCGCAAGATGGCACTCGTCGCCGCCGAGGCCCTGGGCGAGCGCGGCTTCCGCGTCGTCGTGGCCGGCGACGACGTCGACCGCCCGAAGCCGTTCCCGGACGCGTACCTGTCCGCCGCCGCGCAGCTCGGCGTCGAGCCAACCGCGTGCGTCGCGATCGAGGACTCCGCCACCGGCGTCGCGTCGGCCGTCGCCTCCGGCGCCGTCACGGTCGCCGTCGAGCACATCGTCCCGCTGTCCGAGATCGCCGGCGGCGACGTGCACCTGACCACCCTGGCGGGGGTCGACGTCGACCGGCTGGTCGAGTTGACGACGCCGGCACTGGCCGCACGGACTGGAGGCGCGGTGCCGGACCCGGCGCACGCTGCGGACACCGAAGGGGTCACCCGATGAGCCACACCGACGACGCACGCGACGAGGCGGACGCGAGCAGCGCCTCCAGTCCGACCGCGGACCCGACCGCAGCGCTCCCACACACCGCGGGCGGCGCACCGCACACGCCACCGCGCGGCCCGTTCCGGGCCGGCGACCGCGTGCAGCTGACCGGTCCGAAGGGCAAGCTCACCACGCTGTCGCTCGAGACCGCGGGTGAGTACCACACGCACCGCGGGGTGCTCCGGCACGACGACGTCATCGGGCAGCCTGACGGCTCGGTCATCCGGGCGAGCACCGGTGACGAGTACCTCGCACTCCGCCCGCTGCTCAACGACTACGTGATGTCGATGCCGCGTGGCGCCGCGATCGTCTACCCGAAGGACGCGGCGCAGATCGTGGCCTTCGCGGACGTCTTCCCCGGGGCCCGCGTGGTCGAGGCCGGCGTCGGCTCGGGGGCGCTGTCGCTGTTCCTGCTCCGCGCGATCGGCCCGACCGGGCAGCTGCAGTCGTTCGAGCGCCGCGAGGAGTTCGCGGCGATCGCGAAGGGCAACGTCGGCACCTTCCTCGGGGCCGTCCCGGACAACTGGTCCGTCACGGTCGGTGACCTCGTCGAGTCGTTGCCCGACGCGACCGAGCCGCAGAGCGTCGACCGCGTCGTGCTCGACATGCTCGCGCCGTGGGAGTGCGTGGACGCCGCAGCCGACGCCCTCGTGCCCGGCGGACTCATCGTCTGCTACGTCGCGACCGTCACGCAGCTGTCCCGCACGGCTGAGGCCCTGCGTGATACCGGACGCTTCACCGACCCGATGCCGAGCGAGACCCTGGTGCGCACCTGGCACGTCGAGGGCCTCGCCGTCCGCCCGGACCACCGCATGGTCGGGCACACCGGGTTCCTCATCACGGCACGACGCCTGGCTGACGGCACCGTGCTGCCGAATCTGAAGCGCCGCGCGGGCAAGGCGGAGTTCTCGGACGAGGACATCGAGGCCTGGACCCCCGGTGCCGTGGGCGAGCGGGCGACGAGCGACAAGAAGCTCCGCAAGGTCGCCCGGCAGTCGGCGGCGCAGGCGCGCAAGGTCGCGGCGGCCGAGGCGTCGTCGGCGGCGGATGGTGCTGCGGCTCCGTCCGGGGCCGTCGAGGACGAACGGTAGGCTGACGGCGTGCCCGTCCTGCATCGAACGGAAAGAGGGTCCGTGCGCACCATTCCCGCACTCCTGGTCACCATCGGTCTCGCGGTGTCCCTCACCGCCTGCGCCTCGAACGGTGCCGGCACCACGCCCTCGAGCTGTGCCGCTCCCGGCGCCGCGTCCGAAGCGGTGACCGCCACCGGCAAGTTCGGCTCGGAGCCGAAGGTCAACGTGCCGAAGGGCCTGACCACCAAGGGCACCCAGGTGTCCGTGCTGCAGCAGGGTTCCGGTCGCACGATCGACGACGGCACCCCCGTCCTGGTCGAGTACACCCTGGTCGACGGCTCCACGGGGCAGGTCGCCCAGACGAGCGGCTACTCGGGCCAGACGGCACCGATCACCGCCGGTGCGAGCAACTACGGGGCCCTCGGCGCCTCGCTGCAGTGCGCCCGGGTCGGCGATCGCCTGGCGGTGGCCCTGCCGAAGAGCGCGCTGAGCAGCACCGGCGGCACCGCTGGCAGCTCCTCGTCGAAGAAGACCGAGGACGCCGTGATCGCCGTCATCGACGTCAAGCGTGCGTTCGACGCCCGTGCCACCGGCACCCCGCAGCTCGCCGGCGACAAGATGCCGGCCGTGGTGCTCGCGCCCTCCGGCGCCCCCGGCATCACGATCCCGTCGTGGAGCGCGCCGAAGTCGAACGAGACGCACCTGCTCCGCAAGGGCGACGGTCGCGAGCTCACCGCGAAGGACACCGCGGTCATCAAGTACACCGCCGTCACCTGGGGTGCCGACCCGTCCGTCGCCGGCTCCAGCTGGACCGACGGTTCCGGCGCGCAGGCCATCCCGCTCACCAAGGGCCAGGTCGACGAGGGTGTCCGGACCGCCATCGTCGGGCACCACGTCGGCGACCAGGTCCTGGCCATCGTCAACCAGCAGGGGACCGCGTACGCGTACGTGATCGACGTCCTCGGGGCGATCTCGAACTGACCCGGACCGACCGTCCACGGACCGCGGCGCGGGTGCACTCCGGTGCACCCGCGCTGCCGTAGGATCGGCTCGTGCCAGCGACCCGTGTGCCCCGTGTGCCCGCCGAGGAGCGGCTGTTCAGCCTCGTGCTCGCGCTGCTCTCGACGGAGTCCGGGCTGACCAAGGCCGAGATCCTGGCCAACGTGCAGGGGTACCGGCAGCGGTTCTCGACCGGTGGCGACAACGCCTCGCTCGAGCGCCAGTTCGAACGCGACAAGGACGACGTCCGCGAACTCGGCATCCCCCTCGAGACCATCGAGACCCCGGGTGCCGCGGGCAACAACCAGACGCTCCGGTACCGGATCCCGAAGGGTGAGTACGACCTGCCCGTCGACGTCCGCTTCACCCCGGACGAGTCCGCGCTGCTGTCCCTGGCCGCGATGGCCTGGCGCGAAGGCGCACTGTCCGCGGACTCCCGCCGTGGCCTGCTGAAGGTCCGCTCGGCCGGCGCCGAGGACGACGACGGCGCCCTGCAGCTCGGGGTCGACGCGTACGCCCCGCGGCTCCGTGCCCGGGACGCCTCCTTCGAGCCGCTCCGCTCCGCGCTCGACCGCGGCGCCGCAGTTCGCTTCGACTACATCACGCCGGGGCAGCACGACGCCCGTCGGCGCGAGGTGGCTCCTCTCGCCCTGGTGCAGCACGGCGGCCGGTGGATGCTCGCTGCCCACGAGTTCGCGACGGACTCGGACAAGAACTACCTGCTGGCCCGCATCGTCGGACCGGTCACCCAGTACGAGGTCGGGCAGCACACCGCTCCCGTCGGCGCGGGGGAGCGCACCCTCGCCGAGCTTGAGCGGATCTGGGCCGAGCGCACCGCGCGCATCGCCGTGACGCCGGGTTCCGACGCCGAACGCCGACTGACCCGTCGCCGCGACACCGAGACCGACGCCGATGGCGCGCTCGTGCTGCACCACGTCGACCCGCAGATCCTCGCCGAGGAACTCGCCGCCTTCGGGCCCGAGGTTCGGGTGCTCGAGCCCGACGACCTGCGGTCACGGGTCGACGAGCGCCTCCGTGCACTCGTGCGCGACCACACCGACGACGACCCTGCCGCAGCCCCCGGAGAGGACCCCGTTCGTGGCTGACGCCCAACCCCTGCAGGCCCAGGACAAGCTCGCGTTCCTGCTCGCCCTGGTGCCGTACCTGATCGACCGCGAGCGGGTCTCGGTGGCCGAGGCCGCTCGGCACTTCGGTGTGCCCGAGGCCCGCATCCGGCGTGCCGTCGAACTCATCGCGGTGTCCGGGGTTCCCGGCGAGACGATGCAGTACCAGCACGGCGACCTGTTCGACATCGCGTGGGACGACTTCGACCAGAACGACATGATCGTGCTGACCAACCTGGTGGCGATCGACGACTCACCGCGGCTGTCGGCTCGTGAGGCGTCGGCGCTCATCGCTGGTCTGCAGTACCTGTCAGCGCTGCCCGAGGCCGCCGACCGTGACGCCATCCGCGCCCTCATGGCCAAGCTCTCCCGCGGAGCCGGGGGAGCGGCGTCGACCGTCGCTGTCGGGCAGGACCTGCACGACGTCGCCCTCGCCACCATCCGCCGGGCGATGTCCGACGGCCGCGGCCTGGTCTTCGAGTACGCCGGACCGCGCACCCAGGGCGGCACCCGACGGGTCGACCCGCTCCGGGTCGAGTCCATCGACACCGACTGGTACCTGCGCGCGTGGGACCTCGATCGGCAGGCGCTCCGGACGTTCCGGCTCGACCGGATGTCCGAGGCCCGGGTCGACGACCGCGCGGCCGAGAAGACCATCGATCAGGTCGTGATCCCGGACACGCTGTTCCAGCAGGCCGCCGACGACGTCATCGTCACGGTGGAACTCGACTCGACGTCGCTGCCCCTGGTCGCCGACTTCCTGTCCGACACCGCCGACGCGCCCGACGGTGACGGTCGTGTGCGCATCCGGCTCGCGGCGTCGCACGGGTTCGACGGCGTGGTCCGGCTCGTCGCCGGATTGCCCGGTCGTGCCGTGGTGCTCGATCCACCGGCGGCCCGTGACGCCGTGCGCGACTTCGCGGCCGCGGCCCTCGCCGCCGGCTGACCTCTGCCGCTACGGCCCGTCCGAGCGCTGCACGTTCCGACCAGGTACGCCTGATCTCGCACGGTGGACCTCGGGTACCTGGTTGTTCCGGGCGTACCTGGTGTGTTCTTACGACCAGGTATGCCCGGTCTCGCCAGGTACGCCCGATCTGGCACGGCAAGCCCGATCCCGCACTGCACGCCCGATCCCGCACGGTGAAGCTCGGGTAGCTGGTCGTTCCGGGCGTGCCTGGTGCGATCTTCCGACCAGGTACGCCCGGTCTCGCCAGGTACGCCCGGTCTCGCACGGTGGACCTCGGGTACCTGGTTGTTCCGGGCGTACCTGGTGTGTTCATCCGACCAGGTACGCCCGATCTCGCCAGGTACGCCCGGTCTCGCCAGGTATGCCCGGTGTCGCTCGGTACGTCCGATGTCGCACGGTGGACCTCGGGTACCTGGTCGTTCCGGGCGTACCTGGTGCGATTTTCCGACCCGGTACGCCCGTTCCCGCCAGGTACACCCGATCCCGCCCGCCACCCACCTGCTCGCCTCCCACGCGCCCACCCACCCGCCCGCTCGCCACCCACCCACCCGCCCCCGCCGCCACCCGCCCACCCGCCACGCGGCCGCACCGACCCCCGGCGGACTGTCGGTCCCGACCCCGTAAGATCGAGCACATGGCTTCGACGACCGCGCGCGGGCGAGCGAAGCGGCAGGGGCGCCAGAAGACCGACGCCGAAGGCCGCATGTCGCTCGGGCAGCACCTCATCGAGCTGCGCAACCGTCTCTTCCGCGCAGTCGTGGCGATCGTCGTCGGTGCGATAGGCGGCTGGTTCCTCACCCCGTGGGTGCTCGACGCGCTCCGGGCACCGGTGACCGAGCTCGCCAAGGTCGGCGGTCACACGGCCGAGCTGAACTTCCCGATGATCACCGGGGCGTTCGACCTGAAGCTGCAGATCGCGATCACCATCGGCGTCGTCATCGCGAGCCCGGTCTGGCTGTACCAGATCTGGGCGTTCATCGTGCCTGCGCTCGTCCGGCGCGAGCGGCAGTACGTCTGGGGCTTCCTCGGCACCGCGATCCCGTTGTTCTTCGCCGGGTGCTACTTCGGGTGGTACATCCTGCCGCACGTGGTCGGCATCCTCGGCAGCTTCGTGTCGAGCCAGGACACCTCGATCGTCGATGCGAAGGCGTACTACGACTTCGTCATCAAGCTCATCGTCGCGGTCGGCATCGCGTTCGTGCTGCCGGTGTTCATCGTGCTGCTGAACTTCGTCGGGGTGCTGTCGGCCTCCGCGATCATCAAGAGCTGGCGCGTCGCGATCCTCTGCATCCTGGTCTTCTGCGCCATCGTCACCCCGAGCGCCGACGTCATCTCGATGTTCCTGCTGGCCGTCCCGATGACCGTGCTGTACGTCGCGGCCTGCTTCATCGCGTGGATCCACGACCGCCGTCTGGCGAAGCGCCAAGCGAAGCTCGACGAGGAGTACGACCTGTGAGCGGCACGAGTGCGGCCGAGCGGTTCGCCGCGGCCAAGGTGCGCAACCGGTCGCGCAACCTCGAGCTCTTCCGGACGGACCTGCGGTTCGACCTCGACCCGTTCCAGTTCGCCGCCTGCGACTCGCTCGACCAGGGCCGCAGCGTCCTGGTCGCCGCCCCGACCGGAGCCGGCAAGACGATCGTGGCCGAGTTCGCCATCTGGCTCGCCATGCGCCAGCCGACGGCGAAGGTCTTCTACACGACGCCGATGAAGGCACTGAGCAACCAGAAGTACGCCGAACTCGTCGACGTCTACGGCGAGTCCGAGGTCGGGCTGCTCACCGGCGACACGAACGTGAACCCCCGCGCCCGCGTCGTCGTGATGACGACCGAGGTGCTCCGGAACATGATCTACGCCGACTCGGACCTGCTCGACGACCTCGCCTGGGTGGTCCTCGACGAGGTGCACTACCTGGCCGACCGGTTCCGCGGTGCCGTGTGGGAAGAGGTCATCCTGCACCTCCCGACCGAGGTCCGCCTGGTCTCGCTCAGCGCCACGGTGTCCAACGCCGAGGAGTTCGGCGACTGGCTGCAGACGGTCCGCGGCGACACCGACGTCATCGTCTCCGAAGACCGTCCGGTGCCGCTGGAGCAGCACGTCCTGGTCGGTTCGAAGATGGTCGACCTGTTCGACTCGAGCGGTGCCGCGGCGACGAACCGCGTGAACCCGGAACTGCTCCGCATGGTCGGTGGCGGTTCGCGGAGCGAGCGGAACGGCGGCGGCCACCGCGGCCGGCGCGGTCGTGGTGGCTACCCCGAGCGTCGCGGGCCCCGCACCGAGAAGGTGCACCGCGAACAGATCGCGCACATGCTCGACGAGCGGATGCTCCTGCCCGCGATCTTCTTCGTGTTCAGCCGCAACGGCTGCGACCAGGGCGTCCGCAACGTCCTGCGCTCGGGCCTGTCCCTGACGACGGTGCAGGAGCGCAACGAGATCCGCGAGACGGCGGAGTACCACTGCCGCACCCTGCTCGACGAAGACCTGGCCGTCCTCGGCTACTGGGAGTGGCTCGAGGGGCTCGAGCGAGGGGTCGCGGCGCACCACGCCGGCCTGCTCCCCGCCTTCAAGGAAGTCGTCGAGAACCTCTTCCAGCGCAAGCTCCTGAAGGTCGTGTTCGCCACCGAGACCCTGGCGCTCGGCGTGAACATGCCGGCGCGCACCGTCGTGCTCGAGAAGCTCGAGAAGTTCAACGGCGAAGCCCGTGTGCCGATCACCCCGGGGGAGTACACGCAGCTCACCGGTCGTGCCGGTCGTCGTGGCATCGACGTCGAGGGGCACTCGGTCATCCAGTGGACCGACGGGCTCGACCCGCAGGCCGTCGCGTCGCTGGCCAGCCGTCGCACGTACCCGCTCAACTCGTCGTTCAAGCCGACCTACAACATGGCCGTCAACCTGATCGACCAGTTCGGCCGGCAGCGCACGCGCGAGGTCCTCGAGACGTCGTTCGCCCAGTTCCAGGCCGACCGGTCGGTGGTCGACCTCGCTCGCAAGGTCCGCTCGCAGCAGGAGTCGCTCGACGGGTACCGCGAGGCGATGCAGTGCCACCTCGGCGACTTCACCGAGTACTCGGCGCTCCGCCGAGAGCTCTCCGACCTCGAGCGCACGAACGTGCCCGGCGGTCGCGAGGCGTCGCACGGCGCCCGCCAGGAACGCCAGGCCGCGATCACGGCGGTCCGCCGCCAGCTGCAGCGCCACCCCTGCCACGCCTGCCCGGAGCGCGAGGCCCACGCCCGCTGGTCCGAGCGCTGGTGGAAGCTCAAGCGCGCCAACGACAAGCTCGTCCAGCAGATCCGGTCCCGCACGGGCGCCGTCGCGACGACGTTCGACCGTGTCACCGAGGTCTTGCTCGAGCTCGGCTACCTGGTGGACGCCGGCAACGGCGAAGCCACGGTGGCCGCGGGTGGCCGTCGCCTGCAGCGCATCTACGGCGACCGCGACCTGCTCGTCGCCGAGTGCCTCGAGGCGGGGGTCTGGAAGGACCTCACCCCGGCACAGCTCGCCGCCATGGCCGCGACGATCATCTACCAGCCCCGCCGCGAGGACGCGCCCGGCACGGAGCACGCCCTGCCCCGCGGTGCGTTCCGCCCCGCGCTCGACGAGACACTGACGATCTGGTCGCGCCTCGACGACATCGAGCGTGCGGCGCGCCTGGCCGGTTCGCAGCCGCCGACCCCGGCGATGGCCGTCGGCATGTTCCGCTGGGCCTCGGGTTCGGCCCTCGACGACGTCCTCCGCACCCTCGACCTGCCGGCCGGCGACTTCGTGCGCTGGTCGAAGCAGGTCATCGACCTGCTCGACCAGATCCGGAACGCCGGCGACGACGAACTCGCCCAGACCGCCCGACGGGCGACGGACGCGGTTCGCCGCGGCATCGTCGCCTACGCGGCGGTCTGACAGGAGGCCCGGTGCGGGTTCCGGAGACCAGTGTGCGCGGGCTGCCCGCTCGCGTCGGCCGCGGGGCGGTCGCGACCGGCCCGTTCGCCGCGTTGCCGCTGGGCACCGCGCTGCCGTTGGCCGTCATCGGCGGGATCCTCTTC
Source organism: Curtobacterium sp. MMLR14_002 (assembly GCF_001864975.1). Taxonomy (NCBI): domain Bacteria; kingdom Bacillati; phylum Actinomycetota; class Actinomycetes; order Micrococcales; family Microbacteriaceae; genus Curtobacterium; species Curtobacterium sp. MMLR14_002. The sequence goes on from NZ_MJGT01000001.1 coordinate 161,932, forward strand.
GCCCTCGCGTTCCCGTCGCCGGGGTGGTGGTTCCTCGCCTACCCGGCACTCGCCTGCATGCTGCTCGCGGTGATGGGACAGCGGGCGCGGCGTGCGGCGTGGATCGGCTACCTCGCCGGCGCGGCGTTCTGGATCCCTGCCATCTCGTGGGCCGGTCGCTACCTGGGCCCGGTGCCGTGGTTCGCACTCGCCCTGCTCGAAGCCGCGTTCTTCGCACTCGGCAGCGTCGCCATCGCCCTGGCGTACCGCTGGGTCGCCCGCGTGGTGCCCTCGACCGCCGGACGCGTGTGGGGCCTCCCGGCCGTCGTCGCCGCACTCTGGACCGGACGCGAGTGGTTCTCGGGGAGCTGGCCGTACGGCGGTTTCGCCTGGGGGCGGGTCGGCCTGTCGCAGTCGCAGGGGCCGTTCACGCACCTGGCCGCGTACGTCGGCGTCCTCGGGCTGACGTTCGTCGTCGTGTACTGCGTCGCGGTCGTGGTGTCGCTCGCGCTCGTGGCACCCCGCGTGCCGGGCGTGACGCTCCGGCTGCCCGTGCGGGTGGCGACGGCGGGTCTGCTCGTCGCGGCGGTCCTGGCCGTGCCGGCGTGGCCGACGGCGACGAGCGGCACGATCCGGGTCGAGGCGGTACAGGGCAACGGTCCCGCAGGGTACTTCGACCGTGCGGAGCCCGGCGACGTCCTGGCCGCGCAGGTCGCGGCGACGGACGTGGACGCGAAGGGTGTGGACCTCGTCGTCTGGCCCGAGGCCGGTGCGGAGTACGACCCGCGCCAGCAGCCGGTCATCGCGTCCGCCCTCGACTCGGTGGTCGACTCGCTCGACGCCCCGATCGTCGCGGGTGCCATCACGCAGACCCCGTCGGGGGTGCTGCACAACACGTCGTTCGTGTGGACCGCCGACGGCTGGCAGTCGTCCTACGACAAGAAGCGACCGGTGCCGTTCGGCGAGTACGTGCCCGACCGCTGGTTCTTCTCCAAGCTCGCACCGTCGCTGATCGGTCTGCTGCAGCGCGACTACACGCCGGGGACGAAGCCGAACGTGCTCTCCGTCGCGGGCATCCGTGCCGGCATCTCGATCTGCTTCGACATCGTCGACGACGGGTTGACCGCCGACATGGTACGCGGGGGAGCGCAGGTGATCCTCGCGCAGACGAACAACGCCGACTTCTCGGGCACCGACGAGAACCTGCAGCAGCTCGAGATCGCGCGGATGCGGGCCATCGAGACCGGGCGCTCACTCGTGAACATCTCGACCGTCGGAGCGTCGCAGGTCATCGACCCGAGCGGCCGCACGATCGACCGGGTGCCGGAGTACACCGCGACGTCGATGGTGACCGACGTGCCGCTCGGCACGTCCACCACCCCGGCGTCGATCCTGTCCGGCTCGATCACGCTCCTGCTCTCCCTCGGGGGGCTCCTCGTGCTCCTCGCCTGCGCGCCCTGGGGCCGTCGCACCCGCTCCTGATCGGGCACGCCGCGCCCAGCCACTGGGAACGGACTGTGAATGCGCCGGTACGGGATTGATGGGGCGTGGGACAGTGTTGTGGAGGGCAGACGAGCGAGAGGAGCACACACATGGCTGATCGGAGTCTCCGCGGCATGCGGCTCGGGAGTCAGAGTCTCCAGAGCGAAGAGGGCGTCGAGCTCTCAGATCGCAAGCGCGCGGTCTACCAGACGGATTCGGGTGAGACGTTCGACATCGTCTTCTCGGCCGATGCGGACGTCCCCCAGACCTGGTCGGAGCCGCGCTCCGGTCGCGAGGGCCGCCTGCTCGGCGACGACGGGATCCCCGTCGAGGTCGCCGAAGAGGACGTGAAGGCACCCCGCACCCACTGGGACATGCTGCTCGAGCGCCGCTCGCGCGAGGAACTCGAGGAGCTCCTCGAAGAGCGCCTGCAGGTCCTCCGCGCACGACGCGGCGCCTGACACCACCGAACACACGACGACGCCCGCCCCGGTTCCCCGGGGCGGGCGTCGTCGTTCGTTGGTGCGGGACCGTCAGCGCCGACCGGAGCCGTCGCTGGTGCGGTGACCGGAGGCGTCGTCGCCCGGCGTGGGCGGAGTGTCCCCGACCTGCTCGGCGGTCGCGTCGTCGGCGGCCGCGAGGTGCGCATCGACACTGCGGTTCGACTCGGCCAGGCGCGCGTCGAGGTCGGACTCGGGGACGATGTCCGCGGCGGTGGCGTCCGCACGCGGCATCGTGGTGTCCGCCGCTGCGGTGTTCGCCAGGCTCTCGTTCGCGAGCTTCGAGATCCGGGACAGGAAGTCCGTGCCACCGGCGCCGCCAGCGACCGGACCGGCGCCGCCACCGCGGCTGGCGCTGAAGCCCTTCGCGATGCCGGACAGTGCCTCGGTGAACTCGCTCGGGATCATCCAGAGCTTGTTCGAGGTGCCCTCGGCGATCTTCGGCAGGGTCTGCAGGTACTGGTAGGACAGCAGCTTCTCGTCCGGGTCGCCGGTGTGGATGGCCTCGAACACGGTCGCGATGGCCTGGGCTTCACCCTCGGCACGGAGCACCTGTGCCTTGGCGTCACCCTCGGCGGCCAGGATCGCGGCCTGTCGCTGTCCCTCGGCCTCGAGGATCTGGGACTGCTTGGTGCCCTCGGCCTGCAGGATCGCGGCACGACGGCTGCGCTCGGCACGGAGCTGCTGCTCCATGGCGTCCTGGATGGACACGGGCGGCTCGATCGCCTTCAGCTCGACTCGGCCGACGCGGATGCCCCACTTGCCCGTGGCTTCGTCGAGGACGACGCGGAGCTGGCCGTTGATGTTGTCGCGGCTGGTCAGGGCCTCTTCGAGGTTCAGGCCACCGACGACGTTGCGGAGCGTGGTGGTGGTGAGCTGTTCGACGGCGCCGAGGTAGTTCGCGATCTCGTACGTCGCGGCACGGGCGTCGGTCACCTGGAAGTAGACGACGGTGTCGATCGAGACCACCAGGTTGTCCTCGGTGATCACGGGCTGCGGCGGGAACGAGACGACCTGCTCACGCATGTCGAGCAGCGGCCGCAGGCGGTCGATGAACGGGACGAGAAGGTTCAAGCCCGGGTTGAGGGTCTTGTGGTACTTGCCGAGTCGCTCGACGATCCCCGCGGTGGCCTGGGGAACGATCCGGATCGCCTTCGCCAGGACGACGATCACGAAGATGACGACGACGAGGATGAGCACGATCAGTGCGATCGTCCCCGGGGAGATGCTGGTCACGAGGTGGCCCTTTCTGCGAGGCGCACGACCGCGGTCGACCCCTCGATCGACTCGACGACCACGGGGGTGCCGAGTGGCGGTGTGCGGTCGACGGAGTCCGCGGCGAACCGCGCACTCCAGGTCTCGCCGTTGGCCAGGCGCACCTGACCAGGACTGGAGGAGGTGAAGGCGACCGCGACCGTGCCGGCGAGCCCGATGAGCCCCTCGACGTTGGTGCGGTGCGGGTCGGCACCGCGGCCGAGCGCGACGAGCAGTCTTGGTCGGACGAGCGACAGCAGCACGAGTGCGGCCACCGCGGCGACGATGGCGGACAGCCACCACGGGGCGCCGAGCAGAGCGGCGATCAACCCGCCGGCGGCACCCGCCGCGAGCATGATGAAGATGAAGTCGAGGGTGAAGATCTCGACCACGCCCAGGAGCAACACCAGGCCGATCCAGACGGTGCTCTGGATCCAATCGATTCCGTTCACGCGATCTCCCTCCCTCGGTCGCGCGCGGCGGCTCGCTGCGTCGCGACAGCCGGTACAACTCCGTTCAACATATCAGGGCCGTCCGACGGTCGTGCAGGCGATTGGTAGGCTCGGTGCGCCCGACCGGCCGGAACCAGACCTGGAGAACACGACTGTGAGCAACCCCCTCGCCCCCGGATCCCTCACCGACAAGCGCGCCGTCGTCACCGGTTCGTCCCGTGGCATCGGCGCCGACACCGTCGGGTACCTCGCCGAGGCCGGTGCGAAGGTCGTCGTGAACTACCGCAACAAGGCCAAGCGCGCGGAGCAGATCGCCGAGAAGATCGTCGAGGCGGGTGGTTCCGCCCTGGCCGTCGGCGCCGACCTCACCGAGCACGCCTCCGTGCAGGCCCTCGTCGACACCGTCGTCCAGGAGTGGGGCGGCATCGACCTGCTCGTGCTGAACGCGTCGGGCGGCATGGAGTCCGGCGTCGGCGAGGACTACGCGCTCCGCCTGAACCGCGACGCCCAGGTCGACATGCTGCAGACCGCCGTGCCGCACATGCCCGCCGGGTCCCGCGTGGTGTTCGTCACGAGCCACCAGGCGCACTTCGTCGAGACCGCCGAGACGATGGACGAGTACGTCCCGGTCGCCAAGAGCAAGCGCGCCGGAGAACTCGCCCTCCGTGAGCTCATCCCGCAGCTCGAGGCTGCCGGCATCGAGTTCGTCGTCGTCTCCGGCGACATGATCGAGGGCACGATCACCGCGACGCTGCTGAACCGCCTGAACCCCGGCGCGATCGAGGGTCGTCGGCAGGAGGTCGGCAAGCTCTACAGCGTGTCCGAGTTCGCGGCCGAGATCGCCCTCGCCGCCGTCGAGCCGATCCCCGCCGACCACACCAAGCTGGTCGGCGACGTCAGCGGATTCGTCGGCTAACGTCGGGCGGGTGACCGCCAAGCCCGGCCTGCGCCGCACCTCCCGCATCCTGCTGCTCGACCCCGAGGGTCGCGTGTTCCTGATGGACACGAATTCGCCCTCGTCGGACGGCGCCCACCGCTGGATCACGCCGGGTGGTGGGGTCGACCCGGGGGAGACCCACCGCGACGCTGCGATCCGCGAACTGCGCGAGGAGACCGGGATCGTCATCGACGAACCCGGCGAACCGGTGTGGTCCTGGGACTTCACGGTCGAGTGGGACCTCGCCGACCACGACCGCGGGCACGCCGAGTTCTACGTCGTCCGCACGCCCGGCTTCGAGCTGTCGGACGCCGAGTGGACCGATGACGAGCGCGTCGACATCCTCGCCTCGCGGTGGTGGACCGCCGACGAGCTCGACGCGACCGACGAGGAGTTCGAACCCGCCGAGCTGCCGGACCTGGTGCGCCGTCACGGCGCCTGAGCACCGCACCACGGCCTGACGGCCGACCCAGGACCGGACGGGAGGCCCGTGGCGGCCCCGCCACGGGCCTCCCGTCGGTACGCTGACCCGCATGCACACCGATCCGGTCGACGACGACCCCACCGGCGCCGACGCGCACCCTGCCGACCGGCACGACCGGATCCGGGTGCGCGGTGCCCGCGCGAACAACCTGCGCGACGTCGACGTGGACCTGCCGAAGCGGCGGCTCACGGTGTTCACCGGGGTCTCCGGCTCGGGCAAGAGCTCGCTCGTGTTCGGCACCGTCGCCGCAGAGTCGCAGCGGATGATCAACGAGACCTACAGCGCGTTCGTGCAGGGGTTCATGCCCTCGCTCGCCCGTCCGGACGTCGACCTGCTCGACGGCCTGACCACCGCGATCGTCGTCGACCAGGAGCGCATCGGCGCCGACCCGCGCTCCACCGTCGGCACCGCCACGGACGCGAACGCGATGCTGCGCGTGCTGTTCAGCCGACTCGGTCAGCCGCACATCGGGGGGCCGAACGCGTTCTCGTTCAACCTCGCCACCGTGACGGCCGGGGGAGCGATCACGGTGCAGAAGGGTGCGGATGCGAAGGCCCAGAAGGTCTCGTTCACGCGGCTCGGTGGCATGTGCGCGGACTGCGAGGGTCGCGGGCTGGTGAACGACATCGACCTGACGCAGCTGTTCGACGACACGAAGTCGCTCGGGGACGGCGCGCTCACGATCCCCGGGTACGGGACCGACGGGTGGAACGTGCGGCTGTACGCCGAGTCGGGCTACTTCGACCGGGACACCCCGATCCGCGACTTCACCGAGCAGGAGCGGCAGGACTTCCTGTACCGCGAACCGACGAAGCAGAAGATCGCCGGCATCAACATGACGTACGAGGGGCTCGTGCGCCGGGTCCGCCGATCGTTCCTGCAGAAGGACCGCGAGGCGATGCAGCCGCACATCCGGGCGTTCGTCGACCGTGCGGTGACCTTCACCACGTGTCCGGCCTGCGACGGGACCCGGTTGAACGACACCGCCCGCTCGTCGAAGATCGCGGGCCGCAGCATCGCTGACGTCTGCGCGATGCAGATCACCGACGCCGTCGCCTGGCTGCGGGGTCTGGACGACCCGGGGGTCGGGCCGTTGCTCGAGGGGCTCCGCGACCGGCTCGAGTCCTTCGTCGAGATCGGACTCGGCTACCTGTCGCTCGACCGCCCGACCGGCACGTTGTCCGGGGGAGAGGGGCAGCGCGTGAAGATGGTGAAGCACCTGGGCTCCTCGCTCAGCGACGTCACGTACGTCTTCGACGAGCCGAGCACGGGGCTGCACCCGCACGACATCGAGCGGATGAACGAGCTGCTCGTCCGGCTCCGCGACAAGGGCAACACCGTCCTGGTCGTCGAGCACAAGCCCGAGGTCATCGCGATCGCCGACCACGTCGTCGACCTCGGGCCCGGTGCCGGGTCCGGCGGTGGGACGCTCTGCTACCAGGGGTCCGTCGACGGGCTGCGTGCCAGCGGGACCGTGACCGGTCAGCACCTGGACGACCGCGTCACCGTGAAGTCCGAGGTCCGTCGTCCGGACAGGGCGATCGCGATCCGCGGCGCCTCGGCCCACAACCTGCACGACGTCGACGTGGACATCCCCACCGGGGTGCTCACCGTCGTCACGGGGGTCGCCGGCTCGGGCAAGAGCACGCTCATCCACGGATCGCTGGCCCGGCGCGACGACGTGGTCGCCATCGACCAGAGCGGGATCCGTGGCTCACGGCGGAGCAACCCGGCGACGTACACCGGTCTGCTCGAGCCGATCCGGAAGGCCTTCGCGAAGGCCAACGGCGTGAAGCCCGCACTGTTCAGCGCCAACTCGGAGGGCGCCTGCCCGGCGTGCAACGGTGCCGGTGTCGTGTACACCGACCTCGGCATGATGGCGGGCGTCGCGAGCCCCTGCGTCGAGTGCGACGGCAAGCGGTTCGACCAGTCCGTGCTCGGCTACCACCTGGGCGGGAAGGACATCAGCGAGGTGCTCGGCATGTCCGTCGCCGACGCGGTGGCGTTCTTCGCGGCGGGGGAGTCCGCACTGCCGGCGGCCCACACGATCCTCGCCCGGCTCGCCGACGTGGGGCTCGGGTACCTGACGATCGGACAGCCGCTCACCACGTTGTCCGGGGGAGAGCGGCAGCGGCTCAAGCTCGCGACGCACCTCGGTGACCGGGGCGGCGTGGTGGTGCTCGACGAGCCGACCGCGGGCCTGCACCTGGCCGACGTCGAGCAGCTGCTCGGCCTGCTCGACCGGCTCGTCGACGCCGGCCGGACGGTCGTCGTGATCGAGCACCACCAGGCCGTGATGGCGCACGCCGACTGGATCATCGACCTCGGGCCGGGCGCCGGGCACGACGGTGGACGGATCGTGTTCGAGGGGACGCCCGCTGAACTCGTGGCGGCGCGGTCGACCCTGACCGGGCAGCACCTCGCGGCGTACGTCGGAGCCTGAGTCGGGGGACAGGATCGGACGGCGAATCTGGGCGCCAGCCGTGTGTGAGGACTACCGTTCTGACTGACGCTCACGATCGGCTACCCGGCCTGGATCGGCGTCCTGACCAGAAGGAGCTCTACCATGTCCAACCCCGGCAACGCGCCCGCGCAGTCGAACACCTTCGCCATCGTCTCCCTGGTGCTCGGCATCATCGGGACCTTCGGCGGCATCTTCATCGCCATCATCGGTGTGGTGGCGGGCATCGTCGGTCTGGTGCTCGGCATCCTCGCGCGGAAGCGCGGTGGCAGCCGGGGAATGATCCTCGCGGGCATCATCCTGTCGATCGTCGCCATCGTCGTCGGGATCATCGGCTACATCGCCACCGCGGTCCTCCTCAACCAGGCGTGAGCCAAAGCCCGCCTGGCGCGCCTGCATCGTGAGCAGCAATGGTCGAGT
>NZ_MJGT01000001.1:170562-294473 GCF_001864975.1 Curtobacterium sp. MMLR14_002
ACTCGACCATTGCTGCTCACCAAGCGTCTCGGGCGCCGAGCTTGCGGCTGTTCAGGAACCCGGGCGTACCGTCCGGCGCATGAGCTACAGCCAGCCTGACCCAGCCGAAGAGACCACCCAGAGCGAGTCGCCGGAGCAGCCCGACACCGACCAGGACACCCTGGAGGAACAGGGCGGCGAGCCGGCAGCGCTCGAGATCGACGCCGACGACGTCCCGACGAAGCCCGCCGACTGACGCCGTCGTCATCCAGTGAGCAGAAGAGGTCGAGTCCGTACACCGGACTCGACCTCTTCTGCTCACGAAGCACCTCCGTCAAACTGGTAACCGCGCGTGTGAGGACGGCCGGAGTCGACACGAACAGGTGTCGCGCCGCGGCCACCACTTGACTACCCTCAGTGAGATGTCCTCACCGCCGACGCCGACGCTTCCTGTCTGGGGAGCTCGCTTCGCAAGGCTCGTTCAGGAATCCTTCGACTTTCTCGGCTCGCAGTCGGACCGAAGCAACGAGCACCTGGTTGTAAGGGCAATCCCTCGAAGCGACGGTAGGCATCGAGTCGTCTATCGGTATGGGGTCTTAGGTGAACTACTGCCGTTTGACGTTATCGAAGACTTTCGGGATATCCTCGCTCGAGGACGATCCGTTCTCGACATTGCCATGTTCGACGCAGTGACGAGGCAAGCATCCCCGCCTCTAACGGCCAGACAAGAGCGATCGACCTACTTTCCTATCGCGGCAACCGAGGCGGACTGGAATTCGCTCGCCGGACAGCCATATATGAAGGCTCTAACCGCCGATCAGCTGAAGAATCTAGAAAAGCTTCAGCCATTCGTGACGGGCAGTGGCACGCTCAGTGAGTTCGCCAAGGTCCACAATGACGACAAACACCAGGCACCGCTGCGATTAGCCGTGGTGCCTGACGCTGAGTTTGTGATGATTTTCGATCACTTGTTTCCGCCGCCCGCGAGCGCAGGGGAGTGCTGGGTTGACTGGGTCGCGCCGCTAGCACCCGTCGAAAATGGCAAGGATTTTGTCGAGTATCGGTCTACGGAGGTGATTGCGGGGGCAGCGGTCGAGGATGTGCCAGTTGCGCTTGCCGTTGAGGTGAGCTCCGGTTGGCGGGACGTCCAACACTTCCTTTGGGAAGTGCTTGAGTTCATCTCCCGAGCGACGGCTGTCCTGCATGACGGAGACATGAAACTTGCGGACGCTCTCCGTGACTACTTTGCGTTCCGACGGGACGAACTTGAGGCGTTTCGGAAGATGCTCGTCGAGCACGACGCTGCTTCGGAAGCGCAATGGCTGACCTCACGCGGAGGATCCGCCGTCCCGCATGATGTCGATGGCATTCACCTGCACCCGATGGCAACCCGACCCGGTGTGCCTGTTCACTCTTTTGCTGCGACTGTTGACTGGCCGGCGCTCTTGTCGGGCGACGATCTTCCTCCTTCCTCCGCAAAGCTTGTTCCCTGGTTGCAGGTGGAACGATCGAATCGTCTCGATTGACAGATCGTTCACAAGCGCTGTCGCCTAACCGCGCCGACGTATTGCGCGTAGGTGGAACCGGAGTCGACGCGGTGCGCTTCGATCGTCTCGGGGGAGTAGCCCAGTGCCTCCGCGACGATCGGGACGGGGCCGAGTTTGCTGAGTTCGTGCAGGGCTCCGAGGCGGGCGGCTCGAGCGCTGAAGACGTCGCGTAGGTGGGTGGCGATGTGACCGGGATTAATCGGTCGTCCTGGTGATTGACCGGTAAAGACCCAGTCGCTGCTCGGGTGTGACGCGGTGCGGAGGTTCACGGGTTCTGCGAGGAGCTCCCGCCAGGGTGCATCCAGCGGCGGGGGCAGTTCGAGGTCGATGGAGCCGAGCCGAACACAGACAGTGTCCTCGTTGACCGTGATGTCGCTCCATCGCAGTTCGAGGCTCTTGCGGAGCTGCTGGCCAAACACGAGGACCAGGATTCCGATCGCCCGGTCTCGCGGTGAGAGTTCGTCGGTGTGGACGAGCCGTTCGGTGGCGTTGGCCTGGTCGGAGGCGCTCATCCGCGGGGCGGTTCCACGGCGGTGTCGGGGAACGATCAGGTCCCGGTTGATCAGCCGAGCGCTCTGCGCCCAAGGGATGAGCCGATCGATGAACTGCCTCGTTGAGGGTCCGCTGGTGAGCCAACGGTCGACGTCGCCCTGCGTTGTGTCGACGAACGTGACGTGGTGCTCGGTGAGCCAGTTGAGGAAGTCGACGCCCACCGTGATCGACTGCTTGGCGCGCAGGAATGCATTTCGAGGCACTTCGTCCATGGCGCGGAACTTCCGTAGGAAGTTCCATCGGATCCATCGGTCAACCAGGCGACGATGCTCGTCGTCGGCGACGCGGTTTGGGATCTGTGTCAGCCACTCGGAGAAGGCTGCGAGGTAGTGATCGCGTCGAGGGAGTACGCCGTGCTCGATCAGGAGACCGCGGACGAAGTCCCGCGTTCTCGATTTCGGTAGCTCGTCGATCGCCTCGTGTGTGATGGTCCCGTTCGTAGCGATCATCCGAAGCGTGGCTTGTACGTGGTCCTGCCGAATCCAGGTCAACCCGGAGTTTGCGCGCTGCATTCGCTTGAGGGCGTCAGCCAAGGGTTCGAGCTGTGCGGGGACGCCGCCGTTCGGCGCGGAAAGGGCAGTGTCGACGTAGTTGGAGAGCGCGCATGACCAGCACCGACCCTGAGAATAGAGCTCGTCCTCGGCGCCGCAACGCACGCAGTCGACGTTGATCCGGACGCCCGAGCATGTGCGGCAGGTCGGGCCGTCGTCGGCTGTCCCGGGCAGGATGCCGACGTGCCCACAGACAGCGCAGGTGCCCGACGTTCGGATCGCCTTCCGGTAGCAGTTCTGGCAGATGAGCCCGTCCGGCCAACGCGCGGCGACGGGCCGGTGTTCGCCGCAGCGGCCGCAGGCCTCGTAGGCATCTGCGTCCTCGGGCGCCTTCGGCCTAGCCATGGTCGTCGGCGAGGCGGATCCGATGAGCCACGGGGTTACCGTTGATGGCGGGGGGTTCCTCGCCCGGCCCGGGGGCGTTTACACGGCCAGCTGCTCGCATCTCGACAAACGGCTCGAAGAGGTCATTCGGGGTGCAGTCGAGGATGTCGCACAGCGCAGCGAACGTTCGAGCGGGGATCCGTTCTGGGGTGCCCGTGACGAGACGGTAGACCTGGCTCTCCGAGAGGTCGATGCCGCGGGTTCGCAACAACGGAACGAGTTCGGTGCTCTTCCAGAGGTTGTGCTGCGCCATTAGGGTGCGGAGGTTCCAGCGGTAGCCGATTCGTCGCTGCTCACTCATCGTGGTGTTCCTCTCGCTGGACGATCCGGGTGGAGATCATCTGTTGCAGGATCTTCTGCTTGAAGTCCGATCCGACCGATGTGTAGAGACTGGTCGTTGAGGCATGGCGGTGACCGACCTGCGTTTGGACGAACGTTGCGTCGTAGCCAGCCTCTAGCAGGTGCGTGACGTAGGAGTGCCGGAGGCAGTGCAGGTTCAGGCCTTCGTCGTAGCCGACGGCGCGACGGAGGGCTACGAAGGCGTCACCGACGGTGCTGACGGCGACGCGGCCGCGTTCGGTTGGCCAGAGGGCGCTGGACCGGTCTGCGGTCTTGAACCGGTCGCGGCGGCCGGGGGAGAGCCAGGTCGACAGGAGTGGGACTACCCACTCGAATTCGGGGACCGTCAAGACAGTGCGTCGGCGCGGCCCGGACCCCTTCGTGCCCTTGCCCCAGCGCACTGTCAACGCACCGAACAGGCCGTAATCCGGAACATGCGGGTTGGGCCCAAAATCATTGATTTCGAGCATCGCGAGCTCGCGACGTCGGAGCCCGAACGCATAACCGACCTTGAACGCCGTCGAATTCCGCATCAGGGCCGGCCACTGCTTCAGACGCTTCCGGTAAGCGAAGTCCACTTGATCGTCGATGTGGTCGAACAGGGCTTGCAGCTCCGAGACAGTGAAGGCGCGTCGCCGTGGATCCCGAGCATCGTCAGCGGTGTGGCGTGGGGAGTTCCACTCGAAGACGATCTGCGCCGGGATCTCGCCGAACATTGCCTCGCAGTAGTCCCCCCAGCCGTACGCGATGTTCGCGACGTACCCGCAGAACGCTGCGATCGCATTGCTGTACGCCCGCAACGTCGACAAGGCGTACGCGCGCTCACCGAGGCGGTGCTCCGCGAGGAACTCGTCGAGGTCGGCCGGTCCCCACGACCACGGGTAGGTGCCGGTGTAGTTCTGAAACCTCCGGATGAGGCTGAGCTTTGGCTCGATCGACGAGGTCTGCAGACCGCGCGCGAGCATCTGGCTTGTCCACCCGTCGACCATTGCTTCGAACACGCGCTCGTCGGCCCGGAACAGCTGAACGGAGCGATCCTTCAGATGCCTCGGGACCGCGCCTGGTATCGCGCCTGCCATGCGAACTCTCTTCGTAGAATCCTGCACTAAATGCAGGAAATATACGCTGCCCGGTGCCAAGAGCACAAGACCCGACTCTCGTCCGGTTCGCCTCATTCGCTCGCAGCGTGCCCTATCGAGCGGGCCGAGCCAAGTGACCGGTCCCGAAGCTTCCCACACGGGGCAACGCACGGAGTGTCGCCGGCCCTCGCCTTCGCGATCGACCGGCGCCTCGCGCCGCAGGCGTTGGGCCGGCATCCGGCCCTTGACTGGTATGGATCGAGTGCCGGCCGTCGGTTGAGGCGGCTTCGCGCTCTACGCTGGGACGCGTGAGCAGAACTCCCCGACAGCGACCGTTCGAGCTCGCGCCGGCGCCCTGGCCGGAGATTCCCGCCGACGATGCGATCGCGGAAGCGGCTCGTACCTTCGTGGTGCGGCTGAGGGAGGCAATGGGAACTCAGAGCACGCGCGCGGTCGCGACGGCTGCTGGAGTGCATCACACAACGTTGCTCGGTGTTCTGGCCGGTCGTTCCTGGCCGGATCTCGCCACGCTCGCTCGGCTTGAGCTTGCCCTCGACACCGAGCTGTGGCGACGACCCGAACGCTAAAGGTCGAACGCCGTTTCGAAAGCAAACCAGGTTCCGCCTGACATGTCGGCGAGGGAACGGAGGCGTCCCTCGAAGCGCTGCCGTGACTCGATGGGAGCTTCATGGAGGTGTTGAAGGCGGCGCCTCAGTAGGTCGCGCATCAGCGCCGCAGCCGATTCGTCGCCTCCAAGCTGTCCGCTGATGACGTACTCGCCGGAGTCGAGGTCACAGACAGCGACGAGCTCGGCAGTTCCGACGGTGACGACGAAGTCGCCGCGGCGGCCGACTGTTCGGTAGTCGATACGCGCGGCCTCGGGGACCACGACCGCGTCCAGCCAAGAGAGTTCGACTCTGGCACCGGTTGTGGCCTCGATCGTGAGGCGGGGTGAACCAGGACCCGCGCCTCGCTCGCCTTCTCCCATGTGCTGATTATAATCAGCACGCGGCATGAGACGTGTTGCGAGCGGCTGGCAGGTGAGGAAGTGGCGTTGGAAGCATCAGAGGCGGCCCCTTCGCCGGTGAGGTCTGCCGCCTCGCGTCAGATGTCGCTCGCCGCGCTGGAGGCGGCCATCCAATCGCTTGGACTCGAGTTCGACGCAACGGTTGAGCAGATCGCCGAATCGCTAACGGCGCTCAACCGGCCGAGTCCGCTGGGAACGGCGAAGCGAGCTCTCATCCTGCAGTGGATCGGCGCGGTCGGTGACGAGTTCCAATGGGAAGCGGAGCTGAGCGACCGAAATCTCATGACCGTGCTGGTCCGAGCCATATCGATCGAACACGCGACGGTGTTGCAGGCCGATGACGTGGCCCGACGACGGGGGAGCACTCTCCTTGAGCTTCAGGCTGACGTGGCTTCTCGACAGCTCTGGGGATTCGAGCGGGCTGGAGCCTTGCTGTTCCCCTCGTGGCAGTTCATCGACGCCGGTGCCAAGACTTTGGAGCTCATCTCCGATGTTCTACCGACGGTGCTGCAGTGCGTACCGCCTGACGCGCCGCCAGCACTAGTTGCTCGCCTGATGTGCTCCGAAGACCCGCACTTGCAGCGGGGCGGCGCGCGGTGCAGTCCAAGAGAACATCTGATAGCGGGCGGATCGCCTTGGCCGGTGGTGCGGACCTTGCTGCTTGTGCTCGAGGGGTCTGCTTCACGCCTCCAAGATCTCGTACTCGGAGGACGGGGTGACCGGTGAGGTTGGCTGGGAAACGGCCTCCACACTCCGGCGGAGGCGGAGGCGACCACTGTGAACGTCCCCCTATCGAGCTTCAACTCCCTCGCCGGTGTCATCGCGCACGGCCGCGACTATGGCCGAGTCGCTGAGCCACCCACAGGTCCGCGTGGCCGACAAGCGACACTCGAGGAGGAGGAGTTCCTCATCCGGTTCGGCGGCTGGACCCGCGAAGAGTACAAGGAGTCGAAGGCCGAAGTCGCCCGCGGCGAGCTGGAGAACGTGGAACATCGCACGGAACTTGAGGGGCTCGTCTCTGCGGTGAGCGCCGAGGAAGCCGCGGACTGGTTGCGCATCAACGACGCTGAGCTGCACGCGCTCCTCGCCACGGGGCGAGTGACAGCCTTCGTGTGCGACGGGGAGTTGCGGTACCCGGCGTGGCAGTTCACCGATGACCCAGCGATGCCTGTCCTCCCCGGCCTTGCACGACTCACGCCGGCATGGGGCGAGCAGAAGCACCCGTCCACGATCCTCGGCTTCATGTACAACGCGGACCTCGAGATCGAGGGAACCGATGAGTCCTTCACACCAGTCGAGTGGCTGACGATCGGCGGCGACGTCCAGGTCGTCCTCGACCATCTCGAAGCCGCGAGCTGGCAGTAGGAACACCTCGAACGCCGATTCGCGTCTCACAATCGCCCTCCACTCACCCATCCCTCCTGGCGGCGCTTGTGGAGGACCAACAACTCGAACACGAGGGGAGTGCCCGATGACGTCACGAGTACAGATCGCACGCGCACGCGCACGTGTTGCTCTCGCCGCCCTGACGGGTGAAGACCTGCCCGACAGCGTCCGCAGCACCGCCGCCATCGACTTCGCGGATGCGGACGATGCTGTGTTGGTTGCCCGGGACCGCAAGCTTGCCCCGCCGCGGCAAGACGGCGCCTTCACGCGACTGATCGGTGTTCACGCCGACGGTCGAGACTTCGGGCCGCGCCACAACCCGCCGCGTCGTCGAACCCACCGAGAGCTCACACCTGACGAGGAAGACGCACTCATCGAGTCCGCGTTCGGCACCCGGGAGCGGTACGAAGCAGCGAAGGCTGCAGTCGCACGCGGAGAGCTCGCAGCAGCCGAACGCCGCTCTTGGCAGCGCGCGATGAGCGCCTCCCTCACCCTGGAGGAGACGGCCGACTGGCTGGATGCCGGCACCGCACGGGTCCTCACCCACCTCGCGTTCGGCGACCTGTTCGCGTTCGTATGCGACGACGAGCTTCGGTTCCCGGCATGGCAGTTCACCGACGACCCGAACCACCCCGTGCTGGACCACCTATCGACGTTGGCCGGAGCCTTCGACGACGACATGCACCCGACGTCGATCCTCGGCTTCATGACGACACCGCACCCGTACACGCGCATCCACGGCGAACCGGCGACGCCCGTCGAATGGCTCACCGCGGGCCGCGGGGTGAAGCCGTTGCTAGAACTACTCGAGACCCGGCGCTTGAGATAGATCCTGCACCGAAGACCTGCTCAGCCCCACTCGCAATATCCCCGACCTAATGGGGCGGCAGGTGCACCTGGCCAAGCCCCGAGACATCGCGCTGGAGGGGAGGCCGGACCTCACGAATGTAGACGTCAGAACTGGAGGTACCCGTTCCAGTCCCGCTCCGCATCTGACCCGTCCTCCCCGAAAACGTCGGGATCAACCGGAAAGTGCGCGTTCCGGAAGTGATCGAGCGACGCCCGAGCCTTGTCCCGCAGCGTCGAAACATCCTCTGCGGGGTGCATACGAGACAGCATCGCGGTCCGTCGCTCCAGGACCGCGTCCCACATCTGGCGACGGCTCACCTCGGCCATCAGCTGCCCGGCGACCAACATCGAGTGGAACTCGAGCGATCCCGCGAACCGATCCATCAGCGTGATCAGATCCCGGTCTTTCACCCCCGTGAAGACGTTGGGCTGCCGGTTCTGCTGCTCTATCATCCAGCGCACCTGCGCTCGCGCGTCCTTGAACGCCTGCCCTTCTGGATCCTCTGGCATGACTTCCCCCTCCCGCCACAGCAAGATGCATCGGGCATTGGCGATGTACAACAGTAGGCAGCTTCGGTCTGAGTCGTGCTTCTGGCTTCGCTCCCTATCCGGACGGCCTGGTCACTACGGCTGCAGGAGCTCTCGTTCGATGCGTTCCGCGACGGCGTCCCGCATCGGTCGCACGTCTTCCGGTGGCCAGGAGTTGGGGTCGGGGAACGACCACTCGAGGACTGTCCCGCGTGGTTCTGCGGGGAGTTCGAGGCCGGGCTTCATGAGGACGACGATGTCCGCCTGTTCGAGCAGGTCGGGCGTCACGCGCCGGGGGACGCGTCCGGTGATGTCGAGGCCGAGCTCGCCCACGGTCGCGGCGATCGAGGGGTTCACCTCGTCGGCCGGGGTGATGCCTGCGGAGGTGGCCGTGTATCGGTCGGGTGCGGCGAGTTCGAGGAGTGCTGCGCCGAGCTGGGAGCGGCCGGCGTTGTGCTTGCAGATGAACAGGACAGTGGGCTTCGTGGTCATGGATGCAGGTCTGGTCAGTTGGTGCAGCACGAGGTGCTGTCACTAGTCGGCGCTGGCGGAGTGCAGCAGGCAGCGTCCTCAGCGGCAGGAGTGCCGGTCGCGGCTGGGGTGGTGCAGCAGGAGCTGCCACCGATGTCGGTGGAGCAGACGCCCGTTTCGGGGAGGACGAGTTCGAGCTGTCGGGCTCCGGCGTGGTCTCCGGCGAGTTCGGCGGCGATGGAGCGGACTTGCTCGTAGCCGGTGAGGAGCAGGAATGTGGGTGCGCGGCCGTAGGACTTCATGCCGGCGATGAAGAAGTTCGGCTCCGGGTGCGCAAGCTCCGCGACACCGTGCGGGGGCACGGAGCCGCAGGAGTGCAGGTTCGGGTCGATGAGCGGTGCGAGGGCTCGGGGTGCTTCGACGATGTCGTCGAGTCCGATGCGGATCTCGCGGAGCATGTCGAGGTCGGGCCGGAATCCGGTCGCGTTCACGATCAGATCGACGGTCACCGCGAAGACTTCTCCCGCGCGGCGGCCACTGACGGTGACCTGATCGCCGTCGGGGCGGACGTCGTCGATCTCGAACGAGGCGATCTGCTGCACCTGACCGGACTCGACAAGCCCGTGGACGGTGGAGCCGAGCTGCCCGCGAGCGGCGAGCCCGTCAGCGGCCTCCGCGCCGAGCCGGGCCGTGCCGGCGTTTCGGACAGCCCACAGAACGTCGGTGCCCGGCGCCGTCTTGGCGAGGCTGGCGAGCTTGATGAGCGTGTTCGCCGCGGAGTGGCCGGCGCCGACGACGAGGACCCGCTTCCCCGCGAACCGGGCACGGTCGGCGCCGAGGACGTCAGGCAGTGCGTGGCCGACGCGGTCGCCGAGGTCCGCGGCGGGTGCGAGCCCGGCGGCAGTGAGGGGGTTCGGGGTCGTGTAGGTGCCGGAGGTGTCGATGACGGCACGCGCGGTCACGTCCGTGACGCCGTCGGCGGTGTGGAGGCGGAGCAGGAACGGGGTTTCTGCGCGGCCGGTGGAGCGGGTGCGGTCCATGCCCTGCCGTGACACGGCCTCCACGCGGGTGCCGTACTGGATCACCGGTGCGAGCTGCGGGGTTGCGGCGAGGGGTGCCAGGTAGGTGTCGACGAGGTCTTGGCCGGTGGGCAGGGATGATGCCCGGGGTGCTTCCCAGCCGGTGGCTTCCAGGAGCCGCTGCGCGGCGGGGTCGATGACGTACTGCCACGGGGAGAACAGGCGGGTGTGTCCCCACGCGCGGACGCTCGTCCCGACCGTCGGGCCGGCTTCGTAGACGACGACGTCGAGGCCGCGCTCGAGGAGGTGCGCTGCGGCAGCGAGGCCGACGGGGCCGGCACCGATGACGGCGACGGGGAGTCCGGTGAGGCGGTCCGCGTCGGTCCGTGGTGGGACGGTGAGGGTGAGCGTCATGGTCTGCGGCTTCCTGGTCGTTACGCGGTTGCGTTGGTGGGCAGCAGCTCGGCGAGGAGCGTCTGGACGCGGTGCTTGATGTCGTCGCGGATGGGGCGGACGTCCTCGATGCCGCGGCCGGCGGGGTCGGTGAGGTCCCAGTCCTCGTACCGCTTGCCGGGGAAGATCGGGCAGGCGTCACCGCAGCCCATGGTGATGACGGCGTCGGAGTCGCGGACGGCGTCGGTGGTAAGGATCTTCGGCTGGTTGCCGGCGATGTCGATGCCGTCCTCGGCCATCGCCTGGATCGCGATCGGGTTGATCTGCTCCTTCGGCTCCGAGCCGGCGGAGAGGACCTCGACGCGATCGCCACCGAGGGCCTGCGCGTAGCCGGCGGCCATCTGGGAGCGTCCGGCGTTGTGGACGCAGACGAACAGGATCGTGGGCTTGTCACTCATGGGTGTGTGCCTTCCGAGTTCAGTGGATGAGGGTGAGCCAGCCGGCGAGGGCGGCGAGGGTGACGGCGAGGACGGGGATGGTGAGGACGACGCCGGTGCGGAAGTACTGCCCCCACCCGATGTGGATGCCCTTCTTCTCCAGCACGTGCAACCACAGCAGCGTCGCGAGGGAGCCGATGGGGGTGATCTTCGGGCCGAGGTCGGAGCCGATGACGTTGGCGTAGACCATCACCTCGTGCGTCAGCCCGGTCGCGCCGGCACCGCCGATGGCGAGGGCGGCGATGAGGACGGTGGGCATGTTGTTCATCAGGGACGCGAGGATCGCGATGGTGAACCCGACGCCGAGCGCGGTGACGAGGACCCCGTGGTCGCCGAACACGTCGAACAGTTTCGCGAGGTGGTCGGTGAGGCCCTGGTTCTGCAGGCCGTAGACGACGAGGTACATGCCGATGGAGAACAGCACGATCTGCCACGGCGCCTCCCGGATCGTCTTCCACACCGGAATCACCCGCCCCGACGGTGCACCCGACCCAGTGCCGCCGGCGCTGACGGTGGCGGTGCCACCGGTGCTGACGAGGACCGGTGCGGCCTGGGCGCGGGCGAAGAGGAACGCGGGCTGCCGGGCGGCAACGAGCACGATCACGACCGCCCCGACACCAGCGACGGCCGCGAGCGGCACACCGAGTGGGTCAGCGGCGAAGTAGCCGACGAGCAGCAGTGCGAGGACGACCCAGCCGGCACGGAACGTCGCCCGGTCCCTGATGGCGGCGGTGGGGCTGGTGAGGGCGAGGACGTCGTACCGCTTCGGGATGCTCTTGCCGAAGTAGAGCAGCAGCATGCCGAGGGAGGCGAGGACGGAGACGATGCCGACGGGGATCATGACGGCGGCGTACTCGGCGAAGCCGAGGTGGAAGTAGTCGGCGGAGACGATGTTGACCAGGTTCGACACCACCAGCGGCAGGCTGCCGGTGTCGGCGATGAACCCGGTGGCGAGGATGAACCCGAGCGCTGCCTTCTGCGGCATGTTCAGCGCGCGGAGCATCCCGACGACGATTGGTGTGAGGATCAGCGCGGCTCCGTCGTTGGCGAACACGGCGGCGATGACGGCTCCGAGGCCGACGATGAGGACGAACAGCAGCCGGCCGTTGCCGCGGCCCCAGCGGGCAACGTGGAGGGCTGCCCACTCGAAGAACCCGGCCTCGTCGAGGATCAACGAGATCAGCACCACCGCGACGAACGTCAGCGTCGCGTTCCACACGATCCCGACCACGGTCGGGACGTCGGAGAGGCCGACGACGGTGGTGGCGAGGGCGATGACGGCGCCGATGAGCGCGGTGTACCCGATTGGGAAGCCCTTGGGCTGCCAGATCACCACCACGAGCGTCGCGACGAAGATCGCCGCAGCGACCACAGCCATCACCATCAGGCGATCACCGCGGTCTGGTTCCCTGCGGCCTGGTTCGCGGCGGCGCGTTCCCAGCCCTGCGCGGCGACCTGGACGGCGTCCCACGGGGACCCGAGCGGCGGCGTGTAGCTGAGGTCGAGGTCGATGACGTCGTCCAGCGTGAGTTCCGCGTGGAGGGCGGTGGCGAACGTGTCGATGCGCTTGCTGATCTCCGCCGTGCGCTGCCCGACGATCTGCGCACCGAGGAGGCGACCGGTGGTCTGGTCGCCGGTGACGCTGATCGTCAGCGGGACGGCGCCCGGGTAGTACCGCTTGTGGTCATCCGCGACCGTCACCCGGGTCAGCGGCGATACCTTGAGCGGAGCGGTCTCGTGCTGGCGGAGGCCGGTGCGGGCGGCGACGAGGTCGAACACCTTCACCACCTGCGTCCCCACCGAACCGGCGAAGACCTTGCTGCCGCCGAGCATGTTTTCCCCGGCGACCCGGCCCTGCTTGTGCGCCGTCGTCCCGAGCGGCAACCACGTCGTGCCGAGGAGTCGGTGGTGCGTCACGACGCAGTCACCGGCAGCCCACACGTGCGGCACCCCGGTGCGCATGGACGCGTCGACGACGATCGCGCCGGCCTGCCCCAGCTGTGCTCCGGCGGCGACGGCGAGGTCCGTGACCGGGCGGACGCCGACGCACACGACCACGAGCGCGAACGTCCCCTCCGCGTCACCGGACGTGGAGCTCGTGGCGACACACCACTGCCCACCGCCTGCCGGGGTGATCCCCGTGACCGTCGACCCCGTCAGCACCGTTGCGCCGTGGCGGCGGACCTCCGCGGTGACCAGGGAGCCAAGCTCCGGGTCGAGGGTGGAGAGTACTTCGGGACCGCGCTGGATCAGCGTCGTGTCGAACCCGCGGGCGACGAGCCCTTCGGTCATCTCCAGGCCGATGTAGCCGGCACCGACCACCGCGACCCGGCTCCCCGCCGGCAGCAGCTCGAGGGCAGCGACGACCTGCTCAGCATCCGTCATGGTGTGCAGCAGGTGGATGCCCGGCTCCCCGAACGGCACCCCTGCCGGGCGCACGGGCTCAGCGCCTGTGCCGATCAGCAGCTCGTCGTAGGCAATCTCCTCATCGCCGGCCGCACCGGTGACGGAGAGCCGGCGCCGGTCGACGTCGACGGCGGAAGCCCACGTCGAAGAACGCACGGTCATGCCGGCGGCTTCGAGGTCCGCGCGGGTGCGGTGCGCGAGGGACGCTTCCGTAGCGACGTCACCGGAAACCCAGTACGGGATGCCGCAGATGGAGAAGTTCGGGAACTCATCCGCGAGCACCACCGTCACATCCGTGGACGGGTCGAGTTCACGGGCGCGGAGCGCTGCGGCGATGCCGGCGTCGCTGCCGCCGACGGCGAGGAGGTGAGTCATCAGGCTGGTCCTTCACGGATCGAGCGGGAGCCGGAACCCGGCGAGTACATCGAAGCACGTCGATATCGATGAGCGCAAATATAGACGTGTGTCGAAGTCCGTGGGAGGATGAGGTCATGACGATCGAGCTGCTCCCCATTGAGGACGTCACCGCGTGCTGCTCACCCGTCACGACCGAGGCGATGGATCAGGCATCCGCGGAGGTGCTGGCGAAGTCACTCAAAGCGATCGCCGACCCGGCACGGCTCCGGCTCATCTCGATGGTCGCCGCGCACGACGGCGCCGAGGCATGCGTGTGTGACCTGCAGGAACCGCTCGGCCTGTCCCAGCCGACCGTCTCGCACCACCTCAAGGTCCTCGTCGACGCCGGGATCCTGCACCGCGAGAAGCGCGGCACCTGGGCGTACTTCTCCCTCGTCCCCGGCGCGCTCGACACCCTCGCCAGCCTCATCACCACGCCAGCCCGATAGTCACGATTTCCACGGGCCCCGAAATACTTCGGTTGGTCCAAGCGGCGCGACTGTGAGCAGCTTTGCTCGATGTCGCCCTTTTCGCCGCGCTTCGTGTCGATGGTGTGAGCACTCGCCGGGGATGCTGGTTGGCAACCGAGCACCCACGAAGGCCACCCTGACGTGAGGGTGGCCTTCTGCTCGTCTGGACGGTTAGAGGCTGGCGAGGAGCGCGGTGCAGGCTTCTTCGCAGCGGCGGCATGCGTCGGCGCAGATCTTGCAGTGCTCGTGCATGTCGGCGTGCTGTGCGCATTCGTCCCCGCACGCCTTGCAGGCGGCCAGGCACGCCTCGAGGATCGTGCGGGTGAGGTTGGCGTCGTAGCCGGTGTGGCGGGAGAGGACGTTGCCGGTTGTTGCGCAGATGTCGGCGCAGTCGAGGTTGGTGCGGATGCACTTGGTGAGCTCGGCGACCATGTCTTCGGCGAGGCACGCGTCGGCGCAGGCGGTACAGGTTTGCGCGCATTCGAAACACGCGTCGACGCAGGCGGCGAGGGCTGCCTGGTCGATGCTGCCGAGGTCCTTCGGGTAGGTGCGGAGCATGTCGGTGGTGGTGCTCATGGGTCATCCCTTTCCGTCGGTACTGCTGTTTCGCCGGCGTCGGTTGACGTCGAACGTGTGGGGGCCATGGTGGCCGGTTCGGGCTTAGCTGACTCCTCGTGTGGCGAGGAAGGCCATCGGGTCGGTGGCGACGCCGTTGTTGCGGATCTCGAAGTGCAGGTGACATCCGGTGGAGACGCCGGCGTTGCCGACGCCGGCGATGTTCGTGCCGGCGGCGACGGTTTGGCCGGTGCGGACGTAGATGCCGGTGGCGTACACGTGGGCGTAGGCGCTGGTGATGCCGCCGCCGTGGTCGATGATGATGATGTTGCCGTAGCCGCCGTAGGGTCCGGCGTAGGTGACGGTGCCGGCGGCGGTGGCGTAGAGCGGGGTGCCGCAGGGGGTGCCGCAGGGGGCGCTGAAGTCGGCTCCGGCGTGGAGGCGGTAGTCGCCGTAGACGGGGTGGATGCGGTACCCGTACGCCTGGTAGAAGGTGTACGAGGTGATTGGCCGGGTCCACCCGGATGATGCACTACTGCCGCTGGGACGCGTGCTGCCCGCAGCGGGGGCGGACGGTGCGGGCGCTGACGCGGCAGGGCGCGACGCGGCTGCGGCTGCGGCGGCCTGTTGGCGGGCGCGGGCTTCCGCGGCGGCTTTCGCTGCGGCAGCGGCGGCCGCAGCGCGGGCACGGACGCCTGCTTGGTAGCCCTGCTCGATGCTCAGCCGGTCATCGCGCAGCGTCGCCAGCTGCGCACGCATCGTGCTGACGTTCTCCCGCTCGCTTGCCTCCGCGGCTGCCGCGGCGTCGCTGGCGGCGACGGCGGCGTCAAGGGCGTCTTGCGCGGCATCTGCGAGCTTCGTGCGGGCGTTTTTCGCGACGCGGGCTTGGGCGGCGAGGGCGCCGGCGGTTTTCGCCGCGGTGCTCGCGCGGGCGTAGAGGCCATCGACCTGCTCACCGATCTTGCTCGACATGCTCAATCCCTGCAGGAACGCATCTGGGTCGTCCTGTCCGAGGATCGCGCCGGCACCGAGGCCGCTGCCGCCGGGTCGGGTGAGGGCCGCGGCGACTTGCCCGACGGTGCTGCCGAGCTCTTCGGATTCTGTCGTTGCAGCGGCCGTGCTCGCGGCGAGTTTCGCGTGCGCTGCGGTGGCTTGATCGAGGTCGTCTTGCGCCGCCTGGTAGGTCCGCCCGGCGGCGTCCGCACGGTCGGTGGCTGCTTGGGTTTTCTCCTGCAGCTGGTCGATCAGCCCGTTCAGCGTGCTGATCTGCGCCTGCTTGCTCTCCTCGCTGCTGCGGGCGGCTTCCACCTGGTCCCAGGTGGGGAAGCTCGCCGCTCGAGCTGGCGCGGGCACGGTGAGCGGAACGATGAACCCGGCGGCCACGGCGAGGACGAGCCCCACCGTGCGGAGCCGGCCCTGACGGAGCCGTCCGGGTGTGGTGAGCGGCGCGCTCACAAGGTGCGTCCGGCGTTGGTGGTGAGCCAGGCGATGGGGTCGATCGGGGTGGTGCCGCCGAGCATGACCTGCAGGTGCAGGTGCGCGCCGGTGCTGGCGCCGGTGTTGCCGACGAGGCCGACGAGCTGCCCGACGGCGACGCTCTGCCCGGCGCGCAGCGGCGAGGAGCCGAAGATCATGTGCGCGTAGAGGGTGGAAATGGTTTGTCCGTCGATCTGGTGGTCGATGATGACGTACTGGCCGTACTCCGGGTGGGTGCCCGAGATCCGGACGGTGCCGGCGGCGACGGCGCCGATGGGGGTGCCGGCGCCGGGGGTGATGTCGGCGCCCTGGTGGATCGACGAGCACGCCGCGCACGGGGCCAGGCGGGGGCCGAACGGGGAGCTGACCCGGATGCTGCCGGCGATAGGCCAGCGGATATCGCCGGCGCCGGTGTTCACGATCGTCCCGGTCGGCGCGACCGCAGCCGTGCTGCCCGCCGCTGCCGTGGCGCTGTTCGTGGCGGTGGTGGTTTTGGTGATCACCGGCTTGACGGCGGGCTTGGTGACGGTGTAGCCGTCCCGGTCGACCGTCACGGTCAGCCCGGTCGCGGTGAAGCTCTGCCCGGCAGCGGACGGGGTGCCGCCGGGCACGGTGACGGTGGGGCTGGTGGATGCTTGCGCGGGAAGCGCCGCGGCGGTGAACAGCGCCATCGCCGCAGCAGCACCGGTCAGCGGGATCGCCGCCAGAGCCCGGGATCGGAGCGTCCGCGTGGGTGCCGGCGCTGTCACCGTCACGGCGGGCAGTGGCGGCCGACTCACGACAGTGCGGGTGCGGGGCGGCCGTGGGGCGGGGGGTGTGGCGCGTTCTGCGGCGAGGGCTTCGCGGCGCGTCAGCGGCGTGGCAGTGGGGGTGTGGGGGTGCTGCTGGGGCACAGGCAGGCTCCAAGAAAGACGGCGGACGGGATGACCCGTCAAAAGAAACAGGGCCGCTCGGCGGGGTGCTCGAGCGGGAGGGGGAAGGCCGGTCGCGGGTCGCGGCAGGGAGGGGGGACACCGCCGCGACCCGCGGCCGGGGTCACATCGACGCGAGCATGTCCTTCATCTGGTTGATCTGCTCGGTCTGGCTCGACACGATCGACTTCGCCATCGCGACCGCGTCGGTGTTCTTGCCCTTGTCGACCTCGGTCCCCGCCATGTCGACGGCGCTGGTGTGGTGCTCGACCATCTGCTGCAGGAACAGCTTCCCGGCGTCCGCCGGGGAGGCGCTGTCGAGGGCGTCCATGTCGGAGTCGGACATCATCCCCGACATCGAGGAGTGGTCCATCCCGGACATGCTGGACATCTCGGTGGGCTCACCCCACTGCTTCAGCCAGCTGGTCAGGGACGTGATCTCCGGCCCCTGCTCCGCCTTGATCTGCTTGGCGAGGGTGACAACGTCAGCGTCCACGTCGGAGCCCTTAGCGAGGAGCATGTCGCTCATCTCAACGGCCTGCTTGTGGTGCGGCAGCATCTGCTGCGCGAACATGACGTCCTGGTCGTTGTGCGCCGACGCCGCCGACGAAGACGAGGAGGAGCTGTCCGAGGAGCCGGCGTTGTTGGTGGAGCAGCCGGCGAGGGTGAGGCCGATGGTGAGGGCGGCGGCGGCCGCGAGGGTGCGCGTGATGGTGGTGTTCATGGATCCGTTCCCGTGAATGCGTCAGGTGTTCCGGGCAGGCGAATACCTGCCCGTGTTCTGGGCATGCGGGAGCTTCCGAAGGGAGCGCTCCCGCCGGGGATGGATCAGATACGGATGATCTGCAGCGCCGTCAGTGATGGCGGCTTGGGTGCCGCGACGCGGCGCGCAACACGGTCCCCGAGGGCGAGGAGGCGTGCGAGGACGTAGAGGACCCCACCGTTCCGGGTGCGCAGCAGCGCCCACGCGAACAGGGCGATCGTCAGCGCGCACGCCATCCCCATCAGGGAACACATCAGCGCGCACAGGCCGCCATCGCAGCCAGCATCACTGAGCACGCTCACCACCGCGCCAGCCGGCGCGGCCGCGTCGGCACCGTGCCCGGCTGCGTCGCTGTGGGTGTGCTCGGCCGTCATGGCGGTCATGGCGTGCTCGCCCGTGGTCGCGTGACCGAGCATGCTGTGCATCAGGACCGTGAACCCGACCAGCAGCAGCAACGCCAGCACCGCCGTGGCCTGCAGCAGCAGGCGGCGGCGCGTGGTGTTCGCGGTGGTGAGCATGCGGATCCGTACTGATGGCTGGTCGGGGTGCGGGTTCTATGGTGCAGGACGAGCGCTGAGAGGACAACCGCCCCGTCCGGTGGGCGGGAAGCTGGTTAGGCGCGCACGAGGCGGGCGATCGCGTCGGAGGCTTCCTTGAGCTTCACCGCGGCCGCGTCGCCACCTTCGGCGACGGCGTCGGTGACGCAGTGCGCGAGGTGGTCATCCAGCAGGCCGAGCGCGACGGACTGCAGCGCCTTCGTCATCGCGGACACCTGGGTGAGGATGTCGATGCAGTACTGCTCCTCATCGACCATCCGCTGCAGGCCGCGGGCTTGCCCCTCGATGCGGCGCAACCGTTTGAGGTAGTCGTCCTTCGCGGTGATGTACCCGTGGTGGTGCTCTGCAGCAGGTGCGGTGGTGTCGGTCATGGACGCTCCTCGGGGGTCACCGTTTACGGTAGCGGCGCTCATGCCGCCGTCGACCAATCGAACGGGGCCGGCGCGATCGGGGTGCCGACGCCGCGGGCGATGACGATGGCGATGTCCTGCTGGTCCTGCAGTTCCAGGTCCGGCAGTGGCGTGGTGGTGCGGGTGCCGTTGACGAACACGGCGACGTGCCGGTCGTTCTTCCCGTCGACGTACCCGCCGACCTGCCCGTCGCGCAAGGTCACGTTCCACTCGGTGAAGAGCTGTCCGAGGGTGAACGGCTGCACCTTCGCGGATTCGACATGCACGATGCCGGAGGTGTCGTGGGTGTGCAGTGCGGACATGCCGCCCCGCTGCACGTCGACGCCGATGTTCGCCGGCACCGCCACCGGCTCCCCGTCCACCGATACGGACAGATGCTGATGGGTGTGCAGCGCCGCACCTTCCATCCCCGCCACCTCAAGTCCCGCAGCCTTCGCCCGCGCCGGCGCATCCGCGGGGGCCGGCCACGGCGGTGCCGCCGTCACCCCGGACGCCGTCGGCGCCGAGTCGTCGCCACGGGTGAGGGCGGTGACCGTGATCGTGGTGACCGCGGCGAGGACGACGACCACGGCGGCGCCCAGTAGCCACCACCGGCGTGTACGGCTGCGCTGCTGCTCCGCTCTGCGGTCAGCGACTTTTTGCCGCGCCTCTTCGCGCCGATCAGTCTTTGTCGCCATCACGTCCTCTTTCCGGGTGCCGGTCGAGCGGATCGGGAACACATCCGCTCATCCGGCGTTACACTCGCTACGGTACCCCCCTAGGGTACCTGATGAACGTGAACGACGAAGGGATCACCACGATGAGCGAGCAGCTGACGAACACGTACGGCATCACGGGCATGACGTGCGGGCACTGCGTGATGAGTGTCAACGAGGAACTCATCGCCGTGCCGGGCGTCACGGACGTGACGATCGACCTCAACGTTGGCGGTGTCTCCACCGCCCGGGTGACCAGTACCCGTGACCTGCCGCAGGAGGAAGTCTCCGCCGCTGTGGAGGAGGCCGGCTACACGTTGGTCGCATCATGACCACGACCAGCACCCCGCCAGTTGAGCTGACGATCGAGGGGATGACCTGCGCGTCGTGCGCGAACCGGATTGAGCGGAAGCTGAACAAGCTGCCCGGCGTGACCGCGAGCGTGAACTACGCCACCGAAAGCGCCTCCGTGACGCTCCCCGCGGACCTCGCTGTCGACGACGCGATCCGCACCGTTGAAGCTGCCGGCTACGGCGCACACCTGCCCGAACCGGCCGGCGCGGACACCGACGAGCTCGCGCCGCTGCGGCGACGCCTGATCGTGTCCACGGTGCTCGCTGTCCCGGTGGTGGCGCTGTCGATGATCCCGGTCCTGCAGTTCCCGGGATGGCAGTGGGCCGTTCTGGTGCTGGCGCTGCCGGTCGCCGTGTGGGGTGCGTGGCCGTTCCACCGTGCTGCCGCGATCAACGCCCGGCACGGGGCCGCGACGATGGACACCCTCGTCAGCGTCGGCGTCGCCGCCGCGACCGTGTGGTCCGTCTGGGCACTCGTGTTCGGCGGCGCCGGGCACATCGGGATGCGGATGGCGTTCTCTTGGTTCCCGCACCCCGGCGCGGCTCCGGAACCGTACTTCGAAGTCGCCGCTGCGGTGACGGTGTTCCTCCTCGCCGGCCGGTACTTTGAGGCCCGCGCGAAGGACCGCTCCGGCGCCGCCCTGCAGGCGCTCCTCGCCCTGGGTGCACCGACTGCCCGGGTGCTCCGAGACGGTGCCGAAACCGAGGTGCCGACCGCAGCACTGCAGGTCGGGGACCGGTTCGTGGTCCGTCCCGGTGAACGCATCGCCACCGACGGAACCATCACCGATGGCACGAGCGCAATCGACACCAGCGTGATGACCGGCGAAGCAGTCCCCGTCGAGGTCGGCCCCGGCGACACCGTCACCGGTGCGACCGTGAACGTCGGCGGCCGACTCATCGTCGAAGCCACCCGCGTCGGTCACGACACGGAGCTTGCCCGCATCGGCCGGCTCGTCGTGTCCGCGCAGACCGGCAAGGCCGAGGTGCAGCGCCTCGCCGACCGGGTCTCCGCCGTGTTCGTCCCAATCGTCATGGGCCTGGCGGTGCTGACCCTCATCGGGTGGCTGCTGCTCACCGGCGACGTGCAAGCCGCGTTCACCGCCGCCGTTGCGACCCTGGTGATCGCCTGCCCCTGCGCCCTGGGGCTGGCAACTCCGACCGCGCTGCTCGTCGGCACCGGACGTGGCTCCCAGCTCGGGATCCTCATCCGCGGACCCCAGGTCCTCGAGGCCACCCGCCGGATCGACACCGTCGTACTCGACAAGACCGGCACCGTCACCACCGGCAAGATGAGCGTCCACCAGGTCACCGCCGTCGCCGAGGAAACCGACACCCGGGTGCTCGCCCTCGCCGCCGCCGCGGAAGCAGGATCCGAACACCCGATCGCCCGCGCCATCACCGCAGCCGGCACCGACCACCCCACCGCGCAAACGTTCCAGTCCACCGCCGGGCTCGGCGTCCAGGCCGTCGTCGACGGCACCCTCGTGCTCGTCGGCCGACCCACCTGGTTGACCGAGCAGTGGGCCATCACCATCCCCGAAGCGGTCACGGACGCGGTCCGGACCGCGGAACAGGGCGGCGCGACCGCGGTCGTTGTCGCGTGGGACGGCGCAGCCCGCGGCGTCATCAGCGTCGCGGACACCGTCGCGCCGACCAGCCCGGACGCGATCCGTCGCCTGCACGACATGGGGCTGCGCACGATCATGCTCACCGGCGACGCTGAAGACGTCGCCCGGACGGTCGCCGCCGAGGTCGGCATCGACGACGTCGAAGCCGAGGTGCGCCCCGAAGACAAGTACCGGACCGTCACCCGGCTGCAGCAGCAGGGCCGGTCCGTGGCGATGATCGGCGACGGCGTCAACGACGCCGCCGCTCTCGCCGCCGCGGATCTCGGGATCGCGATGGGGAGCGGCACCGACGCGGCCATGGAAGCCGCCGACATCACCCTCATCCGAGCGGACCTGAGCGCCGCGGCGGACGCGATCGCGCTCGCCCGCCGCACCCTCGGCACGATCAAGGTGAACCTGTTCTGGGCCTTCGCCTACAACGTCGCCGCGATCCCGCTCGCGATGGCCGGCCTGCTGAACCCGATGATCGCCGGCGCCGCGATGGCACTGTCCTCGGTCTTCGTCGTCAGCAACAGCCTCCGCCTCCGCACCTTCCACACCCGATAGGAGCGACATGGACACCCACGAACACCACACCACGACCGACCACGACAACCACCAGAACCACGGCGGCGGTCACGGGACGACGACGTGGACGATGGCCGCGCAAGCGACCCTGCACTGCCTCACCGGCTGCGCGATCGGTGAAGTTCTTGGCATGGTCATCGGCACCGCGACCGGCCTGCACAACACCGGCACGATCATCCTGTCGATCGTGCTGGCGTTCATCTTCGGCTACGCCCTCACCATGCGCGGCGTCGTCCGGTCCGGGCTGAGCTTCTCCGCCGCGTTCAAGGTCGCCCTTGCCGCAGACACGGTGTCGATCGCCGTGATGGAGATCATCGACAACACCGTCATCGTCGCCGTTCCCGGCGCCATGGACGCGCAGCTGAACGACTGGCTGTTCTGGGGCTCCCTCGCGTTCTCCCTCGTGATCGCGTTCATCGTGACCACCCCGGTGAACCGGTGGATGATCAGCCGCGGTCTCGGCCACGCCGTCGTCCACGGTCACCACTGACCAGGCCCCTTCTACAGGGTTCGGATCGCGCCGCAAACCAGATGCACGTTCACTCCGAACTACCTGAGAAGCACACGCCATCACGGCACCCCGTCGGAGGAGACCCCATCATGACCAGCACCGCAGCAACTGCCCGCACCGGGTACGGCCGCACCCTGACGCAGAAGGGCGCCCTCGTCTTCGGAGTCGTGTTCCTCATCGTCGGCATCGCCGGCTTCATCCCCGGGCTCACGATGGACATGGGCTCGATGTCCGTCGCCGGCCACGGCTCGATGGCGATGCTCCTCGGCCTGTTCCAGGTGTCCGTCCTGCACAACATCGTGCACCTGCTCTTCGGCATCGTCGGCCTCATCGCCGCCCGCACCGCCGTCGCAGCTCGGCTGTACCTCCTGGTCGGCGGCATCGTCTACGCCGTCCTGTTCATCTACGGCCTCTTCACCGCCGGCATGATGGGCGGCGCGAACTTCGTCCCCCTCAACAGCGCCGACAACTGGCTGCACCTGATCCTCGCCGTCGCGATGATTGTCCTTGGCATCGTGCTGCCTCGAGCCGGCGCCACCCGACGCGCCTGATCGACGCATCAGCCGGTAATGGCCGCGTCCCCGCACTGGGGACGCGGCCATTGCCCGTTCCGGAGCCTCTATAAGTCCTCGGCCTGTGAGCCCGACGAGCACGACGCTCGTCGGCTCTCCAGCGCATCCCGTGGTGCGCAGCCCGCTCCTTCGCTTACTATCTTCGTGTGCACGTAGATAAGCAGCCCTGCGGGCTTAGCCCGGAGTCGGAGTACGTCGAGCTGGCGGTCGAGGTGTTCGCGATGCTCGCGGACGCGACGCGGGTGAAGATCATCCTCGCGCTTCGCAGCGCGGAGGAGATGTCCGTGAACCACCTCGCGGACGTCGTGGACAAGAGCCCGGCCGGGGTGTCGCAGCACCTGGCGAAGCTCCGCTTGGCGCGCATGGTGTCGACGCGGCGTGAGGGCACGACGGTGTTCTACCGGCTGACCGATGAGCACGCGTCGGAGCTCGTCATTGACGCCGTGAAGCAAGCCGAGCACGCGATCGGTGCGGCCCCG
This sequence comes from Curtobacterium sp. MMLR14_002, assembly GCF_001864975.1. Taxonomy (NCBI): domain Bacteria; kingdom Bacillati; phylum Actinomycetota; class Actinomycetes; order Micrococcales; family Microbacteriaceae; genus Curtobacterium; species Curtobacterium sp. MMLR14_002. Next base: position 193,916 of record NZ_MJGT01000001.1, read on the forward strand.
CACCACCGTGTTGAGGCGGCAAGCGCGTGAGCAACCACACCCATCAGCACCATAGCCACGAGCACGAGCACGAGCACGAGCACGAGCACGACCACGACCACGAGCACGAGCACGAGCACGACCACAACCACGACCACGACCACGACCACGACCATGGGCATAGTCATCCTCATGGTGGTGTGAAGGGGTTCCTCTACGACCTGTTCGTGCCGCACACACACGACGCTGCGGACTCGATCGATGACGCGATGGAGGCCAGTACCGCTGGTGTCCGCGCGCTGAAGATCAGTCTGTTCATCCTGCTCGGCACCACCGTGCTGCAGGCCGTGATCGTCGCGTTCACGGGATCGATCGCGTTGCTGGCCGACACGATCCATAACTTCGCGGACGCGCTGACCGCGGTGCCGCTGTGGATCGCGTTCGTCCTCGGGCGCCGCGTCGCCAACAAGCGCTACACCTACGGGTATGGCCGGGCCGAAGACCTGGCGGGCATGTTCATCGTGTTCGTCGTCGCGCTCTCCGCCGTCGTCGCCGGCTGGCAAGCGATCGACCGGTTCATCCATCCGCGCCCGGTTGAGAACCCATGGCTGCTCGTCGCGGCGGGCGTGATCGGATTCGCCGGCAACGAGATCGTCGCGATCTACCGCATCCGAGTCGGTCAGAAGATCGGCTCTGCAGCGCTGGTCGCCGACGGCGTCCACGCTCGTCTCGACGGGTTCACCTCGCTCTCCGTCGTTCTCGGCGCGGTCGGTGTCCTCCTCGGCTTCCCGTTGGCGGATCCGATCATCGGCCTGCTCATCGCGATCTCGATCCTGATGCTGCTCTGGGGCACAGTGAAGTCCATCGGCGCTCGACTCATGGACGCCATCGACCCGGACCTCTACTCCCGAGCCGAGCACGCACTCGAGCACGCCGACGGAGTGCAGGCGGTGCGGGACCTCCGACTCCGCTGGATCGGACACCGCCTGACCGGCTCCGCGACCATCGAGGTCGACACCACCGACCTCAACGCGGCGTCGCACGTCGCGGAGCACGCGTCCGAGCACCTGCACGAAACGATCGGGAACGTCGACGCGTTCACGATCACTCCGACGAGCCATCACCACTGAGCATCACGAAAGGAAGCAGCATGTCCGTCGTCAAGATCAACGCGATCACCGTCCCCGAGGGCGAGGGGGCGGACCTCGAAGCCCGCTTCGTCGGTCGGAACCACGACGTGGAACAGCAGCCCGGGTTCGAGAGTTTCCAACTGCTCCGCCCCGTGCACGGCGAGAGCCGCTACTTCGTTGTCTCCACCTGGGCAGACGAGGACGCCTACCAGGCGTGGCGGGCCGGGCAGGCCGGCGCGCACCACGGCGGCAGTAACCCGGTCGCCACCGGTGCCGAGCTGCTTGAGTTCGAGACCGTCGTCCTCTGACACGAGGTGCGCTCGGAGCACCCGGGAGAAGCGCGGCACTTCGCCTACTTCTCCCGGGGCCCGGCCGCCATCGACGCGAGCACGAGCTCCGGCGAAGTAGTACATCGGCACTCGCCAGTGCAAAGGGCTAGCTGAATGTCCGCCGGTCGTGCCAAGATGGTCCTGCGTTCATAGTGCGCGCCCACAGCCGGTCCTCTGGATCGGCTTTTTTCATGCCTGACCGCTCCGCTACTCTGAGACCCGCTCGGCACGCGTCTGCCCGGAATCTCCCCGGTGTCGTATCCGCTCTGTACGCTGACGCTCAAGACAGCACGAGGCTGTCTCCGGCCGGCCCTTTCGGGACCGGCTTTTTTCATGCCCTGATCTGACTCGGGCATCCGTGGGAAGCGCTCAACGCTCCTGCCCGCCGCCGCACCTTGTTGCGCGTCGGCGCTCTCATGCCCCCACCCGAAGCCGGGTGGGTTCTGGCCGCATCTGGCCAACCCCGAAGGAGGCATCATGCCCATCACCGACACGGTGGACATGCTGATGGCCTCCGGTGGTACCGCTGCCCTGACTGGCGTCATCGCCGTCGTCGGTGGCGTGCTCAGTGTCGTCCTGTCTAAGCAGGTCGTCGCACTAATCCAGCACGTCATCGATGTCATCGACGACCGCACGCTGGCCAGGGATCCCGAGCGCGCTCGCATCGTCGCAGAACTGCGTCGAGCACGCCGCGGACAGAAGTAACCGCCGGTTCAAAAAGCCGTCCCTCATTCGGTCAGGAGAGCTCTGTCTTCTGTACGTATCAAAAACATCCGTTTGTGGCACATTGCTCGCTCTGGGTTCAGCAGAGCGCGCCGCGCCGGCCATCCATGTAGCGGAACTCAGTTGTGGGCAGCTTCGCTCCGTGTCGTCGGAATCGCTTCCTTCGGTGTCGGGACGTCGCGGGTGCGCGAGACGGCCCGCGTGACTTGGGGTTCGGGTGCATAATGGTGGTGTCTTCGGACCCGGTAGTGGGGCTTGCCGGACCCAACCTCGACAGTTGTCGACAACAGTCCCTATCTCAGCTGGTCGCGCTTCTGCGCGCCTGAGGTAGGGAGTGTCATGACAGCACCAATCGGTTCCGGACCGGTCGTCGTCGGCGTCCTGCCCGGCCTCGCTCCGGGGGTCATCGAGGTTGCGTCGTCTATCGCGCGGCGCTTCGGTACGACGCTGGTGTGCGTCAGCGTGGATGCATCGCTCTTCGATGCCGGTACGCGCTCGGACGGGTCGGTGATGGTGGAACCGATCGACCCTGACACCGCTGACACGACACCGCAGGGCTTGTCGGACAGTGACAAGGCGGCAGTACGTGCTGCCGCAACGACCTACGGCGTCGACGTCACGTTCGTCCCGGGTGTCGGGGATCCGAGCCGGGCACTGTCGCAGGTGGCCGAAGACCGCGACGCGGCGATGCTGGTCGTCGGGGCCAGGACGGGAGCGGGTCGAATCGCGGAGTTCTTCACGGGGTCGGTCGCGGTACGGCTGACCCATCAGCAGCACCGTTCAGTGCTCGTAGTGCCCGTTGATCCGGTCGGGTTCGATGCCCCACTGCCGTGGGACACCCCGTGACCGGCCAGCTTGTTCTGCTCCGCCACGGACAGAGCACTGCGAACGCTGCCGGTACCTTCACCGGCTTGCGAGACGTCGCGCTGACCGAACAGGGCAGCGCCGAAGCGAATCGGGCTGGGTTGCTACTTCTGCATGCCGGCATCCGACCGGACCTCGTGCTCACGTCGACGCTCGAGCGGGCGCTCCACACGGCGGAGCTCGTCACCGACGTCCTCGGACGTGATGCGCCGATCGAGTCGACGTGGCGGTTGAACGAGCGGAACTACGGCGCCCTCACCGGCATGTCCAAGCAGAATGCGCAAGCGGCGTTGGGGGCGGAGCAGTTCTTCGCTGTTCGTCGGACCCGCACGGGACGGCCACCACGCATGTCGATCCGCGCGTGGCTGGCGCTCCGGCGGACGCCGGCGCTTCGTGGACTGCCGTGGGCGGCACTTCGTCGAACCGAAACACTCTCCGACGTCATCCGCCGGGTCCAACCCGTCCTGTCGCACAGCATCACCCCGGCACTCCGCGACGGGCAGACAGTGCTCGTCGTCGCGCACGGCAACTCACTGCGGGCACTGTGTGCCTGCATGGACGGCCTAACTGACGGTGAGCTCGCGGACCTGAACCTCCCCACGGGCGAACCCCTGATCTACCGGTTCGACGGCGACGGTGGGTTCTGTCCGCGGGGTGGGGAGTACCTGCATCCGGCAGCACGAGCAGCAGCGGCAGCGGTCGCTGCGGAAGGTGGAACATGACCTCCCGAACGGACACGCACCTGCCCGATGGGCAGCTCCCGCCCGACCCAGACATCGACGCCAACGACCCGGAACGTATCGACCGGCCAGTGCATCTGCGGTGGCGGTACCTCGGTGTCGTCGCACTCGGCGGCGCCATCGGTACCGCCGCACGCGACGGACTCAGCACCGCGTTCCCCGCTCAGCAGGAGGTGTCCTGGGCGATCTTCTGGATCAACATCGCCGGCGCGCTCCTGCTCGGTGTGCTGCTGGAACACCTCGCGCATCGCGGACCTGACGAGGGTCGCCGCCGGACACTGCGCCTGCTTCTGGGAACCGGTGTCCTCGGCGGGTTCACCACCTACAGCACCCTCGCGACCAGCACCGCGGTGTTATTCCTCGACGGCCGCGGGTTGGCCGGCACCGGGTACGCGCTCCTGACGGTCCTCGCCGGCGCGATCGCCACCGGTAGCGGCCTCGCGATCGCGGGCTTGGTCCGACCGAACGGAGCCACATCATGAGCGCCCTCGCCTTCCTCAGCGTCGCGGTCGCTGGCGGTGTCGGCGCGGCCGCACGGTTCTTCCTGGACGGTGCAATCAACCGGGGTCGGCAGTTCCGGCTCCCGGTCGGGACACTGACGATCAACATCACCGGCTCGTTCCTGCTGGGCTTGATCACCGGCGCCGCCGGTCACCTCGGCGCCACCCCCGTCGCGGTGCTCGGAACAGGGCTCATGGGTGGCTACACCACGTTCAGCACCGCCAGCTTCGAGACCGTCCGCCTCGCACGCACCGGCCGCACCACCGCGGCTGCCCTGAACGGGCTCGGGATGCTCGTCGTCTCCGTCGCCGCAGCCGCCGGAGGCGTCACCCTCGGCACCCTCACTTGACCATCCGACTGGGAGACGAACAGCTCATGCACTTCGACATCACGATCGAGATCCCCCGCGGCAGCGGCAACAAGTACGAGGTCGACCACGCCACCGGACAGATCCGCCTGGACCGGGCGGTGTTCACCAGCATGGTGTTCCCGCAGGACTACGGCTCGATCGACGACACTCTCGGCGACGACGGCGACCCCCTCGACGCGCTCGTGCTGCTGCCCCGGCCCACGTTCCCCGGCGTCGTCATCGACGTCCGCCCGGTCGGAATGCTCCGCATGGTCGACGAGAACGGCGGCGATGACAAGATCCTCACCGTCCCCGCCGGAGACATCCGCTTCGACCACGTCCAGGACATCTCCGACGTCGCCGAGCCGGTCCTGGCGGAGATCGAGCACTTCTTCGCCCACTACAAGGAGATCGAGCACGGCAAGCACGTCACCACCAACGGGTGGGCGAACCGTGTCGACGCCGAAGCCATCATCCGCGCCGCACAGGAACGGTTCACCCCGCACCCCTGACCGGCACCCGCGCACCATCCAGTGCGCGCCCTGAACCGCCGCGGGGAGGCAACTGGCGCCCAGTGATCGCCAGGAGGTCGTCCCTCCGCCTCCCCGCGGCCCACACCCGCACGACCAACCCGAAAGGCGACAACCGCCATGAACGACTACATCAGCAACGTCCACCACACCACCCACCATCAGGGCGAGTACGTGACCCACACCAGCCGCCCCGTCACCATCAGCAGCCTGCACGGCTCCCGAATCCTCGACTCCCGCGGCTACCCAACGATCCAGGTGCGTCTCGAGCTCGAGGACGGCACCGTCGTCACCGGTGACGCCCCCGCAGGCGCATCCACTGGCGCGCATGAGGCTGTCGAGCTTCGCGACGGCGGCAGCAGCTACGGCGGCCGCGACGTGAGCCAGGCACTGCACCTCATCACGACGGACGTCGCACCGATGATCACCGGCCAGTCGTGGACCTCGATCGGGCAGGCCGACGCCGCCCTCGCTGCCCTCGACGGCACCCCGAACTACCGCCGGCTCGGCGCGAACAGTGTCGTCGCGACCTCGATCGCGATGGCACGCGCTCTCGCCGCCGCAGCGGAGCTGCCGCTCTGGCGTTGGATCGCAGACGTCACCGGCAGCACGCCCCGCCTGCCCGTCCCGCACTTCAACGTGCTCAACGGCGGAGCGCACGCAGCGAACGCGCTCGACTTCCAGGAGTTCATGATCGCCCCGGTGAACGCCGAGACCATGACCGACGCGGTTCGGATCGGGTCGGACGTCTACCACGCACTGGCGGCACTGGTCCGGGAACGGTTCGGCAGTCTCGGTCTCGGGGACGAAGGCGGCTTCGCCCCATCGATCGCCGCGCCCGAGGAAGCCCTCGACCTCCTCGTCGCCGCGATCAGTGCCGCTGGCTACGAGCCCGGCGTCGACACCGTCGCGATCGCACTCGACCCGGCGGCGAACGAGTTCGCGCTCGGTGACGGTAGCTACCGGGTCGTGGACCGCCGGCTCGACCGCGCAGGCATGGTCGACTACTACCGCGACCTCATCAGCCGGTATCCGATCCGGAGCATCGAAGACGGCTTCTCCGAAGACGACCACGGCGGCTGGAAGGCGATGTCGTTCGCGCTCGGCGACATGCTCCAGATCGTCGGCGATGATCTCTACGTCACCGATCCGCAGCGCATCCGCGACGGCGGGAAGGACGGGCTCTCGAACGCAGCGCTCATCAAGCCGAACCAGATCGGTACCGTCTCCCAGACCTTCGACGCGATCGGCGTCGCACGCTCGCTCGGGATGCGGAGCATGGTGTCGCACCGGTCCGGCGAGACCACCGACACGTTCATCGCGGACCTCGTCGTCGGCACCGGAACCGGGCAGATCAAGTCCGGCGCCCCCGCCCGCGGAGAACGCGTCGCGAAGTACAACCGGCTCACCGAGATCGCGGAGAACAATCCGGAGCTGCCCTACGGGCTGCGCTGACCCCGACCGGCCACCTCGTGGGCGACGCGCAGGAAAGCAGAAGCAGCTGGCTGGGGCTCTCCCGACCAGATCGCCCGCAACGGCCGGGCAAGTGGCGGCCCAGAGAGCGGGACTCGCACCAGCGACCCGTCGTTGATGTCCGCGGCGACCGTGCGAAGGCTCATCACCGCCGGTGCAATTCCTGCCTGTGCGTTCGCCCGGATGATGCTCGTGGTCTCCAGCACCGCGGCCGGAACCGACATGCTCAAACCGGCCTCCCTGACCCATGCGGCGAGGGTCGCGCGAGTCCCGGAGCCTTCTTCCCGCATGAGCAGAGCCGTCGTCGCCAGGACCTCCGCGGTGATCCCGGTCGATCCGGCCCAGGGATGGTCCCGCGCGACGACAACCGCGAGCTCATCGTTCGCGATCACCTGCGCGGACACACCGGCCGCCGTCACCGGGGTTTCCGTGAACCCGAGGTTCGCGCCACCCGACTGCACGAGGTCCGTCACCGCGGCGGAGTTGCCCGCGATCAGACGCACCCGCACGTCTGGTTCACGGCGTCGGAATTCGAGAAGCCAGCCCGGCAGCAGCAGCTCCGCGATCGTCTGTGACGCTGCGACGACGAGCGAACCCGTCGGAGTCCGCAGCGCAGCCACTCCTGCTTCGAGGTGGCGAGACGCGTCGAGGACCGGTCCGGCCAGCCCGACGACGAGCCTGCCGGTCTCGGTCAGCACCGACCCCGTGGTCGAGCGGTGCACCAACGAATGACCGACCATGCGCTCGGCGACCCGGATCCGAGCAGACACTGCCTGTTGCGTGACGCCGAGCGCTCCAGCGGCAGCGGAGAGGGAGCCGGTCTCGGCGACGCATGCGAGCACGTCGAGTGTGTCGAGGTCGAGCGTTCGGTCCGTGAGTCGCCGTAGTGCCACAACCAACGATTGTGCCCTGCCAAGAGGTTCCCGGTACCGCCAGAGGCAGGATTCGCGCAGGCTTGGCCCATGACAACGCTCCGCACGGACCCTGCACCCGCGAACGGTAGCCAGCTGCCCCAACGGCCGCAGACGGCGTTGTTCCGTGACCTGGAGCGGCCAGGCCTGATCGTGTCGAATCTCACACCGAACTGGTTCGCGTCGATCATGGGCACGGGGATCGTCGCTGTCGCAGCTGCGTCACTCCCACTGCAGTTCCCCGGCCTGCGCATCGCGGCGACGGTCGTGTGGGCGATCGCCGCGGTGCTCCTCGTCGCCCTCACGATCGCGACGGTGCTGCACTGGATCCGCTACCGGAGCACCGCAGCCAGGCACCACCTCAACCCGGTCATCTCCCACTTCTACGGCGCACCACCGATGGCGTTCCTCACCGTCGGCGCCGGGACACTCCTGCTCGGCAAGGACTGGGTCGGCCTGCCCGCCGCCGTCACCATCGACTGGGTCCTGTGGACCATCGGCACCATCGGAGGACTGCTCACGGCAGTCCTGGTGCCGTACCTGGCGTTCACCCGCCACGAGAACACGCCCGACTCCGCGTTCGGCGGTTGGCTGATGCCGATCGTCCCGCCGATGGTGTCCGCTTCCACCGGCGCCCTGCTGCTGCCGTACGCTCCCGCCGGACAGGCGCGGGAGACGCTGCTGTGGTCCTGCTACGGCTTCTTCGGCCTCAGCCTCATCACGTCGCTGGTCGTGATCACGCTGATCTGGAACCGTCTCGCGCACCACAAGGTCGGTGCCGCCGGCATGGTCCCGACCCTGTGGATCGTGCTCGGACCCGTCGGACAGTCGATCACGGCGGTGAACCTCCTCGCATCGAACGCACCCACCGTCGTCGATGCCTCCACCGCTCACGCGCTCCTGGTCGTGGCGCTGGTGTACGGGTTCGCGATGCTCGGCTTCGCGCTGCTGTGGACCGCCATCGCCCTCGCCGTCACCGTCCGGACCGCCCGCGAACACCTGCCGTTCAGCCTGACCTGGTGGTCGTTCACGTTCCCCGTCGGCACCTGCGTCACCGGAGTCAACGGGCTCGCCCTGCACTCAGGCCTGACCGTCGTTGCCGTCCTCGCCGTCATCTACTACGCCGGCCTCGTCGCCGCATGGATCACCGTTGCCCTTCGCACCTTTCACGGATCCGTCATCCGTGGCACCCTGCTGGCACCGCCACAGCCGGCATGAGTACCCCCGAGGAACTCGCTGACGTTCGATCGCTGAACGGTCTCGCGGAGACGTGGCGGACCGCGCCCGACGGCAGCCGACGGTTCGTCCCGAGCTTCGACCCACGATCCGGCGGCAGATTCAGCCGTGTCCTGGTCCTGATGCAGTCGCCTGGCCCCCAGACCATCGCCGCAGCGCACGCAGCGATCTGCAGCGAGGACAACCCGGGCCCGACCGCGGCCGCGTTCTGAGCAGCCCGTATCGAGTCCGGACTCGCACGCGGCGAGTACGTCCGCTGGAACCTTGTCCCATGGGAACTGCCCGACCGCGTGCGACTCGAGGACATCGACGAGGGGCGGCATGCCCTCGCCACACTGCTCGCGGCCCTCCCCGCTCTCACTGCGATCGTCACGTACGGGGCCGTTGCCCTCGACGGCGTCATGCGACACTTCACCCTGGACGAGCACCCCCGACTCCTTCCGGTCATCGCAGCACCACATCCGTCTCCCGCCAACGGCCGCCACCGATCGGAACAACACCTCCGTTCCGTGCAAGCACTCCGGCTCGCCGCGCGAGCGCGGCAGACGTAACAAATACGAACGTCAATGGCGCAAGCTCGGCAAGACGCTCGACCCCGACGACTTCACCGACGCGCAAGCCATCGCCGCCGTCGAACGCATCACCCGCGGCAACTTCCGGCTCCTTGAGCGCCTCCTCCCTCAGATCCAACGCGTCCTGAAGATCAACGAGCTCGACGTCATCACCAACGACGTCGTCGAGGCCGCCCGCAGCACCCTCGTCATCGGCACCACCTGACCCGACACCGATCGCAGCGAAAACGACGACACAGAGCGAGGCTGCTCACAACTCAGTGCTGGTATCTACGTGCCATTTCCACCGATGTTCGACGGGTTCCGCTACGTTCTGGGTCATGGGTGAGCTTCTCGGGTATGCGCGGGTGTCGACAACCGATCAGGACGCGGCGCTGCAGCTCGACGCGTTGAATGCTGCCGGCTGCTACCGGGTGTGGGTCGACACAATGTCCGGATCGCTCGAGCACCGTCCGGAGCTCACCAAGCTGCTCGATCAGCTCCGACCAGGCGACACTCTCGTCGTGTGGCGGCTTGACCGGCTCGGGCGATCCATCCGGCATCTGATCGACCAGCTGCAGGCGCTGGGGGAGCGGGGTGTGGGGTTCCGGTCCTTGCAAGAGACGATCGACACAACCTCACCCGGCGGCCGGCTCGTGTTCCACGTCTTCGCCGCCCTGGCCGAGTTCGAACGGGATCTCATCCGCGAACGCACGCACGCCGGCCTCACGGCCGCTCGAGCTCGAGGGCGGAACGGCGGTCGGCCGCCTCGGCTGTCGGCCGATCAGGTACGAACTGCCAGGCGCCTGTATGAGCAACGGGACATGACGGTCGCGCAGATCGGTGAAGTACTCGGAGTCAGTAGGACCACGGTGTACAGGGCACTCCGACGTGAGAGAGAGCCAGGCGCGGGCCGACGTCGAAAGACGTCCGGCTGACCGTCGGGCTCGCGCGGTCCGTGCGACCGATGGGCACGGGGGTGTTGCAACATGTCTAGAGCCAAGACCGGATCTGTCGCGGACCCCCCGAACCGACCCCATGACCGCGGTTCTCAACCGCACCGGGGCCGTGGCACTGGGGCATACCCCAGAACTGCACACACCTTGGTGCCTGCTCGCTCCGACCCCGCCGGTTTCGCCGAGCGCGATGATGACGGCGACGTCAGCCGCAGGCAACGACCAAGCGGTGGCGAGAAGGCACTTTGGGGCGCGTCAGCGCGGGCCCCACGGCTTCGAGATTCGCCCAGTTACCGAATGTCGGACGTCGCGCGGATGATCGCGTCATGACCGATTCCGTCTCGCCTTCGCGGGGGGACGCCCCCGGGGCGCCCATCGCAACGATCTATCAGAACTCGGATCAGGTTGCAGGGATCCTGCAGCAGATCGTGAGCCAGCCCCTTCTGACCGAGGAGACGCGCGATTCCAACGCGGCAGGAGGCAGCGATACTGCAGCCGGCGGGTCGGCGACGGGCAAAATAAGCGGAAAAGCAAAAGCGCCTTTTATTGGTGGGGTTGAACTCGCCGCCGAGGCACAAGCGAGCCTTTCCTCCAGCTGGACTCAGACGACCGGTACAGCGTCTCGTCAGCAGTTTGTCTACTCCCAAGCATATAATTTGCACCTCGTCCGGAAGTTTCTCGAACAGGGTTCCCTGATAACGCGTCTCACGACGGCGGAGGAAGCCGAGGAGCTGCGGCCAGGATCCTTCGTCGAGTACACGACGGCGTTTGACCCGGTCGAACTAACACTCGCGCTGGATGTTGTTTCTCCGGAACTTGTTGAAGCAATCACCCGATACACAGTCGAGCGTGACTATATCTCCCGATTCCCCGAGGGTGGGGGCCATAAAGCGCGAGTGCAACATGCAGAAAAAATGCACCTTGAGGCTGAGGCAAAGGGGGGTCTCGCGCGAGCGATCACGAACGCCGTCAAAGCTGACACTCGGCAGGAAACCACGCGGGAATACTACGGGCGTGTTGCAGATGAGCCCGCACTTACCGTTGTCACAATTTGCGATCTGGCACACTTTATCGTTGATGACCCCGACCGACTTCTCGATGGCACTTTTACGGTGATCGGCAAGGTCATATCGGCCGTCGAGCTGGACGTGCCCACCTTCTCTCGTAACAAGCTTCTCCGCAATCTCGCGCCGACAGCGCTTGATGAGGGCATTGGTAAGCTCCATGAGTTGATCGAGGAAGTCCCTGAAGTTGGTGGTGTAGCGCCGTCAGAGCTCGTCGAGTTGAAGATTGACTCTAGGGTCCGCGGGTCGTCTATCCGCGTGATGCCTCTCGCCGTCTTCTCCTGATCGCTCGGGCACGCCCACCCACTGGGGCTAGCCGTGAATACTGCCACCGTCGCCCTCTACGAGGCGACTCAGCGCGGTTCGATCGTCGGGAGCATCACTAGTTGTCGCTAATGTTGGGTGTATGACGGAACGGGCGGTAGTCGAGATGCGCGAGTCTGAGCACCGAGTGATGATTGAGTACTTCGACGCCCTCGATCCCGAAGTATCAACAGCACTTCACTCCATCCTCCGCGATGCCGGGCTGGCACGCACACTCGTGGCTGGGCTTAACGCATTTCTGTCCGATATGAGCACCTGGAGGCTCACGGTCAGTGGCGATGTGGTCTCGACTGTTAACGCGATTGAGCAGCGCGTCGAGGGCAATGGTTACTCGATGAACCGAGGCATTGGGCAAGTCGGTGCTCGAACCATCAGTGCGGCCGATGGAACATACGACATTGTGATTAACGCTTCGGCGTTCATGCCCCCGTTCGAGGTTTCTTCGCCCGAGGAGCTGGTCGGGTACATGCACAGGATCGGACTGCATCTCGCGATTCACGAGGCTGGCCACGCGATACTCCATCAGCGCGGTGAGGACCTGGACGAGTACCAAGACCTCGCCGCTGGTAGCAAGACAGAGCGAGCCTGGCGTAAACATCTTGCAGCGCATGTCGACGACTTTCGTATCGAGAAGATGACGAACCGCACCGCGCCGTCACCAGTTTCAAACGTCGACGGCATCGGCGACACTCTCGCTCACATGAGGATTGAGTTGGGGGAGTCGAGCCGCCTCCGCATAACCGATGGTGATGCGGCGATGTTCCGCAGCTCCACCGCCGTCAATGATCTCCTTCGGGTCATGACGTATCTATCCGCCGAACTGGGCGTCGATAAGATCGTAAGTGGATTGCGGCCTGCGCCCCTGCCTCCGGGCTGGGATGAGTACTTGGAGGAGGTTTGGGATGCATGGGCTCTGAATCTCGATCGGCTGGAGCCCGCTGACAAATCAATGGCGCTAGCTGAGATCGCTTCCGTTCTCACTGACCTTTGCAAAATCGTCGTTTTGTGGACTCGGAATATCGTCGGGTATCATTTTGAGATACACGACGACGATTCGTGGTCCGCAAACTGGGCGCGGGCAACGTACTGACGAGGGATGCGCCGGAGTCTCTGCTGTCCGGGCGACTGCGACTGCGATCTGACATAAGAGCGCCGTATCGGCGTGAACGAAGCAGCCGGCCACCCCGAGGGTGGCCGGCTGCTTCGTCGGGGGAGCGGCGTCAGAGGGCGGCGTCGTACGCGTCGCGTACGGCCTGGCTCATGCGGCCGCGGGCGGAGACCTCGTGGCCGTTCGCCTTGATTGAAGAACTCACGGCTCACGGAAGTATCTGGTTCGAGCAGCGGACCTGTTGATATAGCAAAAGGGCGAGAAGTTATCCACGGTGAGATGGGCAAGGTGGCCGTTGCATAGAACGTGGCCGACTCACTTCTCCGGCGCCGGCGAGCTGCGGTTAGTCGGTGAGGTTGGCGCGTTCCTCGCTGAGCAGCAAAGACCTTGTCATCATCCGTCGTCCGCGGTTGCGCTCTAAGAAGCTCCAGTGAGGAAGTTGAGCACCGCACCGCACCGCACGGCACTCGAGCTGCCGTGGATTTCTGCATTAAACGCAGGATCCTCTTGCTCGCGAGCATGCCGCTGTCGCGCCGAGCTAGTTTCCAGGTTTCACCTAGCGGACGGATTCTGGGGCTGATCAGGTCAAACACTGCGGTACAAGCGGTGCCGGAGTCGTTGCACTAGATGCAACTCACGATGTTTGAGCGCCGATAATGCATATTATGTCAACCCAGAGGTTGTGAGTGGCTCCGCTCGGCTGACGGGACGCTCGACATCACTTCCCTAGCCTGGATCCGTGCACGATCACCGAGATGACCAACGCCGCTCCCGGACCGTGACACCCCGGGTCCTGTTCGCAGTCGCCCTGTCCGCGTTCCTCGTGCTGATCGGCACGACACCCGCATCGGCGCACGCAGCACTGACCTCGAGTGATCCGGCGGACGGCGCCACGGTCACTGCCGACATTGAGCGAGTGACGCTCACCTTCAGCGAGGCGCCGCTGGCCGGGCTCGAAGCCGGTCTGCGCATCGAGGTCCGGGACGACGGCGGGACCGACGAGTCCACCGGAGCGGTGGCCGTCGACGGCACCTCGATGTCCAAGGCGGTGTCGCTCTCCCCCGGCCCGCACACCCTCGTCTGGCGGTACGTCTCCCCCGACGGCCATCCGATCGAGGGACAGCTCGCGTTCTCGGTGGAACCGGCCGCATCTCCGACCGTTCCACCCACGACGACGAGCCCGACGGCCGCGCCCACATCATCCTCGGAACCGTCGGCAGCGGCAGCGGGAGCCGCACCGAACACGGGTGCCGGCACGCATGCGCACGGCCACGGCGGCCCCGCACTCCTGTTCGGGGTCGTCGGGATCCTGGCAGTGCTCGTCATCGGCGCGGTCGTGCTCCGCATCCGCCGGGGCGCGGACGCTCGGACCGAGGGCTGACGGGACGCCCGAGCCTCAGAACACCGCGACGGTCATGCCCGACGAGGTCGCAGGGCGGTCCATCGCGACGAGCGCGTCGGGCAGGTCGTCGAAGCCGATCGTGCGGCCGATCGTCTCCTCCGGACGCAGCCGCCCGGCCACGACGGCGTCGAGCATCGCGCCGTACTCCCCGACCGCTGCCCCGTGGCTGCCGAGCAGTTCGAGTTCGTCCGCGATGACCCGGCCCATCGGGATCGCCGGAGCGGCTTCGTCGTCGAGGAGCAGCCCGACCTGCACGTGCCGACCGCGCGGACGCAGGGACGCCACGGCGGCGACCGAGGTGGCACGGCTGCCGTAGGCGTCGAGCGAGACGTGTGCTCCGCCGCCCGTGCGGGACCGGACCGTGGTGACGACATCGGCGTCCATCAGAACGGTGTCGGCGCCCAGGGCGGCTGCGCGTTCGAGTGCGGCCGTGGAGACATCGACGGCGACGACGTGCGCGCCGGCGGCCACGGCGACCATGACCGCGGAGAGCCCGACTCCCCCGCAGCCGTAGACCACGACCCACTCCCCTGCGGCAACGCGCCCTCGGGCGTGCAGGGCGTGGAACGCGGTGCCGAATCGGCAGCCGAGCGCCGCAGCCACCGCGAAGTCCACGGCGTCGGGCAGCGCGACGAGGTTCAGGTCGGCGTGCGGGACGACCAGGGAGTCCGCGTACGAGCCCTGCAGGTCGAACCCGGGCTGCTGCTGGGCGGTGCACACCTGGGTGGCGCCGTCGAGGCACTCGGCGCAGGTCCCGCAGGCGAACACGAACGGTGCCGTCACCCGGTCACCCACGGCGAAGCGCTGGACGCCCGTGCCGATCGACGCGACGACGCCGGCGAACTCGTGGCCGGGCACGTGCGGCAGCCGGACGGAGTCGTCGTGGCCCTTCCAGGCGTGCCAGTCACTGCGGCAGACGCCGGTGGCGGCCACCCGCACGACGACACCGTGGTCCGGTGCCACGGGCTCCGGCAGGTCGACGATCGAGGGGACGGAACCGAACTGGGCGTACTGGACGGCGCGCATGCGGCCATCCTGACAGACGCCCGACGCCGGACGGCGGACCAGCGCGACCGACCGCCCGAGGCGACCCGTCCGCCGGGGTCCCCACGGGCCTCCAGGCCGCCGGCCACCCGACCACCCGACCACCCGAGCGGTCCACCGCATCCCGATCGGCCGTTGCGCCGCAGGCGCGTCCGCCGGTTGACTCGTCACGTGACCGATCTGCGCTTCTCCGCCGACCCCGCCGACCTCGACGTCGACCGCGTGCACCGCTGGCTGAGCGAGGAGTCGTACTGGGCCCGCGGCCGTGACCGGGCGACGCAGGAGGCGATCATCGCCGGCTCCCGGAACTTCGGCGTGTACGACGCGACGACCGGCGAGCAGCTCGGCTACGCGCGGGTGATCACCGATGGCGTGACGTTCGGGTGGCTCGCCGACGTGTTCGTGGACCCCGACGCCCGGGGCCGCGGCGTCGGGGTCGCACTCGTGCGCGGCGTTATCGAGGCGGTCGAGCCGCTCGGCCTGAAGCGCTTCGCCCTGTTCACCGCGGATGCCCACGGGCTGTACGAGCGGTTCGGGTTCCGCCCGCTGCCCGATCCGGACGGCTGGATGATGCGTCCCGGGCCGGGGTTCGGCGCCGACGTGCACGATTGAGGGGGCGCGGGCGCACACGCAGCGCTGCCCCTCAGTACTCGATGCGGCCCTCGCGGTTGTGGAACTCCCCCGTCGGCCCGTCGGTGCCGATCGTCGCGAGCATGACCGTGGCGTCGGTGCCCTCGGTGATCGTCTGGTGTCCGCCGAACCCGTTGAACTCCGTCGCCGTGTAGCCCGGGTCGCTCGCGTTCACCCGGAACCCGGGCAGGTTCTTCGCGTACTGCACGGTCAACGCGATCACGGCCGCCTTCGACGCCGCGTACGGCACCGCAGGCACCCCGTACTCGTCGTGTCCCGGTGTCGTCAGCCAGCGCGGGAACCCCACCCCCGACGAGACGTTCACGATGACGGGTGCCGCCGAACGTCGCAGCAGGGGCAGCGCGGCCTGGGTCACCCGGACGATGCCGGTGACGTTGGTGTCGAGCACGGTCGCCATGGCGCTCGCGTCGAGGTCGTCGACCCCGAACGAGGTGCCGAGGATCCCGGCGTTGTTCACGAGGACGTCGAGTTCGGGGATGGTCGCGATCGCCGCGTCGATGCTGGCCTGGTCGGTGACGTCCAGCTGCACGACGTGGGCGCCGAGTGCGCGGGCGTCGTCGCCGCTGGCCGGGTCGCGCATGCCGGCGTACACGGTGTGGCCGGCTTCGAGCAGTCGGCGTGCGGTCTCGAGTCCGAGGCTGCGGTTGGCCCCGGTGATCAGTGTCGTTGTCATGTGCCCAGCCTGCCCCCGCCGGCCCGGCTTCCCCAGGCACGGTGCGACGGTGGGACCGGCAGTACCAGGACGGACTGGAGGCGCGGGGCGATGATGGTGGGCATGAGCGAGTTCGCGAACGTGTTGCGTTCCTGGCGTGACCGGGTGCGTCCCGAGGCGGTCGGCCTGCCGGCCGGCCCCGGCAGACGGACCCCGGGCCTCCGTCGCGAGGAGCTCGCCGCGCTGGCGGGCGTGAGCGTCGACTACGTCGTCCGCCTCGAGCAGGGCCGGGCGACGAACCCGTCGCCGCAGCTGCTCGCCGCCCTCGCGACGGCGCTCCGGCTGTCGTCCGAGGAGCGGGACCACCTGTGCCGGGTGGCCGGCGTCGCCCCGCCGTCGCGTCAGGTCGTGCCGCGGCACATCACGCCCGGCGTGCAGCGGCTGGTCGACCGGCTCGGCGACGTGCCGCTCGCGGTGTTCACGGCGACCCACGACATCGTGCTCTGGAACGAGTTGTGGGCCGCGGTGAACGGCGACCCCTCGCGGTACGTCGGGCTCGATCGCAACCTGGTCTGGCGGCACTTCACGCAGGAGCGCGACGGGGTGGACTGGGACGACGAGCACCAGGAGGAGTTCTCGAGCGACCTCGCCGCCGACCTGCGGCAGGCGTACGGGCGCTACCCGGCGGACCGCGACCTGGCGGACCTGGTCGAACGGCTGCTGCGGGAGTCCCCCGAGTTCGCCCGCCGATGGGAGACCGGCCGGATCGCCGAGCACCGTGCGAGCCGCAAGGTCGTGCTCACGCCGGTCGGGCCGGTGGAGATCGACTGCGACGTGCTGAGTGTCCCCGGCGGTGACCTGCGGATCGTCGTCTACACGGTCGTCCCGGGCTCCGAGGACGCCGCGAAGCTCGACCTGCTCCGGGTCACCGGCCTGCAGGAGCTCACGCCGCGGTGAACACCAGCGACGCGTTCTGACCGCCGAACCCGAACGAGTTGTTCAACGCGGCACGGAGCGGCGCGGTCCGTGCGGTGCCGGAGACGACGTCGAGGTCCACCGCGGGGTCGAGCCGGTCGAGGTTCAGGGTCGGTGGCACGGTCCCGGTCTCGAGCGCCCGCAGGGTCAGGATCGCCTCGACCGCGCCGGCAGCGCCGAACATGTGCCCGATGGCGCTCTTCGGAGCGGTGACCAGCGCTCCGGTCCCCACCGCACGGCTGATGGCGGCCGCCTCGCCGACGTCGCCGACCGGGGTGCCGGTCGCGTGCGCGTTCACGTGGTCGACGTCGGCGCCGGTGAGGCCCGCCATCCGGATCGCGGCGCGCATGGCCCGCTCCTGCTCGCTGCCGTCCGCCAGCGGTGCGGTGATGTGGTGCGCGTCCGAGGTGATCCCCCACCCGGCGAGCGTGCCGTGCGACCGCTGCCCCCGGGCGGCGGCGTGGTCGGCGCGCTCGAGCACGACGATGCCGGCGCCCTCGCCGAGGACGAAGCCGCGCCGGTCGGCGTCGAACGGCCGGGACAGGGTCGTCGGGTCGTCGCCGTCGGGCTTCGCGAGTGCCTGCGACTGGGCGAACGACGCCATCGTCACCGGGGTGACCGCGGCCTCGGTCCCGCCGGTGATGACGACGTCGGCCTCACCGGTGGCGATGAGTCGTGCGGCGGTGGCGATGGCCTCCGCACCGGAGGCACATGCCGACACCGTCGTGTAGGCGCCGCCCCGCGCCCCGTACGCGATGCTGATCTGCGCGGCGGCACCGTTCGCCATGAGCATCGGCACCGTGCGCGGTGAGACCCGCCGGGCACCGGACGCGCCGAGCACGTCGTGGGCGTCGAGGAGCGTCTCCACTCCCCCGATCCCGGTGCCGATCACCACGGCGAGGCGGTCGCCCTCCACCGCGGGGGCACCGGCGTCGGCCCAGGCCTCGTCCGCGGCGACGAGCGCCAGCTGCTGACTGCGGTCGAGGCGATTCGCACGGACCCGCCCGAGCGACCCCTCGGGGTCGAGTGCGGCATCGGCCCCGACCCGGATCGGCACCTGTTCCCAGAGCGCTCCGTCGCGGTGCAGGGCGCGGACGCCGGAGCGACCGGCCACCAGGGCGTCCCAGAGCGGTGCGACGCCGTGGCCGAAGGGTGAGACCGCGCCGAAGCCGGTGATGACGATGTCCACGGGAACTCCTCTTGTACGTTGAACAAGTTGAGTTGTACCACGTACAATTCCGACATGGCAACCACGGTGGACGGCTCCGGCACGGCACGCGGCGCGGCGACACGGGCGAAGATCCTCGCCGCGACGGCCGGACTGCTCAGCGCGGGCGCTCGGAGCGTCACCGTCAGCGAGGTCGCCCGGGCCGCGGGTGTCTACCCGAACCAGATCACGCACCACTACGGCTCGAAGGACCGCCTGGTGCTCGACGCCGCGTTCGCGCTGTTCCTCCGCGACACCACGCGACTGCAGGCGGCCGGCCGTCGTGCCCGCTCGGCGGAGGCGTTCCGGCAGGTACTCGCCCGCACCGCGCTCGCGATGCCGTCGACCCCGCTCGTGGTCCGTGCGCTCGGGGCCGCCGGGGACGACCCGGCGCACCGTGCGCGCGTGCGGTTGCTGCTCGCCGTGCTGTTCCGGCAGTCCGAGCGCTACCTGGAGCGCGTCGTCGCCGACCAGGGCTGGACGAGCCCGAGCGGCGTCGCCCGCGACGCCCGCACGTTCTGGAGCGCCGTGTTCGGTGCCACCCTGCTCGCGGACGCCGGGGTCACCGGCGTCCCCTCGGACCTCGACCTGGCGGGGACGATCTCGATCCGTTGACCGGGGCGGGCACCACCGCCGGGGTCTCCCCCGGCGGCGCTGTCACTCGCCCGGCGGCGGTGTCACTCGCCGAAGCCGGACCGGACCAGTTCCACCAGGGCGTCGACTGCGGCCTGCGCGTCCTGCCCGGTCGCGTCGATCGACACCGTCGCACCCTTCGGCAGCGCCAGTGCCATGATCGCCAGCAGGCTCTTCGCGTCCACGCCGTTGACGTGCACGCTCGCGTCGTACTTCGCCGCCGTCTTCACGAACTCCGCGGCGGGCCGGGCGTGCAGCCCGGTCTCGTTCACCAGCTCGACCGACGCGCTGACGCGGTCGGAGCCGGCCGCGCCGTCGACGGGAGCAGCTCCGTCGGCCGGCCCCGTGCCTCCAGGCTGGTCACCGGACGGACGGGAGGCGGTGCTCGCGTCCGCCTCGGAACCCGCGGCCGACGCCGCGGCGGCCAGCACCGCGTCGGCGTCGCCGCCCGTCTGGGCGGCGACCGCAGCGGCCACCGCTCCCTCGACCAACGGGGCCTGCGACACGTGGACGCGGGCACGGACGTCGTCGTCCAGGAAGTCGAGCGCGGTGTCGGTCGTCAGGTACGCGGAACCGAGGTCGCACAGCACCACGACGGCGTCCGCCTGGGCGAGTTCCTCGATGCCGGCGGTGATCGCCTCGAACGAGGTGCCGATGCCGCCGTCGTCCGTGCCGCCCGCGGCGACGAGCGGTACGTCCGCGGCCATCTGCCGGGCCAGCTCGACGGTGCCCGTCGCGATCGCCGCGCTGTGCGAGACGACCAGGATGCCGACGGTCACGCTGCGTCCACCGCTGCGCGCAGGATGTACGCGGTCGACTGTGCACCGGGGTCGCGGTACCCGATCGCGCGGTCGCCCAGGTAGCTCGCGCGGCCCTTGTGGGCGACGAGTGGCTCGGTGTCCGCCGCACCCTGCGCGGCGGCGTCGGCTGCTGCGGTGAGCACGGCCTTCGGGTCGTCGCCGGCAGCGGCGGCCGCTGCTGCGGCGTCGACCGCGGGGCTCCACGCGTCGACCATCGTCTTGTCGCCGACCGCTGCCTTGCCGCGGGACACGACCCCGTCGCGGGCGGCGGTGAGGACGGCGACGAGGGTGTCCGCGTCGAGTTCGGCCGCGTCACCGGCGGCCTGCGCCGCCTTCAGGTAAGCCGTACCGAAGAGCGGGCCGGCCGCCCCGCCCACGGTCGAGATGAGCTTCGTCGCGACGGTCTTGAGCACGGCACCCGGGGTGTCGAAGGACCCGGAGTCGACGGCCTCGAGCACGGCCCGGAACCCGCGGTCGAGGTTCTCGCCGTGGTCGCCGTCCCCGATCTCACGGTCGAGCGTGACGAGCTCGGCGCGGTGTTCGTCGATCGTCGCGGCGGTGCGACGGACCCAGTCGATGGCCCATGCGGTGTCGAGCGCCAATGCGGTTCCCTTCGTGTGTCGGGCCCGGTGGCCCGGTGTCGTGGTCCGGTGGTCGAGCGGCCGTGGTCGGTCGCGCTTGCCGTTGCAGTCGCGGTCGCGGCCGTGGTCGGTCAGCGTCCCCAGCGCAGGGCCGGGGTCTCCACCGGGGCGTCCCAGAGGGCCGTGAGTTCGTCGTCGAGCACCGTGACGGTGAGCGAGAACCCCTGCATCTCGAGGGACGTGACGTAGTCGCCGACCAAACTACGCGTGACCTGGTGGCCGCGGTCCGAGAGGACCTCGGCGGCGCGTCGGTACGCGATGTAGAGCTCGGACAGCGGGGTGCCGCCCATGCCGTTCACGAGGAGCAGCAGCGACGACCCGGCCGGGGCGTCGAGGTCGGTCAGGATCGGTTCGAGCACGCGGTCGACCAGCTCGTCCGCCGGTGCCATCGCGATCCGCTCGCGGCCCGGCTCGCCGTGGATGCCGATGCCGAGCTCGACCTCGTCGTCGGCCAGCACGAACGACGGCTCCCCCGCGTGCGGGACGGTGCCCGACGCCAGCGCGAGCCCCATCGACCGCGTGACGTCGTTGACGTGCCGGGCCACGGCTGCGACCGCGTCCAGGTCGTCCCCGCGCTCGGCGGCGGCGCCGGCGCACTTCTCCACCACGACGGTCCCGGCGACACCGCGCCGGCCGGCGGTGAACAGGGAGTCCTGCACCGCGACGTCGTCGTCCACCACGACGGACTCGACCCGGACGTCGTCCATCGCCGCGAGCTCGGCTGCCGTCTCGAAGTTGAGCACGTCGCCGGTGTAGTTCTTCACGATGTGCAGCACGCCCGCACCGCCGTCGACGGCCTTCGTCGCGGCGACGATCGGGTCGGGCGTCGGGCTCGTGAACACCGGGCCGGGCACGGCGGCGTCGAGCATGCCGTACCCGACGAAGCCGGCGTGCAGCGGTTCGTGGCCACTGCCACCGCCGCTGACGATCCCGACCTTGCCGGCGACGGGTGCGTCAGCGCGGTGCAGGTGGATCGGGTCCTCGACCAGGACGACGTGTCCGGCGTGTGCCCGGGCGAAGCCCCGGACGGTCTCCTCGACCACGGCCTGCGGGTCGTTGATGAGCTTCTTCATGCGGTGCCTCCACGGGTACGGGGTCGAACCGTGGCGGTCACACCGCACGTCGTCGACCGGAGTGGGCCCAATCTACATCGACGGCACGGGCAGCCGTCCGCTCCCGATGCACGTTCGTGCAGTGCGTCGAGGATGCGCCACCGGCTCGGGATCGTGCAGGGGACACTCGTCCTGCACGTTCGTGCACGATGCCGCACTTCGCTCACGAATTCATCGCCCGGCCGTGAGCGTCGTCACTATGGTTGGCCTCAATCACTCAACGGGGAGTGCGGCGCAGCACGGCCGGACCCCCACCTCACGCACTGGAGGTCACCGATGGACGACATCGGCGTCAAGTTCCTGTCCGAGCTCGTCGGTACGGCGATGCTCATCATCCTGGGTGGCGGCGTCGTCGCCGCCGTGTCGCTGGCGAAGTCGAAGGGCTTCGGAGCCGGGTTCCTGATGGTCACGATCGGCTGGGGCTTCGCGGTCTTCGCCGGTGTCACCGTGTCCTACAAGTCCGGCGGACAGCTCAACCCCGCGGTCAGCCTCGCGCAGGCGATCCTCGGCAACATCACCGTCGGCGAGATGTTCCTGTTCTGGCTCGCCCAGCTGATCGGCGCGATCATCGGTGCGGTCATCGTCTGGCTCGCCTACAAGCAGCACTTCGACGAGGAGCCCGACGCGGCCGCCAAGCTCGGCGTCTTCTCGACCGGCCCCGCGATCCGGTCGTACGGCTGGAACCTCGTCACGGAGATCATCGGCACCTTCGTGCTGGTCTTCGTCGTCATCGCGTTCACCAACGGGCAGACCCCGTCGGAGCTCGGTGCGATCCCCGTCGCCTTCCTCGTGATCGCGATCGGTGTCAGCCTCGGTGGCCCCACCGGCTACGCCATCAACCCGGCCCGTGACCTCGGCCCCCGCATCGCGCACGCCTTCCTGCCCATCAAGGGCAAGGGCTCGAGCGACTGGGCCTACGCCTGGGTGCCGGTCGTCGGACCGCTGATCGGTGGCGCCCTCGCCGCCGGGCTGTCCTACGCCCTGCTGCCCATCGTCAGCTGACCCACCCCCACCCCGAAGGCGTGGAACGGCCGTTCCGCACGACCGAACACGCACCCGCACCGAACACACCCGTAAGGAGCACCAATGGCCGACTACATCGTCGCCATCGACCAGGGCACGACCTCGACCCGAGCAATCGTGTTCGACCACTCCGGTTCGATCATCTCGACCGGGCAGAAGGAACACGAGCAGATCTTCCCGCGCGCCGGGTGGGTCGAGCACGACCCCGCCGAGATCTGGGACAACACCCGCGAGGTGATCGGTCAGGCACTGTCGCGTGCCGACATCACGCGCCACGACGTCGCAGCCGTCGGCATCACCAACCAGCGCGAGACGGCCGTCGTCTGGGACAAGACCACCGGCAAGCCGATCTACAACGCGATCGTCTGGCAGGACACCCGCACGCAGGCGCTCGTCGACAAGCTCGCCGACGGCGACACCGACAAGTACAAGGCCATCGTCGGTCTGCCGCTCGCGACGTACTTCGCCGGCACCAAGATCATGTGGATCCTCGAGAACGTCGAGGGTGCTCGTGAGAAGGCCGAGGCGGGCGACCTGCTGTTCGGCACCACCGACACCTGGGTCCTCTGGAACCTGACCGGTGGCATCGACGGCGGCGTCCACAAGACCGACGTCACGAACGCGTCCCGCACGCTGTTCATGGACCTCGAGACGCTGCAGTGGCGCGACGACATCCTCGCCGACTTCGGCGTGCCGAAGTCGATGCTCCCCGAGATCGTCAGCTCCTCCGAGGTCTACGGCCACGTCGAGTCCTCGAGCCTGCTGCGCGAGGTCCCGATCGCCGGCATCCTCGGCGACCAGCAGGCCGCGACCTTCGGTCAGGCCGCGTTCGACCAGGGCGAGTCGAAGAACACCTACGGCACCGGCAACTTCCTGATCTTCAACACCGGTACCGAGATCGTCCGCTCCGAGAACGGCCTGCTCACCACCGTCGGCTACAAGCTCGGCGACCAGGAGACGCACTACGCCCTCGAGGGTTCGATCGCCGTCACGGGCTCGCTCATCCAGTGGCTCCGCGACAACCTCGGTCTGATCGGCAGCGCCCCGGAGGTCGAGGCCCTGGCCAAGACCGTCGAGGACAACGGTGGCGTGTACTTCGTGCCGGCGTTCTCCGGGCTCTTCGCGCCGTACTGGCGTCCCGACGCCCGCGGTGCGATCGTCGGCCTCACCCGCTTCGTCAACAAGGGCCACATCGCGCGTGCCGCCCTCGAGGCGACGGCGCTGCAGACCCGCGAGGTCCTCGACGCGGTCAACGCCGACTCCGGTGTGGACCTGACCGAGCTCAAGGTCGACGGCGGCATGACCGCGAACAGCGAGCTCATGCAGTTCCAGGCCGACATGCTCAACGTGCCGGTCGTCCGTCCGGTCGTCGCGGAGACGACGGCGCTCGGTGCGGCCTACGCCGCTGGTCTCGCGGTCGGCTTCTGGGCCAACCTCGACGAGCTCCGTGCCAACTGGCAGGAGGACAAGCGCTGGGAGCCCCAGCTCGACGCCGCCGAGCGCGAGCGCACGCTCCGCCTGTGGAAGAAGGCCGTCACGAAGACCTTCGACTGGGTCGACGAGGACGTGCAGTAACGAAGCACGCGCACTCTGAGCGCGTGCACTGAACGCACCGACGGGAGGCCCGGTGCCGGTTCCAGGAACCGGCACCGGGCCTCCTGTGCGTTGCGTCTCCTGCGGGTCGGTCGCGGTCGGCCGGTCGGTCGGGTGGTGCGGTGGTCGGGCGGTTGCCGGCACGGCACGGTGCGGGTTTGTTGACCGGGTGCAGCGGTGACTGCCCGGTGCGCGCTCGTGGCGCAGCACCGAGCCGTCAGGCTCGCACCGGGTGACGCATCGCGCACGGTGCGGGTCGCGCGGAAGCGGCACGGGATCGCGGACCGCGCACGGTGCGGACTGGAGGCGCGGGACGGGCCCGCCACGGCCGTCCGGTCCGGCACGGGGTGGCCGGCACGGGGTGGCCGGCACGGCACGGTGCGAGCTTGTTCACCGGGTGCAGCGGTGACTGCCGGGTGCGCGCTCGTGGCGCAGCACCGAGCCGTCAGGCTCGCACCGGGTGTCGCACCGCGCACGGTGCGGCTCGCGCGGAAGCGGCACGGGATCGCGGACCGCGCACGGTGCGGACTGGAGGCGCGGGGCGGGCCCGCCACGGGCCTCCAGTCCGGCTCGGGGTTGTCGACACGGCACGGTGCGGGCTTGTTGACCGGGCGCAGCGGTGACCGCCGGGTGCGCGCTCGTGGCGCAGCACCGAGCCGTCAGGCTCGCACCGGGTGACGCACCGCGCACGGTGCACGGGGGCGGCGTGGACTACGCGGCGGGGGCTGCGCCGACCCAATCAGCCAGTTTGCGCGCACCGGCGCCGGAGTCGACCGCCTCGGCGGCGACGACCAGCTGCTCGCGGAAGCGCTGCAGGATCGGCCGGTCGGACTCGTTCGGGTCCTGTGCCAGCCGGAACGAGACGAGGCCGGCCGCGGCGTTCAGCAGGACGATGTCACGGACGGGTCCGGTCTCCCCCGCGAGCACCCGGTGGACGACGCCGGCGTTGTGCTCGGGGTCGCCGCCGAGCAGGTCCTCCGTGCGTGCCCGGGCGATGCCGAGGTCCCGCGGGTCGAGGTCGTGCTCGGTCACGCGGCCCCCGGTGACCTCCCAGATGTGGCTGTGCCCGGTGGTGGTCAGCTCGTCGAGTCCGTCGTCGCCGCGGAACACGAGGGCCGTCGCGCCGCGCGTCTGGAACACACCCGTGATGATCGGGACGAGGTCGAGCTGGGCGACCCCCACGGCGTTGGCTTCGCACCGCGCGGGGTTGACGAGCGGGCCGAGGAAGTTGAACACCGTCGGCACGCCGATCTCGCGCCGCACCGGCCCTGCGTGGGCGAAACCGGGGTGGAACGCGCTGGCGAAGGCGAAGGTCAGCCCGACACGCCGGAAGGTGTCCGCGACACGCGCGGCGTCCATCGTGAGATCGAGTCCGAGGGCGGCGAGCACGTCGCTCGACCCGGACTTCGACGAGCTGGCCTTGTTGCCGTGCTTGACGACGGGGACCCCGGCGGCGGCGATCACGATGGCCGCCATGGTCGAGATGTTCACGGTGCCGACCACGTCGCCACCGGTGCCGACGATGTCGAGCGCCATCGGATCGACGTCGAGCGGAACCGCGGCGTCCAGGATCGCGTCGCGGAACCCGACGACCTCGTCGACGGTCTCGCCCTTCGCGCGGAGCGTCACGGCGAAGGCCGCGATCTGTGCCTGGGTGGCGCGCCCGTGCACGATCTCCTCCATGGCCCATGTGGATTGCCTGATCGTCAGGTCCTCGCGCGCCATGAGCGCGCTGATCACCGCTGGCCAAGAAAGTGCGTCAGGCATGGCTCGATCGTAGTGAATTCGAGAGACCCGCCAGTCTCCTGCGAAAACACTGTCGGGGGTTTCGGCCATAATGGAGGACGTGACTAGCACCTCTCTCTCCAGATCAGCCAGCGGTCCGGCCCTCAACAGGCCGAACGCCGTGGCCGTGGGGACGATCGTGTGGCTGGGCAGCGAGGTCATGTTCTTCGCCGGCCTGTTCGCGATCTACTTCACGCTCCGCAGCACGTCCCCTGAGCTCTGGGCGACCGAGACCGCGAAGCTCGAGGTGCCCTTCGCCTCCGTGAACACGATCATCCTGGTGCTGTCCAGCTTCGCCTGCCAGTTCGCCGTGTTCGCCGCGGAGCGCTTCCAGGTGCACCGGACGAGCTGGAACCCGCGCCACTGGGGCATGACGGAGTGGTTCTTCGTCACCTACGCGATGGGTGCGATCTTCGTCTGCGGCCAGATCTTCGAGTACGCCAACCTCTGGCACGAGGGCGTGACGCTCTCCTCCAGTGCCTACGGCTCGGCGTTCTACATGACCACCGGGTTCCACGGGCTCCACGTGACCGGTGGCCTCATCGCCTTCCTGCTGACGCTCGGCCGCGGTTTCGCCGCCAAGAACTTCGGCCACAAGGAAGCGACCACCGCCATCGTCGTGTCGTACTACTGGCACTTCGTCGACGTCGTGTGGATCTTCCTCTTCGCCGTCATCTACCTTCTCAAGTAGGAACTGGACACCCCCCAGCACATGTTCAACAGAACCAAGTCCAAGAAGGGCCGCCGTTCACCGATGGCGACCGTGTCGCTCATCGTCGTGGGTCTCATGACCACCGGTGGCGCGTACGCACTGTTCAGCTCCACGGCGAACGCCGACGACAGCACGAACACCGTCGCCGCCTCGAGCCAGTCGCAGGTGAACGAGGGCGAGAAGCTCTTCGCCTCGAACTGCGCCACCTGCCACGGTCTCTCCGCGCAGGGCACGAGCGAGGGCCCGTCCCTCATCGGTGTCGGCGCCGCGTCGGTCGACTTCCAGGTCGGCACCGGCCGCATGCCGATGGCCGCTCAGGGCCCGCAGGCCGAAGAGAAGCCCGCGCAGTTCACGGACGAGCAGGTCGACGCACTCGCGCAGTACGTCGCCTCCCTCGGCCCCGGCCCGTCGGTCCCCTCCACCGAGCTCACCAACGGTGAGGACGGCGACGCCGCCGAAGGCGCCGAGCTGTTCCGCATCAACTGCGCCATGTGCCACAACGTGGCCGGCGCCGGCGGTGCGCTGACCGAGGGCAAGTACGCCCCGAACCTCGAGACGGTCTCCGGCAAGCACATCTACGAGGCCATGCTCACCGGCCCGCAGAACATGCCGGTCTTCAACGACCTGAACCTGACGCCGGAGCAGAAGGCCGACATCATCACGTACCTCAAGTACGTGCAGGACAACAAGTCCCCCGGTGGCTTCGCACTCGGCTCCCTGGGGCCGGTCGCCGAGGGTCTGTTCATCTGGATCTTCGGACTCGGCGCGGTCGTCGCGATGACCGTCTGGCTGACCGCGAAGTCCAACTGATCGTCCGTGTCGAACGACACTGAAGGGAACACCATGGCAGAGCACGACGACGAGACGCTGAACTCGTCCTCGGCTGTCGAGAAGCACGGCACGACCACCTCCCCCGGGATCGCG
This sequence comes from Curtobacterium sp. MMLR14_002, assembly GCF_001864975.1. Classification (NCBI taxonomy): domain Bacteria; kingdom Bacillati; phylum Actinomycetota; class Actinomycetes; order Micrococcales; family Microbacteriaceae; genus Curtobacterium; species Curtobacterium sp. MMLR14_002. Next base: position 221,838 of record NZ_MJGT01000001.1, read on the forward strand.
GTCCTCCCCGTCGACCCGTTCGAGAACCCGGGCGAGCCGCCGCACCGCCCGCGTCGCACCGACGTCGACCCGAAGAAGCAGCGTCTGGCCGAGCGCCAGGTCGCCGCGTACTTCTACCTGTCGATCGTCGGCAGCGTCCTGTCGATCGCGGCGTACGTCGCCTTCCCGATCGACCCGAGCGACTTCGGGACGGTCCGCACCGCGAACCTCTTCCTGGGCCTGTCGATCGCCCTCGCGCTCCTCGCCCTCGGCCTCGGCGCCGTCTACTGGTCGAAGTCCCTGGTCGTCGACCGTGAGATCACCGAGCTCCGCCACGGCACCCGCGGCACCGACGCGACCCGCGCCAAGGCGGTCGAGGCGTTCCAGCTCGCCGACAAGGAGTCGGGCTTCAGCCGTCGCAAGCTGATCCGCAACTCGATGATCGGTGCCCTGGCCGCGTTCCCGCTCCCCGGCATCGTCCTGGTCCGTGACCTCGCTCCGGCCGAGGACCCCAACGAGCTGCTCCGCCACACCTTCTGGAAGCAGGGCCTGCGCCTGACGAAGGACCCGACGGGTCTGCCGATCAAGGCCTCCGACGTCACCATCGGTTCGGTGTTCCACGTCATCCCCGAGGGCATGCTCGAGTCCGAGCACATGCTGGAGGAGAAGGCCAAGGCCTCCGTCCTCCTCATGCGTCTCGACCCGAAGGACCTCAACCCGTCCAAGGGCCACGAGAACTGGGGCTACGACGGCATCGTCGCGTACTCCAAGATCTGCACCCACGTCGGTTGCCCCGTCGCGCTCTACGAACAGCAGACGCACCACCTGCTGTGCCCGTGCCACCAGTCCACCTTCGATGTCTCGAACAACTGCGAGGTCATCTTCGGTCCGGCAGCACGCCCCCTCCCCCAACTTCCGATCGCGATCGACGACGACGGCTACCTGGTTGCCCAGAGCGACTTCCACGAGCCGGTCGGACCGTCCTTCTGGGAGCGTGAACGCTGATGACCAGCACCACCACCACCGCACCGAACACGTCGACGAACAAGCCGGCGCCGGAGCGCGGATCCCGCATCATCGGCGGGGTCGCCAACTACATCGACGAGCGCACCAGCATCTCGGGCCTCGTCAAGGAAGTCGGCCGCAAGATCTTCCCGGACCACTGGAGCTTCATGCTCGGCGAGGTGGCGCTGTACAGCTTCGTCGTCGTGCTGCTCTCCGGGACCTTCCTGACGTTCTTCTTCCAGGCGTCCATGACCGAGGTCGTCTACAACGGCTCGTACGTCCCGCTCAAGGGCGTGGCGATGTCGACGGCCCTGCAGTCCACGCTCGACATCTCGTTCGACATCCGCGGCGGGCTCTTCGTCCGCCAGGTCCACCACTGGGCAGCCCTGCTGTTCGTGGCGTCGATCATGCTGCACATGGCCCGCGTGTTCTTCACCGGCGCCTTCCGCAAGCCACGTGAGCTCAACTGGGTCTTCGGCTTCCTGCTCTGGGTCCTCGCCATGGCTGAGGGCTTCACCGGCTACTCGCTCCCCGACGACCTGCTCTCCGGAAACGGTCTGCGGATCATCGTCGGCATGATCGAGGGTGTCCCGGTGATCGGCGTCTGGATCGCCTACCTGCTGTTCGGTGGCGAGTTCCCGGGGACCGACATCGTCGGCCGCCTGTACACGCTGCACATCCTGCTGCTGCCGGCGATCCTCGTCGCGGTGCTCGGTGTCCACCTCGTGCTCGTCGTGATCAACAAGCACACGCAGTTCGCCGGTCCGGGCAAGACCAACGAGAACGTCGTCGGTGTCCCGATCCTCCCGGCGTTCGCCGCGAAGGCCGGTGGGTTCTTCTTCATCGTCGCGGGCATCCTGGCCCTCATCGCGTCGCTGTTCACGATCAACCCGATCTGGAACTACGGCCCGTACGACCCCTCCCCGGTGTCCGCCGGTACCCAGCCCGACTGGTACATCGGCTTCGCCGACGGTGCGCTCCGACTGGTCCCGCCGCACTGGGAGGTCGTGTGGTTCGGCTACACGGTGTCGTTCAACATCCTGGCGCCGATCGCGGTCCTGGTGCTGCTCATCCTGGCGATCCTGCTCTACCCCTTCATCGAGGCGTGGGTCACGGGCGACAAGCGTGAGCACCACATCCTCGACCGCCCGCGCAACGCGCCGACGCGCACGGCGTTCGGTGCCGCTGGCATCACGCTCTACGCCAGCCTGTGGGCAGCAGCCTCGTCGGACATCATCGCGACGCACTTCCTGGTGTCGATCGAACACGTGATCCACGTGATCCAGGCAACGACGGTCCTCGGTCCGTTCATCGCCTTCTGGATCACGAAGCGTGTCTGCCTCGCCCTCCAGAAGAAGGACCGCGAGATCGTCCTGCACGGCTACGAGTCGGGCCGCATCGTCCGACTCCCCCACGGCGAGTACATCGAGGTGCACGAGCAGCTCGACGAGTACGAGCGGTGGAAGCTCCTGCAGTTCAACGAGTACAAGCCGCTGATGATCCGCCCGAACGCCAAGGGCAAGATCACGGGTCTGCAGAAGGTCCGCGCCGGCGTCTCCCGCTTCTTCTTCGAAGACCGCATCGAGCCGGTCTCGAAGGCAGAACTCGAGGCAGCACACGCCGCGCACCACGGCCCGAACCTCGAGGGTGGCCACCAGGCTCCCCAGGTCGGCCCCGGCGATCACTGATCGGTAGCGCACGAAGCAACCCCCGTCACGAAGTGGCGGGGGTTTCTTCGTCCACACCGCGAAACGCCGCCCCCAGTTCACGGCTGGTTCACTCTCGCGTGCTGGACTCGTCCAGGACGGTGTGGCAACGTGTTGCACCACGCATCCGCCAACGGAATGAGACCCCGATGGACAGCCGGACGGCCGAACACCCCAGGCCGAACCACTTCCTCCTCCACCTCAGCGACACGCACCTCGTCTCCGGGGACCGCAACCTGTACGGCGCTGTCGACTCCGCCGCTCGGCTCACGCAGATCGTCGCGGACATCGAAGCCTCGGGCACGCGTCCCGAAGCGATCGTCGTCACCGGCGACGTGGCCGACAAGGGCGAGCCGGGAGCGTACGCCCGCGTCCGCGAGATCCTCGAACCGGCCGCGCAGCGCATCGGTGCACAGGTCATCTGGGCCATGGGCAACCACGACGAGCGCGGTGCCTTCCGCCAGGAGCTCTTCGGCCTGCAGCCCACCGACCGCCCGGTCGACTTCGTCTACGACGTCAACGGTCTCCGCGTGATCACCCTGGACACGAGCGTGCCGGGTCACCACCACGGTGAGGTCTCCCCCGAGCAGCTCGACTGGCTCGCCGAGGTCCTGTCCGAGGCCGCGCCGCACGGCACCATCCTCGCGATGCACCACCCGCCGGTGCCGAGTGTCCAGGACCTCACCGTCCTCGTCGAGCTCCGCGACCAGCAGGCCCTGGCCGAGGTCGTCGAGGGCAGTGACGTCCTCGCCATCATCGCCGGGCACCTGCACTACTCCACCAGTGCGGTGTTCGCCGGCATCCCGGTTTCCGTCGCCAGCGCCACCTGCTACACCCAGGACCTCACGGAGTTCCAGGGCGGCACCCGCGGACGAGACGGTGCGCAGTCGTTCAACCTCGTGCACGTCTACGGCCACAACGTCGTGCACTCGGTCGTGCCGATCGGGCACTACGCCACCGTCGGGCAGCCCGTCTCCGCGCTCGAGACCGAGGCGAAGCTCGCGGCGCACGGCGTGACGATCCCCGCGGCCGTCGAGCCGGCACCGGTGACCTCGAGCATCCCGGTGTTCACGCTCGACTCGGTGCCTGTCTCCCCCATCCACCGGTAGCCCCGCGCACTTCGGGTGCAGAAGAGGTCGGGTCCGCCATGCGGACCCGACCTCTTCTGCTCACCGAGTGCGGGCGCGGACGGTCACGACTCCCCGTCAGTGCGCGGCGAGTGGTCACGTTCCGTCGTCCGGCGGCTCGGCAATCAACAGTTCGTGACCGCTCGGCGGGCAGTCAACGGGGTGTCGTGACCGCGCGGCGTCGTGCGCGTCCGGACGGCAGGCCCGACGGTCGGCCCGACGGCCGGGAGGCGCGTGGCGGGGTCGACTTGCGCCTCCCGGCCCGCGGGGTGGTCGCGACTCACCGCGGGTGCTGCGTCGCGTGGTCATGTTCCGTCGGCTGTGGGCGGCGCAGGCGACGGGCTGTGACCGCTCGGCGTAGGGGTGGCGGGGTGTCGTGACCGGTGGAGCGTGTGGGTGCGCCGGAACCACTTGGCTGGGCTCCGGCGCCGGGCTCGCAGGCTCGCCCGGAGCGCCCCAGCAGGCCGCTGGCGCGTCCTGAGCGCTGGGACGCTCCCAGCAGGCCGCTGGCGCGTCCTAGACGCCCCGTGGGACCGGGCTCGCAGGCTCGCCCGGAGCGCCCCAGCAGGCCGCTGGCGCGTCCTGGACGCCCCGTGGGACCGGGCTCGCAGGCTCGCCCGGAGCGCCCCAGCAGGCCGCTGGCGCGTCCTAAGCGCTGGGGCGCTCCCACGGCGCAGGGAACGGGAAGTAGCGCTCCAGGAAGCCCGTGACGCGCTGCGTGCGCTCTTCGTCGCTGACCTCGGGGAAGCTGCCGTCGTTGAGGCAGAAGAAGTCCACGTTCCGCTTCTTCAGCAGCTCGTCGAGGGCCTTGAGTCCGGAGACCATGGTCGTGTCGATGTACCCGACGGCCGCGTTCTCCTGGATGATCGCCCGACCGGTGAGCAGCGAGTAGTAGTGGTACAGCGAGTTCGTCACCGAGATGTTGTCGGCGGCGCGGAAGCGTGAGGCCGCAGTGGCCGCGAACTCGTCGGCGAACTCGTGCTCCATCTCCGTCATGATCGAGGCGCGCAGGGGCGTCGGGGCGTGCTCGAGGTGCCGGGTCGTCACCGCACCGAAGCGCTGCTGCAGCAGGCGACGGTTCACGCGGGCGGAGTTCTCGAAACCGCTGCGTGCCGGGTTGTTGGAGCCCAGGCCGATCCGGGTCGACGCGAGGATGAACTTCGTGACCGATCCGGGGCTGTAGAACACCGAGGGGTCGACGAGGCGCCCGAAGAACATGTCGTCGTTCGAGTAGATGAAGTGCTCGCTGATGCCCGGGATGTGGTGCAGCTGCGACTCGACGGCCTGCGAGTTGTGCGTCGGCAGCACGGAGGGGTCTGCGAAGAACTCCTCGCTGCGGACGATCCGGACCTTCGGGTGCTCGGCGAGCCAGTGCGGCGCCGGGGAGTCCGTCGCGATGTAGATCTGGCGGATCCACGGCGCGAAGGTGTGCACCGATCGGAGCGCGTACTTCAGCTCGTCGATCTGGCGGAACCGGGCCGGCGCGTCGTCGCCCTCGCCCAGGACGGCGTTCGACTGTGCGGCCTGGCGGGCGCGCTGGTACTCGATGGCGTTGCCGTCGACCCACGAGAAGACGATGTCGATCGGGAACCGGATGTCCGAGACGTGGTCGTCGAACATGTGCTCGACGGTGCGCCAGGTGCGGCCGTAGCGTTCGATGTCGACGAGGACGAACTCGTCGATCGGCAGGCTGCGACGCATCAGGGCGTTCTCGACGGGTGCGAGGACCTCGATGTCGGTGACGCGCCAGAACTCGAGCTGGACGCTCGTCTCGGCGCCGTAGCGCAGGCGTCCGAGCGGCTCGAGCCTCGGGCGGAACACGCGGAGCACTGGTTCTTCGACGGAGCCGAGTCCGTCGTCCTGCACGAGCACGGCCGGCTTGCCCGGGGGCTTCGCGTAGAAGGGCTCGTTGACGGCCGCGGACATCACGGCGCTCTCGGCGCGCTGACGGTCGCGCTCGTCGAGGGCGATCACCGGGCGCTGGTCGTTGCCGCGGATGAGCAGGTGGTCGACGTCAGCCGCGGTGAGCGCGTCGTCGAGGAACAGCAGGTCCTCGATCATCGACTGCTGCGGCGTGAGGTGTCCGTTGATCAGGGTCAGTCGCCCCTTGCGGACGACGACGTCGGATCGGTCGAGACCGCCGGAGGACGGTCGAGGGTTCAGCAGAGGACTCTCGGTCACCGGCTCGGTCTCGTCGTTCATCCATGCCCTTCGGGTCGTGCGGTCGGGTCCTGTACCCGACCTGCCGATCCTACCGTCCGTCCGACTCGCGGGGCACCTTGACCACGATGCCCACCACGATGAACAGCGCGGCGGCCACCAGCTGCAGTGCCGCCCACACCTGCCCGGGGATGGGCACCGTGACGAGCGGGTTCCAGCACACGGCGACGGCGGCCATGAGCAGGGCGGCCCACCAGACCTTCCCACGCACGCTGAAGACGAGCACGATCAACGCGAGCACCGTCACGCCCCAGCGGGCGAAGACGAAGCCCGACGAGTCGACGATGGCGACGCAGGCCAGCAGCACGATCGCCGCGATCATCGACGGCGCCAGCGCGGGGCGGGTGAAGGGCGGCGTGGCACGGGCACCGTTGACGGGTGCGGCGGCTGCCGGTCGCGGGGACCCTGCGGGCACGCCGTGCTGGGACGACCCCACCGGGGGCCGCCCCTTGCGTGCGGCCATCAGTCCGCGGAGCCGTCGAGGTCGATCGCCTGGATCGACCGCGACATCGGCGGCAGGTCGCGGACGCGCTCGAGCGCCGGCACCAGTTCACCGACCAGCGCGCGGTAGCCGTCCTCGGTCAGGTGCAGGCCGTCCTCGGTGAAGCGGGCGTCCAGGTGGTCGCCGTCGGCCAGGGCGGGCCAGGCGTCGAGGTACTGCGCGTGGCACGTGGCGACGAACTGGCGGAGGTGCCGGTTGGCCTGCTCGATCTTCGTGGCGTACTCGGCCTGCCGGGGCAGGATCGACACGAGCAGCAGGCGCACGCCCGGCAGCTCGCGGCGGAGCGTGACCAGGATGGTCTCGACGTTGCGGACCACGTGCTCGGCGCTGGCGCGGTGGTTGCCGAAGTCGTTCGTGCCGATGAGCAGCACGATCACCTCGGGCTGTTCAGCGACGACGGCGTCGAGGCGCGTCAGCACGCCGTCGGTCGTGTCGCCACCGATGCCCTGGTTCAGCGTGTGCTCGTCGGGGAGCCAGGTGTCCCAGTCGCCCTGTTCGGTGATGCTGTCCCCCAGGAAGAGGACGGGGCTGCGGTCGTCGGTCATGCTGCCTCCTCGTGCGCCGGCTCGGGGGTCTCGGTCTGCTGCGTCCGGTTGCGCTGCGTGGACCCGGTGTGGTCGGACTCCCGCTCGGCGGCGGCGGTGATGCGCTCGACCATACCGGGGAAGATGATGCCGTGGAACGGCAGGATGCCGTACCAGTACAGCCGCCCGGCCAGCCCCTGCGGGAAGTAGATGGCCCGCTGGTGGTAGTCGCTGCCGCCGTCGGGGTTCGGTGTGACGGTCATCTCGAGCCAGGCACGACCGGGCGACTTGAACTCGGCTCGGAGTCGCAGGTACCGGCCGCGCTCGAGTCGTTCGACGCGCCACCAGTCGAGCGCGTCGCCCTGCTCCAGGCGCTGCTGGTCACGCCGGCCGCGGTTCAGGCCGACACCGCCCGCGATCTTGTCCATCCAGCCGCGGGCGACCCAGGCGAGGGGGAACGAGTACCAGCCGTTGTCGCCGCCGATCGACTCGACGACGCGCCAGACGTCCTCGGCGGAGGCACTGGAGTGCCGCTTCCGGTCGTCGACGTAGACCGTGTGCCCGGCCCAGTCGGGGTCGTTCGGCATCGGGTCGGCCGAGGCGCTCGAGAGCGTCGCGCTGCGCCAGCTCGTCTGAACCTGACCGCTGCGCATTTTGTTCAGCGCGAGGCGGACGGCCCGACGGTACGAGGTGAGCCCGCCCTCGGGCTGCGGCACGACGTCGTCGATGTCGTGCTCGCGCTGCACGCACTCGAACTGCAGCGACTCGATGATCGGGGTCGCGAGCTTGCGCGGGATCGGGGTGACGGCGTTGAACCAGTGCGCGGCGAGGCGCGGGGTGAGCACCGGCAGGACCGTGATCGGGCGCTGGGGCAGCTTCGCCTCGACCGCGTAGCCGTTCAGCATCTGGCCGTACCGCAGGACGTCGGGGCCGCCGATGTCGAAGGTGCGGTTGACGTCGGCGGGGACGTCGAGCGCGGCCACCAGGTAGTACAGGACGTCGCGGACCGCGATCGGCTGGATGTGGTTGCGGACCCAGCGCGGCGCGGGCATCCACGGCAGGACGTCGGTCAGGTGCCGGATCATCTCGAACGAGGTGCTGCCCGAGCCGATCACGACCCCGGCCTGGTACGCCACCGTCGGCACGCCCGAGCCGAGGAGGATCTCCCCCACCTCCTTGCGGCTGCGGAGGTGCTTGGACAGCTCGCCGTCGGGGTGCAGCCCGCCCAGGTAGACGAACCGGCTGACGCCGGCCGCCTTCGCCTCGCGTGCCATGGTCTCCGCTGCTTCGCGCTCCGCCGACTCGAAGTCGCCGTCGGCGCCCATCGCGTGGGCGAGGTAGTAGACCGCCTCGATCCCGTCGACGGCGGCGCGCACCGCCTCGGCGTCCTGGAGGTCGCCCTCCGCGACGTCGACCTCACTGCTCCACGGGACGTCCTGGAGCTTCCGGGGGTTGCGCACGAACACACGGACGGAGTGGCCGGCTTCGAGGAGACGAGGGACGAGACGACCACCGATGTACCCGGTGGCGCCGGTGACGAGGACCTGCATGCCCTGCACGCTACGCGGCACGCCTGACGGGTAGGCTTGCCGGGTGGACAACGCAGCCTTCCCCGTCACCGTCGATGCCGTCCGCGGCCTCATCGACCACGCGATCCTGAAGCCCGAACTCACCCGCGCGGACGTCGACGCCCAGCTCGACGAAGCCGCCGCCCACCGCGTCTTCAGCGTCTGCGTCCGTCCGAGCGACGTCGCTCACGCCGTCGAGCGCCTCACGGGCACCGGCGTCGGCGTCGGCACCGTGATCGGCTTCCCGCACGGCACCACGTCCACCGCGGCGAAGGTCGCCGAGTCGCTGCAGGCCCTGGCCGACGGCGCGTTCGAGCTCGACATGGTGCAGAACATCGGCGCCGCGAAGTCGGGCGACTGGCAGCGCGTCGAGCAGGACGTCCGCGCGGTCGTCGACGCCGCCGGCGACACCGTCGTCAAGGTGATCCTCGAGACCGCGTTCCTGACCGACGACGAGATCGTCGCGGCCTCGCGTGCGGCACAGACCGCCGGCGCCGCCTTCGTGAAGACCTCGACCGGGTTCGCCGGCGGTGGCGCGACGGCCGAGCACATCGCCCTGATGCGCCGCACGGTCGGTGCCGACACCGGCGTGAAGGCCTCCGGCGGCGTCCGCGGGCTCGACACCCTGCTCGAGATGGTCGAGGCGGGCGCGAACCGCATCGGCACGAGCGCCTCGGCCCGCATCCTCGACGAGGTCGCGCACCGCGCCGAGACGGGCGCCGCGTCGGCGCTCGGCGACGACACGACGTCCTACTGAACCCGCGGGGCTGAGCCGACCTGGCTGAGCCCACCGGGCTGAGCCCACGCACCCAGCACGACCCACCACGACCAGGCCGGTGCCCACCGGACGCGACGACGCGTCGGCGACCCGCACCGTGCCTCCAGACCGCCGCATCGGAGCGCGCATGTCCAGCACCGCACCTCAGTCCCCCGCCCTCGCTCTCGCCGTCGACCTCGGCGGCACGAAGGTCGAGGCCGCGCTCGTCACCGACCAGGGCGTCGTGCTGCCTGCGACCCGGTTCCGCAGCCCCACCGGGCCGCAGCGCACCTCGGACGAGCTGCAGGCCGCCGTCGACGAGGTCGTCACGGCCGCGCTCGGCGCTCTGCCCGCCGACGCGACGCTCGTCGGTGTCGGCGTCGGCTCCGCCGGCCCGGTCGACGAGGAGCACGGCCTCGTCTCCCCGCTCAACATGCCGGTCTGGCGTGGCCACCCGCTGCGCGACCGGATCGCGGCGCTCGTGCCGGACGACGTCCCGGTGACGCTCCGCATGGACGGCCTGGCGATCACCCTCGCCGAGCACTGGGTCGGCGCGGCCCAGGGCTACGAGCACGTCATGGGCATGATCGTCTCCACCGGCGTCGGCGGCGGGCTCATCCTGCACGGTCGCACCGTCAGCGGACCGACGGGCAACGCCGGCCACATCGGCCACGTCGAGTGCGGCGGCTACGACGACCCCTGCGCCTGCGGCGGCACTGGTTGCCTCGAGGCGATCGCCAGTGGCCCGAAGACCGTCGCCTGGGCACGTCGTCAGGGCTTCGCGGGCACGACCGGCGAGGAGCTCTCGACCGCCTACGCCGCGGGCGACGAGATCGCCGTTGCCGCGGTCCAGCGGAGCGGCCGTGCCCTCGGGCAGGCCATCGCCGCCGCCACGAGCCTGGTCGACCTCGAGATCGTCGCCATCGGCGGCGGGTTCTCGCACGTCACCCCGGACCTGTTCGAGTACGCCCGGCAGGCCGTGGCGGAGCGTGTCGAGTTCGGGTTCGTCACGAAGGTGCAGATCGTGCCGACCGGGTTGTCCCAGGACGGTCCGCTCATCGGTGCCGCTGCGCTCGTGCACCGCGCCGACGTCCTGCGCTGAGCGCGCGCGTCCCGTCCGTCCGGGCCCGATCCGGCGCGCGGGCGCGGGTGGTCGCGTCGTCGACGTGGCCCACGCCGAGGACGTGACCGGCGACGGCCTGGAGGCGCGGTGCGGGCCCGCCACGGGCCTCCTGGCCGGTGGGTGGCTTGTCCACAGGCCTGTCGGTCGCGTGCGCAGGTCGGGCAGGATGTGCGGGTGCCCCGCCCGCGACTGCTGACCAGTGACGACTGGCCGGAACCCGAGTTGCGTGCGGCGGTCCTGGCCGGCGAGCTGGTCGCCGTCGGTCCCTGCTGGGCCTCCCCCGCTGAGCCGCAGACGCCGTCGTTGCGCGCCGCCGCTGCCGCCTGGGTCCTGCGGGACGCGCGCCTGATCGCCTGCACGCTGACCGCCGCGTGGATCTGGGGTGCGGTGTCCCGGCCGCCGGCGCCGCTCGAGGCCTGCATCCCGCCGCAGGTGCGCGTGCACGTCGGGCCGGACGTCCGCCTGCGAGAGGTCAGGATCGACGTCGACGACACCGTCGAGCGCTCGCGGCTGCGGGTCACACTGCCGGCGCGGACCGCGGTCGACCTGCTCCGGACGCCGGGGCCGACGGCCGGTGCGTTCGGGGAGGCCGAGGCGACGGCCGTGCACGGGCTGCTCGCGATCGGCGTGGTCACGGCTGCCGAGCTGCAGGCGCGCCTGAGGTCCCTCGGGACGATCCCCATGGCGCGGCAGGCCGAGCGGCGGTTGCGGGGGCTGCAGGGCGCGGCTGGGGGTGCTGTGCGGTAGGGGTCGGGGGTGCGGGGTGCGGGCGCGGGTGGTCACAACACCCCGCTCACCTTCGCCGAGTGGTCACGAACCGTCGGTTGGCGCGGCTGCAGCCGACGGTTCGTGACCGGTCGACGGTGCCAGCGCGACGTGTCGTGACCGGTCGGCGGGCGGGAGGCTCGGGGCGGGGCCGCCACGGGCCTCCCGGTCCGGCGCGTGCGGGCGGTCAGGACACCCCGCTCACGTTCGCCGAGTGGTCACGAACTGTCGGCCGGCAGGGCCGCAGCCGACGGTTCGTGACCGCTCGACGGTTCCCGCGCGACGAGTCGTGACCGGTCGACGGAGGGGCCGCGCGGCGCGGGGCCGCTAGCCGGCGCTGACGCGGTAGACGTCGTAGACGGCGTCGATGCGTCGCACCGCGTTGAGCACGCGGTCGAGGTGGATGGTGTCGCCCATCTCGAACACGAACCGGCTCAGCGCGAGACGGTCGGACGAGGTCGACACCGTCGCGGACAGGATGTTCACGTGGTGGTCGGTCAGCACCCGGGTGACGTCGCTGAGCAGGCCCGACCGATCGAGCGCCTCGATCTGGATCTGCACGAGGAACACCGACTTCGACGACGGGGCCCACTCGACCTCGATCATCCGGTCGGGTTCGTTCATGAGCGACTTCACGTTGGTGCAGGACGACTGGTGCACGGAGACACCCTGGCCGCGGGTGATGAAGCCCACGATCTGGTCGCCCGGCACCGGCGTGCAGCACTTCGCGAGCTTCACGAGGATGTCGGGCGCACCGCGGACCAGCACGCCGCTGTCGCTCGTGCGCAGCTGCCGACTGGTGACCTGGCGCGGGAACGCGAGTTCGGGTTCGTCCGTCTCGGTCTCGGTCTGGACGTTGCCGAGGACCTTCTCGATCACCGACTGCGTCGAGACGTGGCCCTCGCCGATGGCGGCGTACAGGGCGGAGACGTCCTCGTACCGCATCGACGAGGCGACCTCGGCGATGCTGTCTTGGCTCATGATGCGCTGGAGCGGCAGGTTCTGCTTGCGCATCGCCCGGGCGATGGCGTCGCGACCCTGCTCGATAGCCTCTTCGCGGCGCTCCTTGGTGAACCACTGCTTGATCTTGTTGCGCGCGCGGGGGCTGCGGACGAACTGCAGCCAGTCCTGCGAGGGACCGGAGTCGGGGTTCTTCGACGTGAAGATCTCGACGACGTCGCCACTGGACAGCTGGCTCTCGAGCGGGACCAGGCGGCCGTTGACCTTCGCACCCATCGTGCGGTGGCCGATCTCGGTGTGCACGGCGTAGGCGAAGTCGACCGGGGTGGCTCCGGCGGGGAGCCCGATGACCTTGCCCTGCGGCGTGAAGACGTAGGTCTCCTTGGCGCCGATCTCGTAGCGCAGGGAGTCGAGGAACTCGCCCGGGTCGCTGGTCTCGGCCTGCCAGTCGGTGATGTGGGCGAGCCACGCCATGTCCTGGTCGTCCGTGGTCGACGAGGTACCGGCGTCACGGCCGGCAGCGCGCTGCTTGTACTTCCAGTGGGCGGCGACACCGAATTCGGCGCGCTGGTGCATCTCGTGCGTGCGGATCTGGATCTCGACCGCACGACCCTGCGGTCCGAGCACCGTGGTGTGCAGCGACTGGTACAGGTTGAACTTGGGGGTCGCGATGTAGTCCTTGAAGCGACCGGGCAGCGGGGTCCAGCGGGCGTGCACCGAGCCGAGCATGGCGTAGCAGTCGCGCACGGTCGGCACGAGCACACGGATGCCGACGAGGTCGTAGATCTCGTCGAACTCGCGACCCCGCACGATCATCTTCTGGTAGATCGAGTAGTACTGCTTCGGCCGGCCCATGACGTCGCCGCGGACCTTGGCGGCCTTCAGGTCCTTCTTCAGGGTCCCGATGACGTTCTGGACGAACTGCTCGCGCTTCGGCTGGCGTTCCTTGACCAGGCTGTCGATCTCGACGTAGAGCTTCGGGTGCAGGACCGCGAACGACAGGTCCTCGAGCTCGAGCTTGATCATCTGGATGCCGAGCCGGTGCGCGAGCGGCGCGTAGATCTCGAGCGTCTCCTTCGCCTTGCGCGTGGCGGAGGTCGACTCGCCGAAGCCCCACGTGCGGGCGTTGTGCAGGCGGTCGGCGAGCTTGATGACGAGGACGCGGATGTCCTTCGACATCGCGATGACCATCTTGCGGACGGTCTCGGCCTGGGCGCTGTCGCCGTACTTGACCTTGTCGAGCTTCGTGACGCCGTCGACGAGCATCGCGATCTCGTCACCGAAGTCGGCCCGCAGCTGGTCGAGCTGGTAGTCGGTGTCCTCCACCGTGTCGTGCAGGAGGGCGGCCGCGATGGTGATCGTGCCGATGCCGAGGTCGGCCAGGATCTGCGCGACCGCGACGGGGTGCGTGATGTACGGCTCACCGGACTTGCGCTTCTGCCCGTCGTGCGCGCGCTCGGCGACCGAGTACGCCCGCTCGATGAGCGTCACGTCGGCCTTGGGGTGGTGCGAGCGGACCGTGCGGATCAGTGTGTCCACGGCGCCGGCCGGCTGGGCGCGCGAGAACAGGCGCGGCAGCAGCGAGCGGAGGGAACCGAGGTTGCCGGTGGTGTTCGGACCGATCGGGCTCGAGGGCCGCGGGGCGGAACCCGGGCGGCTCGGCGCGGACGGCTCTTCGCGGGTGTCCGTCATGATGCGCCTCCCAGGACTCGGTCCGAGAGCTCGATCCGAGCTCGATCCGACAAGACTACGCGTCCCCGGTCAGTGCCCGTGACGCGGTTCGCCCTGGGCGTCGCGCTCCACCGGTGCCCCCGCCTGCTCCCAGGCGAGCATGCCGCCGGAGAGGTTGACGGCCGGGACCCCCGACTGCTCGAGCGCCGCGACGATGCGCGACGAACGGCCGCCGGAGTGGCAGACGATGATGGCCGGTTGATCGCCGCCGTCGATCTCCTGCCAGCGGTCCACGAACTCCGACATCGGCACGAGCGTGGCCTGGGGAGCGTGGACCTCGTCCCACTCCCCCTGCTCGCGGACGTCGAACAGGCGCGCTCCGGCGTCGATGCGGCGCTGGGCCTCGGCGACGTCGATCTCCTGGATCTCGATGGGCATCAGACGTTCGCCTCTGCTGCGTCGACCTCGCGTCGGCGCTTCTCGGCCGCCGCGGTCTTCTTGGCGTCCGACTCCTTGATCTTCGGCTCGTTCTCGCGCAGCTGCGCGTACATCGGCGACGCGATGAAGATCGTCGAGTAGGTGCCGACGATGATGCCGATGAACAGCGCGAGGGAGATGTCGCGCAGGGTGCCGGCGCCGAGCACGTACGACCCGATGAAGAGGATCGCTGCGACCGGCAGCAGTGCCACGACCGAGGTGTTGATCGATCGGACGAGGGTCTGGTTGACCGCGAGGTTGACCGACTGCTTGAACGTCCGGATGGATTCCTGCGCGGTGTTCTCACGCACCTTGTCGAAGACCACCACGGTGTCGTAGAGCGAGTAGCCGAGGATCGTCAGGAAGCCGATGACCGCCGCGGGCGTGACCTCGAGCCCGACGATGCCGTACACGCCGGCCGTGATGAGCAGGTCGTGCAGCAGCGCGGCCATCGCGGACAGCGACATCTTCCAGGTGCGGAAGTAGAGCGTCATGAAGACCGCGGCGAGGGCGAGGAAGATCACGAGACCACGGATGGCCTGCGCGAGCACGTCGGCACCCCACGTCGCGCCGATGAAGGTCGCGGCGACCTGGCTCTCCGGGACGTCGTAGGCCTTCGCCAGGGCGTCCTGCACCTCGGTCGTCTGTCGGTCGGTGAGCTGCCCGGTCTGGACTCGGATGCCGTGCGTGCCGAGCTGCGACACGCGCGGGATGGACTCCGGGACGACGTCCTCGACGGTCTCGGTGGCGATGTTCTGGTCGAGCGTCTTGACGTCGGAGATCGTGAACTCCGAGCCCCCGGTGAACTCGATGCCGAGCTGGTACCCGCCACGGAGCCACGGGGTGACCAGGGAGATCAGGATCATCGCGAGAGCGATGAGGTACCAGGTCTTCCGGCGCCCGATGATGTCGTACGACCGCTTCCCCGTGTAGAGGTCGCTGCCGAACTGGCTGAAGCTGGCCATCAGTCGTCCTTCCCGTCCGGCGTCGAGCCGTTGTCGCCGGAGGCCTGCTGGGCCTTCCGCTCCGCGATCGTCTGTCGGCGCTGTGCCTCACCGGCACTGCGCTGGCGCTTGCCGTCCACGACGGGTGCGCGGAACTGCGCGCGCCCCCGGTAGACGGCGCCGAGTGCTGCCGGGTCGAGACCGCTGAACCGGTGCCCCTCGCCGAAGAACCGGCTGCGGGCGATGAGCTGCATCATCGGGTGGGTGAAGAGCGCGACCACCACGATGTCGATGAGGGTCGTGAGGAGCAGCGTGAACGCGAAGCCCTTCACGTCGGCGACCGCGAGCACGTACAGCGTCACGGCGGCGAGGAAGTTCACCGCGTCGGACGCCAGGATCGTGCGGAGGGCACGCTTCCAGCCGGACTCGACCGCGCTCTCGAGGGCACGGCCGTCACGGAGTTCGTCACGGATGCGCTCGAAGTAGACGATGAACGAGTCCGCCGTGATGCCGATGGCGACGATCAGACCCGCCACACCGGCCAACGAGAGACGGTAGTCGACGCGCCACGACATGATCGCGATCACCAGGTAGGTGAGCACCGCGGCGATCCCGAGCGACAGCACCGTGACGAACGCCAGGGCCCGGTACTGGATGACCGAGTAGATGATCACCAGGATCAGACCGATCAGACCGGCGATGAGGCCACCGATGAGCTGCGCGGTGCCGAGTGTCGCCGAGATGTTCTCGTTCGACTGCACCTGGAAGTTGATCGGCAGCGCACCGTACTTGAGCTGGTCGGCGAGGGTCTTGGCAGACTCGGCGGTGAAGTTCCCGCTGATCTGCGCCTTGCCGTTGGTGATCGCCGAGTTCGTCGTCGGTGCGGTGATGACCGAACCGTCGAGCACGATCGCGAACTGGTTCTGCGGCTGCTGGAGCGAGACGAGACGGTTCGTGACGGTGCGGAAGTCCTTCGAACCCTCGCCGTTGAACGTCAGGTTGACGGCCCACTGGCCCGTCGACGTGCCCTGCGAGTCGGTGGCGAGACCCGAGGTGGCGTTGCTGATGTCGGCACCGGAGACCTCGACCGGACCGAGGATGTACTTCCCCGCGCCGTCCTGGTCACACGTGACCAGGGGCTCGTCGTCGGGCGCCGTGGTGACGTCGTCCGGAGCCGCGCAGTTGTAGTTGGTGTACAGGTCCTGCAGCTTCGGCGTGACCCAGTTCAGGTCGCTCGCGTTCGACGGCTTCGCGCTCGGCGTCGCGGCGAGCGATGCCGGGGGCGAGTAGGGAGTCGGCGACGCGGTGCCCTTGCCGTCGCCACCGACGGCCGAGCTCGATGCGGCCTCGGTGAAGAGCACCGGGCGGAAGGTCAGCTTGGCTGCGGCCTCGATGCGGTCGATCGTGGCCTTGTCGGGGCGACCCGGGATCGAGACGACGATGTTGTTCGCGCCCTGGGTGTTGATCTCGGACTCGGAGACACCGGTGGCGTCGATGCGCTGGCGGATGATGTTCACCGCCTGCTGCAGCTGCTGCGAGGTGACGGAGTCGCCCTCGGTGTTCTGCGCCGCGAGGGTCAGCTGCGTGCCGCCCTGCAGGTCCAGAGCCAGCTCCGGCACCCAGCTCGCGCCCTGGTACCACTTGTCGGTGTCGTCCTTCGAAGAGCCGGCGAGGACCGACGCGGCGGTGTTCACGCCGGCGAGGATCGCCATCAGGATCACCAACCAGGTGAGCGAGCGCAGCGCCTTCTTGACGGGTGTCGATCGTGCCACCGGTCGTCTCGTCTTTCTGTTCAGGACCGTCGGCACACCGTGCGACGGCAGAGGGAAGCCGCCGGGTCAGACGACCCGGCGGCCGAGGGCGTCAGTCGTCGGACTTGCGCTTCGTGGCGTCGGTCTCGTCGACGCGGTCGGTGTCGACACGCTCGCCGTAGACCGGCTCACCGTTGAGCTCGGCCACCGGCTTCGGCTCGTCCTCGGTGGTCGTGGTGGTCTCGACGTCGGACGCGTTGTCGTCGACGACGCGCGACAGGGTCTGGCGGTGCACGGTGACGATGGTCCCCGGTGCGATCTCGACGTCAGCGGTGACCTTCTCCTCGTTCACGGAGAGGAGCGTGCCGTAGAGGCCGAAGGACAGCATGACCTTGGCGCCCGGGACCATCTTGTCCACGAGTTCGGCCTGCTGCTTCTTGCGCTTGCGGCTGTTGTAGAACATGAAGGCCGCGAACGCCACGACGATGACGATGAGGATGACTTCTTGACCCATGATGCGTTGCCTTCTCTGGTTGCTCGGTTTCGGGCCGTAGCAGTCTAGGGCACGCCGGTGTCCGTGGCATGTCACTCGACTGATCGGCGTTCAGTCGTCGGTGTCCTGGTCGTCGAAGAGCCCCGGCTGCCCGCCGTCGGCCTGTCCCGGAGTGAGGCCGAGGTGCCGCCACGCACGTGGTGTGGCGATGCGCCCACGGGGCGTGCGCGTCACGAGACCGACCCGGACGAGGAACGGTTCGACGACCGACTCGATCGTCTCGGATTCCTCGCCGACGGAGACGGCGAGGGTGTTCAGACCGACCGGGCCCCCGTCGAACCGGGTCAGCATGATCTCGACCACGGCCCGGTCGAGCCGGTCGAGCCCGAGTTCGTCGACGTCGTACAGGTCGAGCGCACCCTGGACCGCGGCCATGCCGTCGGTGGTGCGGTGCACGAGGGCGTAGTCGCGCACCCGGCGGAGCAGGCGGTTCGCGATGCGCGGGGTGCCGCGGGAGCGTCCGGCGATCTCGCGCAGGGCGGTCCGGTCGATGTCGAGTTCGAGCAGGTGGGCCGCACGGATCAGGACCTGCTCGAGCTCGTCCTTCTCGTAGAACTCGAGGTGGGCGGTGAAGCCGAAGCGGTCGCGCAGCGGGTTCGGCAGCAGGCCGGCCCGGGTGGTGGCGCCGACGAGCGTGAACGGTGCGAGGTCGAGCGGGATGCTCGTGGCACCCGCACCCTTGCCCACCATCACGTCGATGCGGAAGTCCTCCATCGCCAGGTAGAGCATCTCTTCTGCCGAGCGGGCCATGCGGTGGATCTCGTCGATGAACAGCACTTCGCCCGGGACCAGGGACGACAGCACGGCGGCGAGGTCACCGGCGTGCTGGATCGCCGGCCCGCTCGACATGCGCAGCGGTCGCCCGGTCTCGTGCGCGACGATCATCGCGAGCGTGGTCTTGCCGAGGCCGGGAGGACCCGCCATCAGGATGTGGTCGGGCGTGCGCTCCTGCATGCCCGCGGCCTTGAGGAGCAGGTCGAGCTGCCCGCGGACCTTGCGCTGCCCGACGAACTCGTCGAGCGAGCGCGGACGGAGCGCACCTTCGAACGCGAGTTCCTCCTGCGACTCGGCGCCGGCGGACGTGATGCCGCTCACCGGCCGGCTGCCGCGGGTCGCAGGGCGCCGAGGGCGGCGCGGAGCAGGGCCTGGGTGCCCATCGCGGCGGCACCGGGCTCGTTGGCGACGGCGTCGTCGACCGCGGACTGTGCCGCGTCCTCGCGCCAGCCGAGGCCGATGAGCGCCGAGACGACGTCGACCGCGGCGGGGTGCACTGCGGTCCCCCGTGCTGCCGCGACCACGGCTGCCTGCTCGAAGGCCACGAGCTTGCCGGAGAGCGCGACGATGATGAGTTTGGCGGTCTTCGGGCCGATGCCGGAGACCTTGCGGAAGGCACCGTCGTCCTCGTTCGCGACGGCGTTCGCGATCTGCGCCGGGTCCATGTGGGCCAGGACGCCCATCGCGGACTTCGGGCCGACGCCGGAGACCCCGCGGAGCAGGTCGAACACCTGCAGGGCGTCGGTCGACTCGAACCCGAAGAGCAGGTGCTCGTCCTCGCGCACGATCATGGCGGTCCGCACGAACACCTCGGAACCGTGGCGCATCGTCAGCGCGTGTGCGGGGGTCACGGTGACGGCGTACCCGACTCCCCCGACCTCGATCACCACGGCCGAACCGGCGATGTCGATGCAGGTGCCCCGGAGACTCGCGATCATGCTCCGAGCCTAGGGCCGCCCACCGACGACGCCGACCTGCCACGCTGCGGGCGGGCCGCGGCGGCGGCCGCGCGGGCCAGCGGCGAGTCGACGGTGCCGCCCTGGGCGTCCCGCCAGGCACGCTGTGCCGGGGTGAGGTTCGTGGCACGCGAGCCGGCGGCGTCGGGTGATCCGAGCCTCCAGGCATGGCACACGGCCAACGCGAGCGCGTCGGCGGCGTCGGCCGGCTTCGGGGCCTCGTCGAGACCGAGCACGCGCGCGATCATGGTCTGCACCTGACGCTTGTCGGCGTTGCCGTAGCCGGTGACGGCGGCCTTGACCTCGGATGGGGTGTGCAGGCCGACGGGCAGGCCGCGGGCGGCCGCGGCGTGCAGCGCCAGGCCGGCCGCCTGCGCGGTCCCCATCACGGTGCGGACGTTCGCCTGCGCGAACACCCGCTCGACGGCGACCGCATCCGGGCGGTGCTCGTCGATCTCGGCGGCGATGCCGTCGGCGATGCGGAGCAGCCGCTGTTCGAGCGGCATGTCCGGCGGGGTGCGCACGACCGTCACGTGGACGAGCCGTGCGCGCCGGTTCGGTGCGACCTCGACGACGCCGACGCCGCACCGGGTGAGCCCGGGGTCCACCCCGAGCACACGGAGCACGGTTACTCGCCCTCGTCCTCGTCGAGCTCGGCCTGGACGTCCGCGGGGATGTCGAAGTTCGAGTAGACGTTCTGCACGTCGTCGGAGTCCTCGAGCGCGTCGATCAGGCGGAACACCTTGCGGGCGGTCTCGGCGTCGACCGGGACCTTGAGGCCGGGCACGAACTCGGCGTCGGCGGAGTCGTAGTCGATGCCGGCGTCCTGCAGAGCGGTGCGGGCGGCGACCAGGTCGCTCGCCTCGGTGATGATCTCGAAGCCGCCGCCCTGGTCGATGACGTCCTCGACACCGGCGTCCAGCACCGCGGTCATCACGGTGTCCTCGTCGAGGCCGTCGGTCTTCGTGACCGAGATGACGCCCTTGCGCGAGAAGTTGTAGGCGACGCTGCCCGGGTCAGCCATGGTGCCGCCGTTGCGCGACATCGCCGTCCGGACCTCGGCCGCGGCACGGTTCTTGTTGTCCGTGAGGCACTCGATGAGCATCGCGACGCCGTTGGGGCCGTAGCCCTCGTACATGATCGTCGTGTACTCGATGGTCTCGCCCGTGAGACCCGCACCGCGCTTGACGGCGCGGTCGATGTTGTCGTTGGGGACCGAGGTCTTCTTCGCCTTCTGCACGGCGTCGACCAGGGTCGGGTTGCCGGACATGTCGGCACCGCCCATCTTCGCGGCGACCTCGATGTTCTTGATCAGCTTGGCGAACGACTTGGCACGGCGCTGGTCGATGACCGCCTTCTTGTGCTTGGTCGTTGCCCACTTGGAATGCCCGGACACGGTTCTCCTTGCGTCTTGCGGAAAGTCCCGCTCAGTTTAGCGGCCCTGTGGGCCGAACACCGGCCTGGAGGCGCGGCGCGGCTTCCGTCCCGTCGGTGCGGCGGGTGGACGGTCACTCCTCAGGCGCTGCGCACCAGGTCGAGGAAGCGGCGGTGGAAGCGGTCCTCGCCGGCGACCTCGGGGTGGAACGCACTCGCGATGACGTTGCCCTGCTGCACGGCCACGACCTGGCCGTCGGGCAGTGCGCCGAGGACGTGGACGTCGTCACCGCGCTGCTCCACCACGGGGGCCCGGATGAACACCGCGTGCACCGGGGCCTCGCCGAGGTCGGGCATCGGGATGTCGATCTCGAACGAGTCGTTCTGCGCACCGAACGCGTTGCGGCGCACGGTGGTGTCGAGCACGTCGAGGGTCTGCTGGCCGCTGATGCCGTCGGTGATCCGCGACGACAGCATGATCATGCCGGCGCAGGTGCCGTAGGTGGGCAGGCCGCCGCGGATCGCGTCGGCGAGGGGCTCGGCGACGCCGAACGCGCGGGACAGCTTGTCCATCACGCTCGACTCGCCCCCGGGGATCACGACGCCGTCGAGGGTCTCGATCTCCTCGGGGCGACGGAGCGGCACCACGTCCGCGCCGAGTTCGGTCAGCGAGGCGATGTGCTCGCGGAAGTCACCCTGCAGCGCCAGGACCCCGATGCGGGGCCGAGCGGCGCTCGTCGGACTACCAGCCACGCTCGGCGAGGCGGTGCGGTGCGGGGACGTCGGCGACGTTGATGCCGACCATCGCCTCGCCCAGACCACGGGAGACCTCGGCGATGACCTTGGGGTCGTCGTGGAAGGTCGTCGCCTTGACGATCGCGGCGGCACGCGCTGCCGGGTCGCCCGACTTGAAGATGCCGGAACCGACGAAGACACCGTCGGCGCCGAGCTGCATCATCATCGCGGCGTCGGCCGGGGTGGCGACACCACCGGCGGTGAAGAGGACGACGGGGAGCTTGCCGGTGCGGGCGACTTCCTGCACGACGTCGATGGGGGCCTGGAGCTCCTTGGCGGCGACGTAGAGCTCGTCGTCACGCAGGTTGCGGAGCGCCGCGATCTCCTTGGTGATGGTGCGGATGTGCTTGGTGGCCTCGGACACGTCGCCCGTGCCGGCCTCGCCCTTGGAACGGATCATGGCCGCGCCCTCGGTGATGCGACGGAGCGCCTCGCCCAGGTTGGTGGCACCGCAGACGAACGGGGTGGTGAACTTCCACTTGTCGATGTGGTTGAGGTAGTCGGCCGGCGACAGCACCTCGGACTCGTCGATGTAGTCGACACCGAGCTCCTGCAGCACCTGCGCCTCGACGAAGTGGCCGATCCGGGCCTTCGCCATGACGGGGATCGACACCGCGGCGATGATCTCCTCGATCATCGAGGGGTCGGACATGCGTGCGACGCCGCCCTGCGCGCGGATGTCGGCGGGGACGCGCTCGAGGGCCATGACGGCGGTCGCACCGGCTTCTTCCGCGATGCGGGCCTGCTCGGCGTCGACGACGTCCATGATCACGCCGCCCTTGAGCATCTCGGCGAGTCCGCGCTTGACGCGGTCGGAGCCGGTGATCGAGGTGCCAGGGGTGCCGGAGGTGCTGGTGCTGTCGCTCATGATGCCGACCAGTCTAGTGCGCCCGGGGCCACCCGTCGGCGACGAGTCGACGGGTCTCGCCGAGCAACTGCGACATGGACTTGGTCCGGGCGATGATCGGGAAGAAGTTCGCGTCCGACTGCCACCGCGGGACGATGTGCTGGTGCAGGTGTGCGGCCACGCCGGCACCGGCGACCTCGCCCTGGTTCATGCCGATGTTGAAGCCGTCGCAGTGCGAGACCTCGCGCAGCACCCGCATCGCGGTCTGGGTCAGCTCGCCGATCTCGCGCAGTTCGTCCGGCGTGGCCTCGTCGTAGAGCGGGACGTGGCGGTACGGGCAGACGAGCAGGTGCCCGTTGTTGTACGGGAACAGGTTGAGCAGCACGTAGGCGTGCTCGCCCCGGGCCACGATCAGGGCGTCCTCGTCGGACTTCCGCGGGGCTTCGCAGAACGGGCAGTCGTCGTCGTGCCCGCGTCCCCGACCTTCGCGGCCGGCGTCGATGTAGGCCATCCGGTGCGGGTTCCAGAGCCGCTGGAACGCGTCCGGGACGGCTGCGCCGGTGGCCGCGTCGCGGATCACCAGCGGATCGGTGTCCGCGCCTTCGGAGGGCGCGGCGGCGGCGGGGCCGGCCACGTCGTCGACGTGACCGGTCCCACCGGCCTGCTCCGGGCCTCCCGACTGCGCCATCAGACCTGCGTGCGCTCGCGGATCGCGGTGAGGATGCGGTCCACGGCCTCGTCGACGGGCACCGCGTTGTCCTGGCGGCCGTCGCGGAAGCGGAAGCTGACGGCGCCGGCATCGCGGTCGTCGCCACCGGCGATGAGCTGGAACGGCACCTTCGCCTTGGTGTGCGTGCGGATCTTCTTCTGCATGCGGTCGTCCGAGTGGTCGACGTCGGCGCGGACGCCGTGGGCGCGGAGCTTCGCGATGACCTCGTCGAGGTAGTCGCCGTACTCGGCCGCGACCGGGATGCCGACGACCTGGACGGGCGACAGCCACGCCGGGAACGCGCCCGCGTAGTGCTCGGTGAGGACACCGAAGAAGCGCTCGATCGAGCCGAACAGCGCGCGGTGGATCATCACCGGACGCTGGCGCGAGCCGTCGGCGGCGGTGTAGTCGATGCCGAAGCGCTCGGGCAGGTTGAAGTCGAGCTGCACGGTCGACATCTGCCAGGTGCGGCCGATGGCGTCGCGGGCCTGCACGGAGATCTTCGGGCCGTAGAACGCGGCGCCGGCCGGGTCCGGCACGAGCTCGAGACCGGACTCCTCGGCGACCTGGCGCAGGGTCTCCGTCGCCACGTCCCAGACCTCGTCGTCGCCGACGTACTTCTCCGGGTCCTTCGTCGACAGCTCGAGGTAGAAGTCGTCGAGCCCGTAGTCGCGCAGGAGTGAGAGCACGAACGCGAGGGTCGTGGTCAGCTCCTCCTTCATCTTCTCCTGCGTGGTGAAGATGTGCGCGTCGTCCTGGGTCAGGCCGCGCACGCGGGTGAGGCCGTGGATGACGCCGGACTTCTCGTTGCGGTACACCGTGCCGAACTCGAACATCCGGAGCGGCAGGTCGCGGTAGGAGCGGGGCTGCGACCGGTACGCCAGGATGTGCATCGGGCAGTTCATCGGCTTGAGGTAGTAGTCGGCGCCCTGCCGGGTGACGTTGCCGTCCTCGTCCTTCGCCTCGTCCATGTGCATGGCCGGGAACATGCCGTCCTTGTACCAGCCGAGGTGCCCGGAGGTCTCGAACAGGTCGCCCTTGGTGATGTGGGGCGTGTAGACGAACGAGTAGCCGTTCTCCTCGTGCCGACGGCGCGAGTAGTCCTCCATCTCGCGGCGGATGATGCCGCCCTTCGGGTGGAAGATCGCCAGGCCGGAACCGATCTCGTCGGGGAACGAGAACAGGTCGAGTTCGGCGCCGAGCTTGCGGTGGTCGCGCTTGGCGGCTTCTTCGAGGCGCACCAGGTACGCCTTGAGCTGGTCCTTGTCGGGCCAGGCGGTGCCGTAGATGCGCTGCAGCTGCGGGTTCTTCTCCGAGCCGCGCCAGTACGCGGCGGCGACGCGCATGAGCTTGGCGGCGTTGCCGATCCAGCGGGTGTGCGGGACGTGCGGGCCGCGGCAGAGGTCCTGCCAGAGCACCTCGCCCGACTTCGGGTCGACGTTCTCGTACACGGTGAGCTCGCCGGCACCGACCTCGACGCTCTCGCCGGAGTCACCGTCGGACGCCGCACCCTTGAGGCCGATGAGCTCCTGCTTGTAGGGCTCCCCCGCCATCAGCTCGCGTGCCTGCTCGTCGGTGACGACCACGCGACGGAAGCGCTGGGCCTGCTTGACGATGCGGTCCATGCCCTTCTCGATCGCCTTGAGGTCTTCGGGGGTGAAGGGCTCGGCGACGTCGAAGTCGTAGTAGAAGCCATCGGTGACGGGCGGCCCGATCCCGAGCTTGGCGTCCGGGTTGATCTGCTGCACGGCCTGCGCCAGCACGTGGGCGGCCGAGTGGCGGAGGATGTCGAGCCCGTCCTGCTCCTGCAGGGTGACGGCCTCGGCGGTCTCGCCGGCCTGCACGTCCGCCGCGAGGTCCTTCAGGGCACCGTCGACGCGGATCGCGACGACGCCGCGCTCACCGTCGAAGAGCTCGGTGCCGGTCGTGGTCGTCGTCGCGGTCCGGGGCTCGGGTGCCTGGGGAAGCTCGGCGGGCGCGGGTGCGACTGACTCGGTCACGATGATGGGACTCCTCGATCGAAATGGTGCGTCAAGACTAGTGCGAGACGTGCTCGCGTGCGGACGCCGGGGACGCGCCTGTGGAGAGAACGGATGCCGCCCCGACCGCGCGGTTGCCCGCGCTCAGGCCGGGACGGCGCCGAGCGTCGCGACGGGCAGCCGCGGCTCGAGACGCTCGCGCCCGTTCAGGCCGTCGAGCTCGAGCAGGGCGGCGAACCCGATGGCCTGGTACCCGGCACGTTCGAGCAGCGTGATGGTCGCAGCGCCGGTCCCGCCGGTGGCCAGGACGTCGTCGACGACGAGCACCCGGGTGCCGGCCGGCAACTGACCGGGACGCAGTTCGAGTTCGGCCTCGCCGTACTCCAGCGCGTACTGCTCGCTGAGGACCTCGCCGGGGAGCTTCCCCGCCTTGCGCACGGTGAGCACGCCGACCTGGTGCTGGGCGGCGATGCCCCCGGCCAGTGCGAAGCCGCGGGCCTCGATGCCGGCGACGGCGTCGAACCCGGCTCCGACCGCGAACGGTGCCGCGAGTGCTTCGCACACGCGGCCGAACGCGACGGCGTCCGAGAACACCGGCGTCACGTCACGGAAGAGCACCCCCGGCTTCGGGAAGTCCGGCACGAGGGCGGTGAGGCGTTCGACGAGTGCAGCTGCGGTTTCGGTCACCCGCCAACGGTACGGGAGGCCCGGGGTGCGTCCGACCCGTCGGCGCACGGTGCGAGGCTGGTCGCCTCGTGCGGGGCCGACCGTTCGCGGCACGGTGCGGGTTCCGCCGGACGGTTCGCCGAAGGTGGCTCGGTGCGAGGCTGTTTCCTCGCACCGAGCCGTTCCGGCCGCACGGGCTCCGGGATGACGCACCGTGCGTGCGTGACGCCGACGACAGCGCGGCGCCGCAGCGCCGCGGGTCAGCGCCACATCCGCATGGCGGCGCCCTGGGTGATCCAGTCGGCCTCGCGCTGCTGGCGTTCGCGCTCCATGCGGGCCAGCGTGGCGAGGTCGACCTCGGGCCGCTCCTTGCGGGTGCGTCGGCTCCAGATGATGAGCGACATCCCGACTCGGAGTGCGATGCGGTCGGCGAGTGAGACCCGACGGCGCACCGCGCGGGTATCGGGTGGACGGGTGGTGGTCTTCGTGGACACGGTGTTCCCCTTCAGGGCACGGCAGAGCTGCCCGGGTGTCGGGCAGGACGAATCCGCCCGGGTTGCGGGCAGCAGGAAATGAATGCGCGAGAATGCACTCCGGGATGGTCCGGAAATGTTCGGACAACGATCGCGGAATGCTCGTCGACACCGAGAGCGTCGCACTGTCCACCGACATTCTTCCGGCGTCGTCCGCGCAGATCGGACGGCGCGCATCGACGAGTCGACGAGCCGTTCAGCAGACGAACGAACCGGTGCTGCGCGAGCCTGATCGGCTCAGCGCACGGTGCCCGGAGGCACAGGTGTCAGGAGAGTGGGACGCCCCGGGTCAGCGGACGCGGAACGGGGTACCGACGCGTCCACGGATTCCACGGAACGGAGTGGTTGCGGAGATCATCATGGTCGGCCCCCTTTCGGTCTCGAGCTGGCGGAGTCGTCCGGGTCGAATGTTCGACCGTTCGCGACGAGTGAACACTATCGGCACCGCAAATCGGAGCGCAACCCCTTTTCCGGAAAACATCCGGAATTGCATTCCTGAACAGGCTGATCACGGTGCGAGGTTCGTGTTCTCGTGTCGACGAGCAGGCTGCGTGCCGAGTTCCCGTCGAGCACCGGAGCAGGGCCTCCCGGCTGCACCGTGCGTCGTCCGCGGACCGGTGACAGCCCGCGCGCACGGTGCGGGATCGCAGGCGCGCACGGTGCGGGCAACCTCGCACGGTGTGACGGAGCACGCACGGCGCGCGGCGGCGGCGCGCAGCGCAACACCGCGGCGGTCCGCGCACGCCGAAGGCCCGGTACCGAATCGGTACCGGGCCTTCGTGTGCGTGCGACCGGACTAGACCGCCGCGTGCTCCGCGACGCTCGCAGTCAGGGCATCGCCCTCGACGTCGATCCGCACGGTGTCACCCGCGGTGACCCCGCCCTCGACCACCAGGGTCGCGATGCGGTCGTCGACCTCGCGCTGGATGAGCCGACGGAGCGGGCGGGCGCCATACTCGGGCTCGTACCCGTGCTCGGCGAGCCAGTCGACCGCGGCGTCGGACACCGACAGGAGCATGTCCTGTGCGACCAGCCGGAGCGCCGTGTCCTGCAGCAGCAGCGACACGATCGACGCGATCTGGGACCGGTCGAGCTTGCGGAACAGCACGATCTCGTCGATGCGGTTGATGAACTCGGGCCGCATCGCCCCGCGCAGCTTGCCCATCACGCGGGCCCGCAGGTCGTCTTCCGCGTAGCCTTCGGTGGCACCGACCGGGGAGAACCCGAGCGCTCCCGAGCGGGAGGCCAGGAACTCCGAGCCGATGTTCGACGTCATGATGACGACCGTGTTCCGGAAGTCGACGGTCCGCCCCTGCCCGTCGGTGAGTCGGCCGTCGTCGAGGACCTGCAGCAGCAGGTTGAAGACGTCCGGGTGGGCCTTCTCGACCTCGTCGAGCAGGATCACCGAGTACGGGTTGCGACGGACACGCTCGGTGAGCTGGCCGGCCTCGTCGTAGCCGACGTACCCGGGAGGGGCACCGACCAGGCGGGACACGGTGTGGCGTTCGCCGAACTCGCTCATGTCGAAGCGGAGCATGGCGGACTCGTCACCGAACAGCGACGACGCCAGGGCCTTCGCGAGTTCGGTCTTGCCGACCCCCGTCGGGCCGAGGAACAGGAAACTGCCCACCGGACGACGCGGGTCGCCCATGCCGGTCCGGCTGCGCCGCACCGCCTTCGCGATCGCCCGCACGGCGTCGTCCTGGCCGACGACGCGGTCGTGCAGCTCGGACTCGAGCGCGGCGAGCCGCGTCTTGTCGGCCGAGCCGAGGCGGGTCACCGGGATCCCGGTGGCGCGGGACACCACGGCGGCGATGTCGGCCTCCGTGATCGACGTGTCCGCGGATTCCGGACGGGAGGCGCGGCTGGCGTCCGCCGACGAGGCGGCGGTGATCCGGGCCTCCAGTCCGACGATCTCGTCGCGCAGGTCGGACGCTTCCTCGTAGTGCTCCTCGGCGACCGCGCGGTCCTTGCGGGCCGTCAGGTCGGCGACCTGGGCACGCAGTGCCTCGACGTCGACGTCGCCCGACAGGGCGAGGCGGCGGCGTGCACCGGCCTGGTCGATGAGGTCGATGGCCTTGTCCGGCAGGTGCCGGTCGGTCACGTAGCGGTGCGAGAGCTCGACGGCGGCGCGGAGTGCCTCGGGCGTGTAGGCGACGCCGTGGTGCTCCTCGTAGCGCGGGGCGAGGCCGGTCAGGATCGCGACGGCGTCCTCGACGTTCGGCTCCCCCACCGTGACGGGCTGGAACCGGCGCTCGAGCGCGGCGTCCTTCTCGATCCGGCGGTACTCGTTGAGCGTCGTCGCGCCGACCAGGTGCAGGTCGCCGCGGGCGAGCCGGGGCTTGAGGATGTTGCCGGCGTCCATCGAGCCGCCCTCGCCGCCGCCACCGGCGCCGACGACGGTGTGGAGCTCGTCGACGAAGACGATGAGCTCGTCGGCGTGCGCCGCGATCTCGTCCATCGCCTTGGTGAGGCGCTCCTCGAAGTCGCCGCGGTAGCGGGTGCCGGAGAGCATGCCGGGCAGGTCGAGCGCGACGACCCGCTTGCCCTGCAGCAGGGCGGGGACGTCACCGTCAACGATGCGCTGGGCGAGGCCCTCGACGATCGCGGTCTTGCCGACGCCGGGCTCACCGATCAGCACCGGGTTGTTCTTGGTGCGACGGAGCAGGATCTCGACGGTCTGCTCGATCTCGTCGGCGCGGCCGATCACCGGGTCGACGTGTCCGTCACGGGCGCGCTCGGTGAGGTCGGTGCCGAACTGGTCGAGCGTCGGGGTGTCGCTGTCGGTGGCCTGGTCGGTGCCGACGGCGTCGTTCGTTCCGGGCATGGGGCGCCCCTCTCGTGCTGCTGCCGCGGCCTGCTGGGCGTAGTCCTGCATGACCTGCGGGGTGATCCCGGCGTTGGCGAGCAGCTGGCCGGTCACGGTCTCCTGGTCCATCACGAGCGCGAAGAAGACGTGCTCGGGGTCGGTGTAGGTGCTGCCGAAGCCCCGCGCGGCCTGCGTCGCCTCGACGAGGATGCGCTGGGCGGTGCCGGTCAGTGCCGGGCGGCCGGTCTGCTCGGCCAGCGGCTCGTGCGCCATCGGCAGGCGCTGCTCGATCTCCTCGGCGAGTCGCTGGGGATCGACCCCGGCGGAACGCACGACGGCGTCGAACGGTTCGGTGCGGACGAGCACGTGCAGGATGTGCAGTGCGTCGATCTCGCGCTGCCCCTGCGCGACCGCGTACTCGGCGGTGTGCTGGAGCAGCTCGTGGGTCCGGCGGCTGAGCAGCCGGGTGATGTCGACCGGTCGACCGAACGCACGGACGCGCTGCTGGTCACCGGTGCGCTGTGCCGCGAGCAGGCGGGCGAGGAACTCGTCGAACGAGTCGTTGCTACCGGTCGGGCCGAACGTCTCTGGCAAAGGGACCTCCTGGGGAACTTGAGTGCCGTCGACTCAATGCAACGCAGGAGGGCCCGGGTCATTCCCGGGTGCCGAAAAAACTTGCGGCGACTCGACTCAGGTCCGCGCGATGGGTGCGGCGACCGCCTCGGTGATCCGTGCGAGGTCGGTCGGTGCCACCTCGACGTCGAAGCCGCGACGTCCGCCGGACACGAAGATGCTCGCGTACGACAGCGCCGACTCGTCGAGGACGGTGCGGAGCCGGGTCTTCTGGCCGACCGGGCTGATCCCGCCGACCACGTAGCCTGTGCGCTTCTCGGCGAGGGCGGGATCGGCCAGCGTCGCCTTCTTGCCCCCGACGGCTGCGGCGATCGCCTTGAGGTCGAGCCGGTTCGCCACCGGCACGATCGCGACGGCGAGGGTGCCGTCGACGGAGACGACCAGTGTCTTGAAGACCTGCTCCTCGCGCAGCCCGAGGGCGGCGGCGGCCTCTTCTCCGAAGTTGGTGGCGCTCTCGTGGTGCTCGTACACGTGCGGCGTGTACGGGACCCCGGCCGCCTCGAGCGCGACGGTCGCTGGGGTGCTCGGCGAACCTGCGGTCATGCCGTGATCCTCCCCCGCCGCACCTTCCGGTCCTCGACGGCACGCGGGCGTTACGCTGAACGGACCATGACCGCCGTCCTGCTGCTGCTCCGCGCCACCGCCGCGCTGGTGCTCGGCGACCCGGCCGCCGGGGTGCTGCCCCTGCTGGCCGTGACAGCACTCGGACTGACCGCGGTCGCCGTGACCGTCGTCGTCGCCCGGCTGCTCGTCGCGGTGCTGGCGGCCGTCCTCGGGATCGGGTCGGCATCCGTTTCGGACCGGCCGGCGGTGCCCGACCTGGTCACCCGGATCGGGTGGAGCCACCCCGACGCCGACGGTCACGTCCGCTCACGGGCACCGGGGGTCGCGACCCCGGCCTGACCACCGACCGGTGGCCGGGCCGCTCGCGCACCCCGCTGACCCACCACCGATCGGAACCGTCATGGACCTGTCCACCCTGCCCCTCATCGGCGCGCTGCTGCACGGCGGCGCTGACCTCGTCACCGCCCTCACCGCGGCGCTCTCCCCCGTGGCCGGCTCGTTCGCCGCGGCGATCGCCGTCGTGCTCCTCACCCTGGCCGTCCGCCTGGTGCTCGTCCCGCTGTCCGTGCTGCAGGTGCGGGCCGAGCGGGACCGCCGGCGCCTCGCACCACAGCTCGCGGCGCTGCGGAAGCGGTACGGCCGCGACACCCAGCGCCTGCAGCGGGCGATGCAGCAGCTGTACACCGACGAGAAGGTCTCGCCGCTGGCCGGCTGCCTGCCCGTCCTGGCGCAGGCACCCGTCGTGTCGCTCGTCTACGCCCTGTTCACGCACGCCTCGATCGGCGGCACCACGAACGCCCTGCTGGAGGCGACGCTCGTCGGGGTCCCGCTCGGCCACTCGCTCGTCGTCACCCTGACGACGCCGCTGTGGGTGCACGCCTGGGTGGTGCTGCTCCTGCTGGCGGTGCTCGCGGTCGTCGTCGAGCTCAGCCGCCGGTCGAACGCGCACTGGAACCCGGTGCCGGCACCGGAACCGGGCGTCCCCGGAGCCGCCGCAACCGCCGCCGTGGGTCGGTACGTGCCGTTCGTCACGGTCGTGTTCGCGGCGATCGCACCGCTGGCCGCCGCGCTCTACGTCGTGACGAGTGCGGCCTGGACGTACGGCGAACGCGCCGTGCTGCGCCGGGTGGTCCGTTAGCCGCCCTGGCCCTCCTGCTGCGGTCCCTGGTCGACCGGGTCGTACTCGGTGCCGCGGCCCTGCTCCTCGTCGGCGGTCGGCACGTGGCGTTCCGTGCCGGCACCGCCGGGGCTGGTCGCGACGTAGTCGGCCTCGCCGGACTGGGTGTCGTGGCTCAGCGGCTCGAGGGTCTCGGCGTCGGCGTCGTGCTGCGGCATGGGGTCGGTGCTCATGCACCACGCCTACTCCCTCGTTCTGGGTGCGCGCGCACGGCTGTGCGGTGCCACGATGGACCTGTCCACGCGACCGGCAGAGCGGGAGTGCGCATGGCCCACGACGACGTGGCAGCGGAACGGGCACGGCTCGAGGCCGTCGCCTGGGGAGCAGGATCGAGCCCGGCGGACGCGGCGCGCGCCCGGATCGCCCTGCAGGACCTGGAACGCGGACGGCGACCCCGCGCGCGTGCGGTCGCGACGGCGCGGGATCCGCTGCCGGGAGGCCCGGATCCGGTCCGCACGTCCGTCCCGTCCGCGACGCGATCGGGTCCAGGGCCCGTGCCGGTGTCCTTGCCCGTTGACGCGGTGCCCGTGTCTTTCCCCGCCAGCGCGGCGGCGGTGCCTGCCGGCGCCGACGTGGCGGAGGCGACCGACGGCGGTGGGGGCGACCACGTCGACGACGCGCGGGGCGGCGGCGGGGACGAGCCGGGCCTCCAGGCCGAGCCGACCGGACGGACCCGGTGGCGGCGGTGGTTGTGGACGGAGCGGCCACGCGCCTGGATCGCGGGCGGCGCGGCCGCGGCGGTGGGCGTCGCGTTCGCCGCCGGGACACTCGTCGGGACCGCGCGACCGGACGTCGTCGCAGCGCCGAGCGTCACGCCGACAGCGGGGACGATCACGCTCGAACAGCTGCTCGACGTCCCGCAGACGTACGCCGACCAGCTGCCGGGGCCGGTCGCTGCGCCGGTGAGTCTGCACACGACGCGACTGGTCTTCACGAACCGGGCGCTCGACGGCGGGACCGCCGAGACGCCCTGGAACGTCTGGGCCGGCATCGGGACCGACCGGTCGACGATCTGCCTGGTGGCGACGGCGGACCGCATCGAGTCGTCGACGGCGTGCTTCCCGCGGCAGGCGGCGCTGCACGGGTCGGTGTCGATGTCCGCGCAGTCCAGGAGCGGCACGTTGACGATCGAGCTGCGCGGCGGCGGGGTCCAGGGCCGGGTGACGAACGAGTACTGAGCGGGCGATCAGTACCTGAGTGTTTCGTTGGAGCGCTCCGATGTATTTGCTGGATGCCCTCGCGAGAGTCGTTCCATCGTGCAACACTGGATGAGCGCACTCGTCGTGGAGTCGTACCCACATCATCCACATCCGCCAGCGAGCGCGCCCCGCAGACCCTCCCGGTCACCGCCGTCAGAACGATCGGCATCGTCGCGCGCTCCCCCGTGCCTCGGAGGAGGTCAGCAGCGTGTCCACCAACACCACCACCTCGGCCGTGTCGACCCACACGCGGCCGATCACCGTCACCAGCCAGTCGATCGTCGGCATCGCCGTGCTCGGACTGGCCACGTTCTTCGCCATCACCACCGAGCTCATGCCCGTCGGGCTGCTCGGCACGATGAGCGCCGACCTCGGCGTGACCGAGGCCACCATGGGCATCGTCATCACCGTGTACGCCGCGGCCGTCGCACTCCTCGCGCTGCCGCTCACCGCGTTCACCGCGAAGCTGCCCCGCAAGACCGTGCTCGTCGCCACGCTCGTCGGCTACACCGTGTCGAACCTGATGGTCGCGCTCGCGCCGTCGTTCGCCGTGGTCTGTGCCGGACGGGTCGTCGGCGGCATCGCGCACGCCCTGTTCTTCTCGGTCGCCTCGGCGTACGCCACCCGGATCGTCCCGCCGCGGCTGGCCGGGCGGGCGATCGCGTTCGTGTACTCGGGCAGCTCGCTCGGGTTCGTGCTCGGCGTGCCCGTCGCGACCTGGGTGGCGCAGCACATCGGCTGGCGCCAGGCCGTGTTCTCCGTCGGTGTCGCCGCAGCGGCACTCGCGGTCGTCGCCCTGCTGTTCCTGCCCGCCGTCCGCGGTGCCTCGTCGCCGCACATCGGGTCGCCGAAGGCCTGGGCGCGCACCGGACTGCTGTCCGTCGTGATCGCCGACATGCTCCTGTTCGGCGGGCACTACGTCGTCTACACCTACATCGGGCCGTACGCGATCGACGCCGGGCTCGACGCCGGCATGGTCAGCGGGGCGCTGCTCGTGCTCGGTGGCACCGGTGTCGTCGGGCTCTGGCTCGCCGGCATGTTCGTCGACCGTGCGCCCCGGCAGACGCTGATCGCCTCGGTCGCCGTGATGGTCGTGGCCTTCGCGACGATGCCGTTCGTGCACGGCTCCCTGATCGGGACGATGGTCGTCGCGGGCATCTGGATGGCCGCGAACGGCACGACCGGCACGCTCTTCATGGCCGCGGCGATCCGCGCGGGAGGCGTCTCCCCCGACATCGCGGGCGCGCTGGTCAACGGCGCGTCGAACATCGGCATCGCCGGTGGTGCGGCGTTCGGCGGGCAGGCGCTCGGGATCGTCGGGCTGCAGTACCTGCCGTTCGCCGGTGCCGCGGTGCTGGTCGGGGCGCTCGGGGTCGTCGTGCTGGCGCGCCGTGGGTTCCCGGTGCACTCGCACGCACAGGAGCACCTGTCGACCTCGTCCATCGAGGCCATCACGTCGTCGCTCGCGGTCGTCACCACGTCGGTGCCGGTCGTCGGGCGGGCGATCCAGACGGTCACGGGGTCGATCGGCGTCGTCACGGGTTCGGTGCGGCGGCCGCGGACGCGCTAGGTGCGGTGCGGTGCGGGGGCCGCGGGCGCGGGTGCGTTCGCCGAGTGGTCACGACATGCCGTTGGTGGGGCGTCGGGGTCGCACGAACTGTCGTCTGGTGGGTCGGCGGGCGACGGTTTCTGACCCCTCGGCGTCCCCGCGGCGGCGCGTTGTGCGGTTGCGGCGGACGCGCGCGGTGCCCGGCCGCCGAGTGGTCACGACATGCCGTTGGCGGTGCGTCGGGGTCGCACGAACTGTCGTCTGACGGGTCGGCGGGCGACGGTTCGTGACCCCTCGGCGGACGCGGGCGGCGTGTTGTGCGACCGCGACGAAGGCCCACGGCCCGGCGCCGAGTGGTCACGACATGCCGTTGGCGGGGCTTCGGGGTCGCACGAACTGTCGTCTGGCGGGTCGTCGGGCGACGGTTCGTGACCTCTCGGCGGACGCGGGCGGCGTGTTGTGCGACCGCCACCGCGACCGCGACCGCCGCCACCGCGCCCGCAGCCCGGTCAGTCCTGCAGGTGGTCCGTGCGGCGGCGGTTGCGCAGCGCGCGGTAGGTCAGCAGCGCCGCACCGAGCAGCACGAGCACCCCGGCGGCGATGAGCCCCGGCCCGAGGTCCGCCCCCGTGTACGCCAACGGTCCACCGTCGCCCGCGTCGCCCTGGCCCGAGACCGGCGCGGAGCCCGAGCCCGAGCCGGCAGCGGGGCCGGTCGGAGCCGCCGAAGGAGAGCCACTCGGCGACGGCGACGGCGACGGAGCAGGAGCCGGCGCCGGACCCGCCGCGGCCCGCACCACGAACGCCAGCGGTGTCGCAGCCCCGGACTCCGGGGTGACGACGGTCGCAGTCTCGGCCCCCTCGACGTCGACCGAGACGACGTACTCGGTCGTGGGCTGCAGGCCGGTCAGGTCGAACGCACCGTCGTCGTCCGTGACGACCGACACGGGATCGCCGGACTGCGGGTCGGTCGGAGTCGCGACGACCTCGACGTCGGGAACGGGTTCGCCGTTCGTGTCGACGACCGTGCCCGGCTGGTCGGTCGTGACCTCGGCTGCGGGGGCGGCGGAGGCGAACGGCAGGTCGGACGCAGCACGCTCGCCAGCGACGGCCGTCACACCGGCGTTCGAGGTCGCCCCGGTCGCCCCCGGCTCCGGTCGTTCGGTCCGGACGGTGTACGTGCCGGCCGCGGTGGCGAAGACGTAGCGACCGTCGGCATCGGTCACCGTCGATGCGACCACGGTGCCGGTGCCGTCGACGAGCTCGACCACCGCGCCGGCGGGCACGGGTGCACCGTCGAGCGAGACCACACCCGCGACCGTCGCGACGACGGCGGCCGGGGCGTCGATCTCGTCGGGGACCGCGGGTGCCGCGTCGCCGTCGCCGGTCGTGATGGTCACGGGCGGCTCGTCGGCGACGGACACGTCGAGGTCGGTGTCCGCCGGCAGGTCCGAGCCGGTGTAGACGCCGTCGCTGTTCGTCGTGGTGTCGACGAGGACGTCCCCGGAGTCCGGGTCGGTGATGACGACCTCGAGGTTCGAGACCGGTCGGCCGTCCTCGTCGACCACGGTGCCGATGACCGACACGGTGTCCTCCGGCGACGTGAACGCGAAGTCGGCCTGCTGGTCCACGCCGCCCGGTGAGCCTGCCTGGGCGAGGGAGACCCTCGTGGGCTGGTCAGGACCCTCGGCGCCGTCCGGCGGGGTGATCTCGACGCGGTAGTTCGCGATGACCGGCAGCTGCGGGAACGCGTAGGTGCCGTCGGGGTTGGTGGTCGTCGTGTAGACGGTGCCGCGCGGAGCGGTGACACGGACGATCGCCCCGGGGATCGGCGCTCCGTCAAGGGTCGCCGTGCCGGTGATCGCGGCGGTGCGGTTGGCGAACCAGGTCTGGTACACCGGGAACCCGCTGCGCTGCTGGTACGTGATCGTCAGGCTGGTGAGCGACACGGTCGGCGTGAACCAGGCCGTGGCACCGGCGGTGTCGACCGCACCGGTGTTGCCCGTCAAGGTCCGGGTGGCCGGGTCCCAGGTGGGCCGGTCCTGCCCGGTGGTGCCGTCGGGGTCGGCGGTGCACGACGGCCCTCCGGCGACGGCGGCCGAGCACGAGTTGTAGGAGCTCACGTAGCCGAGCTGCTCCGCGGTCGCGGCGCCACCCCCGGAGACGGTGGCCGAGATGGTCGCCCGGTCCGCGTCGACGTCGCCGAGCACGAACGACCAGCTCTGGGCACCCGGCGTCGGCTCGGCGAACGTGTAGGTGGTCGTCGAGGCGCCGGTCGTGGGCGAGTCGACGTTCGGCCGCTGGTTCATGTAGGTCTGGCCGCGGCTCGTCCCGTAGACCGCGCCCGACGGGGTCGACGCCGACTGCCAGGTCGATGCCCCGCTGACGACGGTCGACTGCCGGGAGTCCGACGTGAAGGTCGTCTCGGGGAACCCGGCGAGCGTCATCGTGCCGGTGTAGGCCCGGCTCGCTCCGCTGAGGGTGAAGGTCCCCCAGTTGCCGACCGGCTCCGCCGACGCGCTGGTCGCGCCGCCGATCGCGAGTCCTGCTCCGAGTGCGAGGGCCGTCAGCCCAGCCGTGACCGCGCGCCAGCGCCGCATGCGTACTCCCCTGCTGTGGTGCC
This sequence comes from Curtobacterium sp. MMLR14_002, assembly GCF_001864975.1. Classification (NCBI taxonomy): domain Bacteria; kingdom Bacillati; phylum Actinomycetota; class Actinomycetes; order Micrococcales; family Microbacteriaceae; genus Curtobacterium; species Curtobacterium sp. MMLR14_002. Next base: position 258,654 of record NZ_MJGT01000001.1, read on the forward strand.
GGAGAACCCGACACCCCCTCAGGCTATCCAGCGGGCGCGGCTCGTGTCCGGGGCACGACACGAGCAAGAAGGTCCCGCCGAGTGGTCACGACCTGCCGCGTGCCGGTCGCCGGGTGGCCGAGAAGTGTCGGCTGGAGGGCCGCCGGACGACAGTTCGTGACCCCTCGACCAAACCGAGCGGCGCGTCAGGAACCGCCAGCACCCCAACCCAGCGCCACCAGGGCGTCGAGCGCCGCGACCTGCCCGGCGACCACCAGCTCCCGCGCCTCGTCGAGGCCGACCCACCGTGCGTCGTCCACCTCGGGTACCTCCACGAAGCGTCCCGACCCGCGCGGCAGCTCGAGCCGCACGGTGTTGCTGCGCACGGTGTCGACCGAGAACCCCGACGCCGGTGCGGCGAAGACCCGCACCCGCTTGCCCGACGCCTGCCGGAACTCCCCCAGGTCGGTCAGGTCGGCGGCGGTCACCGGGACGGACACGCCGATCTCCTCCGCGAACTCGCGCAGTGCGGTGCCGAGCGGCTCCTCGCCCGCCTCGACCAGGCCCTTCGGGATCGACCAGGCACGCGGCCGGTTCCGCCAGAACGGTCCGCCCATGTGCGCGAGGAAGACCTCGGGCCCGGACGGACCGGTCCGGTGCAGCAACAGTCCGGCGCTCACGACCACGTCCCGAGACTACGCAGACCCGGCCGGGAGGCCCGGATCACCACACACGCGCCGCGCACCACCCGACGTGCCCGGTTCCACCGCCGGTTCCCCACGTCCGCGCCGGGAGTACCGTGTGGCGCACGGAGCGCCGTGTGACGCCCCCGGAGGACCTGCGATGGAGGAGGCCGATCGGGATGGACGAACGATGGACGACGGTGACGCTGGCCGCGGACGCCGCGATGCCGCACGACGAGGCGCTGCGGTGGATCGCCGCCCGCGCGGACAGCGGGATCGAGCGGATCCGGATCATCGGTGCCGACCCGGCGATCGAGGGCCCCCGACCGGTCGCCGACCGCCTGGCCGAGGCCGCTCGTGCCGCCCTGCCCGGAGTCACCGTCGAGGTGCACCGGCACGCCGGACCGTTCGCCACCGCCCTGGTCGAGGAGTCCGACGGCGGTGACCTCCTGGTGATCGGGACCTTCCGGAGCCGACGGGGTTCGACCGCCGGCGGCGACCCGGCGCGGGTCGCGGTCCGCGCGGCCGTGCCGACCGTGATCGTCCCCGAGGGCCCGCACCCGATCGACGGCGACGTGGTGCTGGCCGTCGAGGATCCCATCGACGAACGGGCCGTCTCGATCGCCGTGGCCGAGGCCGTCCGGCTGCACCGACGACTGACGCTGCTCCGGGCGTGGGAGATGCCCGTGCTGACCCGGACCGGGCTCACCGACTTCGCCGAGGATCCCCTGCGGTGGCGCGCCCGGAACGCCGAACTGCTGCAGCGGGTCACCGAGGACCTGACCGCGCGGTTCCCTGCGGTGCGGATCCGGCCGCTGCTCGTCGAGGGACATCCGGGGCACGCCATCGCGTCGCGCACCCGGCGGGCGTCGCTCGTGGTGCTCGGACGGGGGCACGTGCGGGTGCTGTCCGGCGCACTGCTCCACGACGTCGTCCGTGAGACGGCGGCTCCGGTGTGCGTCGTCCCACCGGCGGCGCACACGGACAGCGCGGGGTCCGGACGGGTCAGCCGGCGAGTTCCCGGATCGCGTCGGCCATCTGGTCGGTGAGGTACGCGACACCGCGGCCGTTCGGGTGCAGGGCGCCGGCCTTGAGGTCGATCCGTCGCAGGTCGCTCGAGCCGGTCAGGCTGACGCCGGCGACGTAGCGCTCGTCCGCCGGGGCGCAGGCCGAGTGGGCCTCGGTGCGTTCGAGGACGTCGACGAACCGCACCCCGGCGGCGTCGGCGGCGGATGCGGACACGGCGTCGAGCTCCTCCTGCACGCCGTGCAGGTACGCCACGTCGTCGTCGGTGAAGGGGAAGGTGTCCGAGGGGAACGATCCCGCGAGCGTGCCGAGGTCGAGCGCGGAGCGGAAGCAGCCCTTCGCCGGGGTGTGCTCGGCGTCCGGGAAGATCGCCGGGTACCCGAGGAACACGACGACGGCGTTCGGCGCGGCCCGTTGCACCGCTGCGAGGGTGTCGGCGATCCCGAGCGCGACCCGCGACTGGATCTTCACGCTGAGCTGGTCCTCACCGTCCTGCACGAGCGTGCTCTCGCACGACGGCGCGTCACGTCCGGAGAACACCGGGCCGTCGGCCGAGATCGCCAGGCACGACGCGGCGGTGCCGAACAGGTCCGCGTCGTTGCCGCCGATCGTCAGGGTCACGAGCCGGGTGCGCGACGACAGCGACTCGATCTGCGGGGGGACGCCCGTGAACTGGTGTCCGGTCGTGACGTCCTCGCTGGTGGCCCCCGCGCACGTGACGTCGGTCAGGTCGAGGCCGAACCGCGCCGCGAGCCGGTGCGGGTAGTCACGGGCCGACTGCACGCACGCGCTCGTGGGCAGCCGGGTCCGGTCGCCCAGCCCGTACCCGGCGGAGTACGAGTCGCCGAGGGCGACGTACTCGCTGCCGGGCGGGAGGTCGGCGAGCGATTCGGTCGGGTCGTCCGGCACCGGGTAGGGCTGCGGAACGGGCCACATCGGCGCGGCCGACGCGGGTTCCACCGGCCCCGGTGCCGCGACACCGGCCACCACCAGCCCGACGACGGCGACCGCCGCCAGGGCGGCGAGCAGCGTCGTACGGGCGGTGCGGAGCAGTTGCGGCCTCCGGGCGGGTGCGGCGGATCGGTCGGTCGGGTGGGGTCGGTCGGTGGGGCGGGACGGGCTCAGCGGCGTCCGAGCCGGCGTTCGCCACCGCTGCCGGTGCGGTACTCCAGCCCGTAGTGCTGGAACAGCTCGGGCTCGGTCGCGGCGTCGAGTTCGCCATCGGTCGAGATCGACGGGGCGTCCTTGACGAGCTTCTTCGGGAACGTCACACGCAGGTGCTTCGGGGCGACGGTGGCGCCGAACAGCGGGACGAAGACGAGCTTCTGGAACCCGACCATGCCGGTGGTCAGGGCACCGAACGCCGGCTCGGACGTGGCGGTGTCGTAGTAGATGCTCTCGAGCGTGCCGACCTTGTCGTCGGCCTCGTCGACGACCGGCAGACCGATCCAGTCACGGATGTTCGCGGCTTCGAACACGAAGGACTCCCTCCGAGCGTCCGGCAGGTCCGGGTGGCTCTCGGTCGACGCTACCGCCCGGCCGCCTGAGCGGTCACCCGGAGCCGGTCCACCGCGCCGAGCACGTCGTCCGCGGTCACGGCCAGGATCGCCGGGTCCGGGTCCTCGGCGAAGACGTCGCCGCGACGCACCGAGGCGTCGGTGAGCACGATGTGCGGACCGGTCGACGGCGGGCCCCACGCCTCGGGCGGGGCCGGGCCGAACAGCACGACCGACGGCACCCCGTACGCGGTCGCCAGGTGCGCAGCGCCGGTGTCGACCGTGACGACGAGCCGCGCCGCGGCGATCACCGCGGCGAAGGCCTGCAGGTCCAGGGCACCGGCCAGGACCGCCTCCGGCGCCAGGCCAGCCGCGTCGGCGACGGCACGGGCGCGCACGACGTCGTCCGAGCCTCCTGTCAGGACCACGTCGGCACCGCGCGCCCGGAGCCCGCGCACCACGTCGGCGAAGCGGTCCGTCGGCCAGTGCCGCGCACCGTGGAAGGCACCCACGTGCACGACGGCCGCGTCGGCGACCACCGGCGGCTCGGCGGGGCGGTCGATGTGCACCTCGGTGGCGTCCGCCTGGATGCCGTGCCACGTGAGCAGGTCCGCCCAGCGGTCGCGCTCGTGCACGTCGTCCGGCCACTCCGGGCCCTCGTAGTCGTGGGTCGGGTCGGCGTGCCCGATGACCCGGCGCGGGGCGAGCGCGGCGACGAGGTCCGAGGACTCCGGGCCGGCGCCGTGCAGGTTGACGGCGATGTCGACGGCACCGTGCGGCACCGCGATCGGGTGGTCGAGACCGTGCTGGGCCAGGTGGACGTCCACCGCCGGCACGAGTTCGACGACCGGCGCCAGCCACGCCGTGGTGGCCAGGGTGATGCGGTGGTCGGGGAACGCGCGGCGGAGCGCGTGCAGTGCGGGGACGGCGACGAGCAGGTCGCCGAGCTTGATGGCACGGAGGACGAGCAGTTCCGGGCGTCCGTCGGGGTCGGGCAGCTTCTCGAGGGCGGTCACCGCCGCGACGGTAGACCCGACACGCTGACGGTCCTGCCGGGACCGCGCTCCGCGGCTCTTCCTGGGGTGGTCCCCGGCCGTGGACCGGTAGTCACGGAGCATGGCCCTCGCACCGGACCGCGTCATCCGCGGCCTGCTCCTCGACCGCGACGACACCCTCGTGGTGGACGTCCCGTACAACGCCGACCCGCACCTGGTCGTCCCGGTCCCCGGTGCCCGCCGCGCCGTCGACCGGGCGCGTGCCGCCGGGTTGCAGCTCGGCGTCGTCACGAACCAGTCGGTGATCGCGAAGGGCATGGCCACGCGCGAACAGGTCGACGCCACCAACGCCCGGGTCGACGAGCTCGTCGGCCCGTTCGACGTGTGGTGCGTCTGCCCGCACGACGCCGGCGACGACTGCGCCTGCCGGAAGCCCCGGCCCGGGATGGTCCTCGACGCCGCCGAGCGGCTCGGCATCCCGCCGGAGTCGATCGTCGTCGTCGGTGACATCGGCGCCGACGTCCAGGCCGCGCGGAACGCCGGCGCGCAGGGGATCCTCGTGCCCACCCCGCGCACCCGCGCCCAGGAGATCGACGAGGCCGACACCGTCGCCGCGGACCTGGACGAGGCCGTCACCCTGGTGCTCGAGCACGTCGGCAGCGTGGCGGACCGGGCGTGAGCGCCGGTCGGCGCGTCCTCGTCGCCCGGCTCGACTCGTTCGGCGACGTCCTGGTCGCCGGACCCGCGGTGCGCGCGGTCGCCGCCGGGGCCGCGCACGTGACGATGCTGTGCGGACCGCAGGGGGCGCCGGCCGCCGACCTGCTGCCCGGCATCGACCGGGTGCGGGTGTGGGCGGCACCGTGGGTCACCGAGACCGCACGCCCGATCGACGACGCCCTGCTCGCCGAGTTCCGCGCGCTGGTCGCCGAGGAGCAGCCCGACGAGGCCGTCGTCCTGACGTCCTTCCACCAGTCGCCCCTGCCCCTCGCGCTGCTCCTGCGCCTGGCCGGGGTCCCCCGGGTCTCCGGGGCCTCGGTCGACCACCCCGGGTCACTGCTCGACGTGCGGCTGCGCCCCGGCGAGGACCTGCCCGAGGACCTCCCCGAGCCCGAGCGCGCGCTGCGGATCGCCGAGGCGGCCGGGTTCCGGCTGCCGCCGGACGACGACGGGAGGCTCGCGGTGCGCCACGACGCCGTCCCGCCCCCGCCCGTGGCCGGTCTCGACCGCTACGTGGTCGTCCACCCCGGAGCCAGCGTCCCGGCACGGTCGTGGCCGGAGTCCCACCACCGTGCGCTCGTCGCCGCCTACGCCGAGCGCGGCGTCCCCGTCGTCGTCACCGGCTCCCCCGGCGAACGCGCGCTGACCGCCGCCGTGGCGGGTGACACCGGCATCGACCTCGGCGGCCGCACCAGCCCCGCCGAACTCGCGGCCGTCCTCGCCGGCGCCGAGGTCGTCGTCGTCGGGAACACCGGTCCGGCCCACCTCGCCGCGGCCGTCGGGGCGCCCATCGTGAGTCTGTTCTCGCCGGTCGTCCCCGCCGTGAAGTGGGCGCCGTACGCCCCGCTCGTCGAACTGCTCGGCGACCAGGCCGCACCGTGCCGGCTCAGCCGCGCTCGCGAGTGCCCGGTCCCCGGCCACCCGTGCCTGTCCGGAGTGCGCATCGCGGACGTCCTGGAGGCCCACGAGCGGCTCCTCGACCGCGTTTCGCGGACTGATCGGAGAAGTCTGCGGGGCGGCCCAGAAGGCGCTGCGTAGCGTGCGCCACTGCTTCTCCTGCTCCTTCTCCTGCTGCTCCGGCAGCGGCGGGGACCGAGCCCATCGACACCGACCGGAAGGCCCTGCATGCGGATCCTCGTGTGGCACGTGCACGGCGGCTGGATGGACGCCTTCGTCCGCGGCCCCCACGAGTACCTCATCCCGACCACCCCGGCGCGCGACGCCTGGGGACTCGGCCGCGGCGGGCGCGACTGGCCGGACTCCGCGATCGAGATCGACCCGGCCGACGTCGCCGAGGCCGAGGTCGACGTGGTCGTCCTGCAGCGCACCGAGGAGCTCGAGGAAGCCCGTCGTCTGCTCGGTGGTCGTGACGTCCCGATCGTCTTCGTGGAGCACAACGCCCCCCGGGTCGACGTGCCGAACAGCCTGCACCCGATGCGTGACCGCGACGACCTGACGATCGCGCACGTGACGCACTGGAACGCCCTGATGTGGGACTGCGGCACCACCTGGACCACCGTCGTCGAGCACGGCGTCGTCGACCCCGGCCCGCTGTACACCGGTGCGCTCGAGCGCCTCGGCGTCGTCATCAACGAACCCGTCCGGCGCAACCGTGTCGTCGGCACCGACCTGCTCCCCCGCTTCGCCGAGGTCGCCCCGGTCGACGTCTGGGGCATCGGCACCGAACGGCTGCCGGAGCTCGGCTTCGGCGACCGCGTGGTCGCGCAGGGCGACGTCCAGGCCGACCCCATGCACGCGGCGCTGGCCGAACGGCGGGCCTACGTGCACCCGAACCGCTGGACCTCGCTCGGCCTGTCGCTCATCGAGTCGATGCACATGGCCATGCCGGTCCTGGTGCTCGCGACGACGGACGCGGCCCGCACGGTCCCGGGTGAGGCCGGGGCGATCGCGACCGACGTCGAGGAGCTGGTGCGGGCCTCCAGGCTGCTGCTGGAGGACCCGGACGAGGCGCGCCGACGGGGGCTCGTGGCGCGTGAGGCCGTGCTCGCACGGCACGCGCTCGGTCGGTTCCTGGCCGACTGGGACGACCTGCTCGACGACGCCGTCGCGCGCGGTGCGCGACGGAACCGTGCGGCGGGAGCCGCGCTCGAAGGGAGCCTGCGATGAAGATCGCCATGGTGTCCGAGCACGCGAGTCCGCTCGCCGTGCTCGGCGGGGTCGACGCCGGTGGGCAGAACGTCCACGTCGCCGAACTGTCCGGTGCACTGGCCGACCGCGGCCACCACGTGACCGTCTACACGCGACGCGACGACGCATCGCAGCCCGTCCGCGTGCCCCTGCGCCCCGGTGTGGACGTCGTGCACGTCGACGCCGGTCCCGCGCGTGCCGTGCCGAAGGACGAGCTGTTCCCGTTCATGGGGACGTTCGCGTCGGTGCTCGCCGCCGAGTGGTTCCTCGACCGTCCCGACGTGGTGCACGCGCACTTCTGGATGTCGGGCCACGCCGCCCTCGACGCGGTGACGCAGGTGCAGGCCCGGACCGGTGGCGTGCGGATCCCGGTGGTGCAGACCTTCCACGCCCTGGGTGTCGTGAAGCGCCGGCACCAGGGTGCCGCGGACACCAGCCCGGCCGAGCGCGAGTGGGTCGAACCCGCCGTCGGCCGGAGCGTCGACCAGGTCGTCGCGACGTGCTCGGACGAGGCGTTCGAGCTCAAGGCCCTCGGTGTCCCGCTGCACCGCATCTCAGTCGTGCCGTGCGGCGTCGACGTGTCGCTCTTCCGTCCGGACGGCCCCATCGAACAGCGCGACCGTCCGCTCCGGGTGCTCACCGCCTCGCGACTCGTGCAGCGGAAGGGCGTCGGGACGACCATCGCCGCTCTCGCCGCACTGGTCGAACAGGGCCGTGACGTCGAGCTCGTCGTCGTGGGCGGTGCCGGTGTCGCCGGCGCCGACCTGGTGGACGACCCCGAGTACCAGCGCCTCGACGCACTCGCCCGGTCGCTCGGCGTGCGCGACCACGTGACCTTCCGCGGGCAGCTCGGGCAGCACGACATGCCCGCCGTCTACCGCAGCGCCGACGTCGTCGTCTGCGCCCCCTGGTACGAGCCGTTCGGCATCGTGCCGCTCGAGGCGATGGCCTGCGGCCGCCCGGTGGTCGCGTCGAGCGTCGGCGGGCTCATCGACACCGTCGTCGAGGACGCCACCGGCCTGCACGTGCCGCCGCGCGACGAGACCGCGGTGGCCGAGGCCGTCGGCGCACTGCTCGACGACCCGGAGCGCCGCGAGGCGTACGGCCGTGCCGGTCGACAGCGCGCCGAGTCCCGCTACACCTGGCAGAAGGTCGCGGCCGACAGCGAACGCGTCTACGAGCGCCTGCTCGCCGGCGCGACCTCGTCCGCCAGCACCACCGGGCCCGCTGCCGGCCGCTCGCGCACCACCCACGCCGGCCGGGTCACCCGCGCCGCGCAGTCGACGGAGAGGACCGCACGATGACCATCGACCAGCAGACCGGGCTCGAGGACCGCGCCGTCACCGACAGCGCCCGCGTCGTCGTCGACCACGTCGCGGCGTCGGTCCCCGTGATCGCCTCCCTCGTCGACCACCGGGACCACATCGCCGAGTGGGCGGACGACATCGCGGGGCGGCTCGTCGCCGGACGTCGGCTGCTCGCCGCGGGCAACGGCGGCTCGGCTGCCGAGGCGCAGCACCTGACGTCCGAGCTCACCGGCCGCTTCGAGGGCGACCGGCCCGCGTACTCGGCCATCTCGCTGCACGCCGAGACCTCTGCCGTGACCGCCATCGGGAACGACTACGGCTACGACCAGGTGTTCGCACGGCAGGTGTCGGCGCACGCCCGTGCCGGTGACGTCCTCGTGCTGCTGTCGACGAGCGGCAAGAGCCCGAACCTGCTGCGGGCCGCCGAGGCCGCACGTGCCGTGGGTGCCCGCTCCCTCGCGCTGACCGGCTCCGGACCGAACCCGCTCGCCGACCTGGTCGACGACGCGATCTGCATCGAGGGGCCGTCCGCCAACGTGCAGGAGGCGCAGCTCGTCCTGGTGCACGCGCTCTGCAAGGCCATGGAGCCGACGCTGCGTCGCGGGGGCCGTCGATGAGCGGGCTCGCTGCCGTCGCACCGCGTTCCGGTGCCGCCGGTGGCCGTTCCGCCGGCCCGCGCTTCCGCATCGCCGTCGTCGGGGACACCCTGCTCGACGTCGACGTGTCCGGCACGAGCGAGCGGCTGAGCCCGGACGCCCCCGTCCCCGTGGTGGACGTCGCCACCGACGACCGCCGTGCCGGTGGCGCCGGACTCGTCGCGACGATGCTCGCCCGCGACGGCCACGACGTCACCCTGGTCACCGTCCTGAGCGACGACGGCCGTGCCCAGGAGATCCGTGACCTGCTGCCCGACGTCACGATCGTCGCCGGGCCGTCCGGAGTCCCCACCCCCGTGAAGACCCGCGTGCGCGTCGTCGACCACGCCCTCGTCCGGATCGACGAGGACTGTGCGACCCCGCCCGTGCCCGAGGCCACCGACGCGATGACCGCCGCCCTCGACGGCGTCGACGCGATCGTCGTCGCCGACTACGGCCGCGGGGTCGCCGCTGCCCCGGCACTCCGTGACGCCCTCACCCGTGCGGCCGAGCGCCTGCCGGTGGTCTGGGACCCGCACCCCAAGGGCGCCGCCCCCGTCCCCGGCACCACCGTCGCCACCCCGAACGCTGCCGAGGCGCGACGCTTCACCGACGTCGAGGGACACGGTGTGCCCTTCGCGACCGTCGCCGCCGCCCGGCTCGTCGAGCAGTGGCAGGCCGGCGCCGTCGCGGTGACGATGGGTGACCGCGGTGCGCTGCTCGCCGACGCCCAGGGCGACAGCCGCTTCGTGCCGGCTCCGTCCGTCAGCGCCGGGGACCCCTGCGGTGCCGGCGACCGGCTCGCCGCGGGCGTCGCCGTCGCACTGGCGTCCGGCGCGGACGTCCCCGAGGCGGTCTCCGCCGGCGTGGTCGCCGCGTCCGAGTACCTGGCCGCCGGCGGCGTCACCGCGCTCTTCGCCGACGACGGCCCCGCGCCGCTCGCCGTGCCCGGGGCCGACCGGGACGCCATGCGCCTGGTGCACGACGTCCGGAGCGCCGGCGGCACCGTCGTCGCGACCGGAGGCTGCTTCGACCTGCTGCACGCCGGGCACGCCCGCACCCTGTCGGCCGCCCGTGCACTCGGCGACTGCCTGGTCGTGTGCCTCAACTCGGACTCGTCGGTCCGCGCACTGAAGGGCCCGGACCGGCCGATCATGACCCAGGACGACCGGGTCGAGCTGCTCCTGGCACTCGACTGCGTCGACGCCGTCGTGGTGTTCGACGAGTCCACCCCAGACGAGGCCCTGCGCCGCTTCCGCCCGGACGTCTGGGCGAAGGGCGGCGACTACACCGCGAGCGAACTGCCCGAGACGGCGACCCTCGCCGAATGGGGTGGCCGCGTCGTCACCGTGCCGTTCCACCCGGGCCGCTCGACCACCCGGCTCGCCGCCGCGATCGAACGCGTCGGCTGAGCGTCCGCTCGCCGTCCCACACCAGCTCGACCACTCCCGCTCCACTACGCAAAGGACATCCATGCCCGTCCCCACCACCCCCATCGGCCGCGTCCTCGTCACCGGCGGCGCCTCCGGACTCGGCGCTGCCGTCGTGGCTGCCGTCACCGAGGCCGGCGGCACCCCGATCGTCCTCGACCTGCGGATCGACGCCGTCCCCGAGGGCGTCGACGCCGTCGCCGTGGACGTCTCGGACACGGACGCCGTCGAGCAGGCGGTCCGTGACGCCGCCGAACGGCACGGTGGCCTCGACGCCGTCGTCACCGCCGCGGGCATCGACACCCCCGCCCCGATCGACGCGATCTCGTCCGGCAAGTGGGAGCAGATCGTCGGCGTCAACCTGATCGGCACCGCCTCGACCGTGCGCGCCGCCCTGCCCGCCCTCGAGGCCACGCACGGCCGCGTCGTCACGATCTCCTCGTCGCTCGCCCTGCGCGGCGTCGGCGACGGCACCGCGTACTCGGCGTCGAAGTTCGGTGTCCGCGGGTTCTCGCAGGCACTGGCCGCCGAGACCGCCGGTCGCATCGGCGTGACCAACATCATCCCCGCCGGGATGCGCACGAACTTCTTCGCCGACCGGACCGAGCAGTACAAGCCGGGCCCGGACGCGCAGCTCATCGAGCCGGAGTACGTCGCGAACTCGATCATCTTCGCGCTGTCGCAGCCGGCCGGCTGCGAGATCCGCGAGCTGTCGATCATGCCGGCGACGGAGCCGAGCTGGCCGTAGCCGCTCGCCGCTGACGGACGGGAGGCGCGGTGCCGGCTGGCACCGCGCCTCCCGTGTGTCCGCGTGCCGGGCGCTGGTGCGAGCTTCCGCACCCGGTGCGAGGCCCGGAGCGTCCCACGGAGTGTGGAACCTCGCACCAGGCGCTCGTGACGCGGCACGGGGCGGCCTGGAGGCGCGTGCGTGCTGGCACCGCGCCTCCAGGCCGTCAGTCGCACGCGCCCGCCACTCGGTGCGCGCTTCCGCACTCCGTGCGAGGCCCGGAGCGTCCCACGGAGTGCGGAACCTCGCACGGGGCGCTCGTGGCGCCGTGCACAGCGTCAGAGCGTGCGGAGCAGGTCCTCGACGTCGGCGAGGACGGCCTCGGGCGCGACCTGGTCCACGTAGGACGGGTCGTGCTCGCACCGCTCGGCGGTCCAGCCGACCTGGGTGACGTCCGCGCCGCACACCGGGCACTGCGTCACGAAGGACAGGTGCACGCGGTGCCGACCGCGGTCGAAGGGCCCGGCGTTGATCACGTTGCCGAACCAGAACACCCCGACGGTCGGGGTGCCCACGGCGACGGCGAGGTGCCGTGGGCCGGAGTCGTCGCCGACCATGACGTCGGCGGCGGCGAGGACGTCGGGGAGTTCGCGCAGCGGCAGTGACCCGGTGAGGTCGTGCACGCGCTCCCGGAGCTCGGGCGGCAGCGACGCGACGATGGCGGACGACGCCGGCACGTCCGAGTCGTCACCCACGAGCACCACGTCGTCCCCCGCGGCGAGCCGGGCACGGGCGACCTCGGCGAAGCGCGAGGGGCTCCAGCGGCGACGCGGGTCGGTGGCGCCGGGGTGGATCGCGACGAGTCGTCCCCGCGCGCCGAGGCGCTGTCGGACCCCGGCCCGCGTGGCCTCGGGGACGTGCAGTCGGGGGTCGAGGGTGACCGGTTCGGCGCCGGCGAGCGAGGCCACCTCGAGCGCCCGGACGACCTCGTGCTGGTAGTAGACGTAGCGGACCCAGCGCTCCAGGACCTCGGCGTCCTCGGTGGCGGTGCCCACGGTGTGTCGGGCGCCGAGCCGGAGCAGGAACGGGTTCGAGTTCCGGCCGCCGCCGTGCACCTGCACCGCGAGGTCGAAGCGCCCGTGCAGCCGGTCGAAGAAGTCCTGCTCGGTCGGTGCGCCCTCGCCGGAGTCCCGGACGCCGGGCACGACGGGGAGTTCCTCGTAGGCGTGCACGGCCTCGGTCCGGCCCTCGAGAACCGGCCGCGCCGTCGGTGCGCCGAGCAGCGTGATCCGGGCTCCGGGGTACGCGGCGGCCAGGGCCTCGACCGCCGGGAGCGCGAACATCAGGTCGCCCAGTCCCCCACCGCGGAGCACCGCGATCTCGCTGACCCCGTTGAACCGTTCTCCGCCCACACCGATCTGTTGCACAGCTCCACGTCTACCGGTCGGACCCGTCCGGACGCCCAGCAGCGCCCCCGGATGGACGAGAAGCGCGATGCCGTGACCGCACACAGCGGAGCACGAGCACCGTGTGAGGCCCCGCCCGCCTCCGGAAGGACCCCATGACGATCGCACCCCCCGCCGCCGACGACCTCGTGGTGACCGACCCCGTGAACGGATCGATCGCGTCCACCGTGCGACGCTCGACCGAGGACGACGTCCGCAACGCCGTCGCTCGCGCCCGTGCCGCTGCCGGTGCCTGGGCCCGGACCGCGCCGGCCGAGCGCAGTGCCCTGCTGCACGCCGCGGCCGGGCACCTCCGTGCGCACGCGCAGGAGCTGGCGGACCTGAACACCCGCGAGACCGGCAAGGTGCCCGGCGACGCCCTCGGTGGGGTCGAGGCCGGCATCGGCACGCTCGTGCAGTACGCCGAGCTCGGGCCGGTGCACCGCGGTGAGGCCCTGCGCGGGCAGTTCGGTGCCGCCGACTGGTCGGTGCCGCACCCGCGTGGGGTGGTGCTCGCCCTGACGCCGTGGAACGACCCGGTCGCCGTGGCGTGCGGGATCCTCGGCGCAGCGATCGTCTCGGGCAACACCGTCGTGCACAAGGGCAGCGAACGCTGCCCGGCGACCTTCGCCCGACTCAACGCGCTGCTCGCCGAGGTCCTGCCGGACGGCGTGCTCATCGGTGTCGACGGCGACGCGACCACCGGCGAGCTGCTCCTGGCGCAGGAGGGCATCGACGTCTACGCGCACGTCGGGTCGACCGCGACCGGTGACCGCCTGAGCGAGGTGGCCGCGACCACCCGCGCCCACGTCATCCGTGAGAACGGCGGCAACGACCCGGTCATCGTCGACGCCGACGTCGACCCGGAGTGGGCCGCCGCACAGGTCGCACTCGGCGCGTTCGCGAACACCGGCCAGATCTGCACCAGCGTCGAGCGGGTGTACGTGCACCAGGACGTCGCCGAGCCCTTCGTCGCCGCGCTCGTCGCGGAGGCGGAGCGCCGCACGGCCGCACCCGCCGCCGAGTTCGGGCCGCTCGTGGACGACCGGCTGCGCGAGCTCGTGCAGCACCACGTCGACGACGCGATCGCCCGCGGCGCCTCGGTCCGGACCGGTGGCGTGACGCCCGGCGGGCTCGGATCGTTCTACCCGGCGACCGTCCTGACCGACTGCACGGACGACATGCTCGTGCTGACCGAGGAGACCTTCGGCCCGATCGCTCCGGTGCGCGTCGTGTCGGACTTCGCGGAGGGCCTCCGGCTCGCCGCGGCCGACCGCTACGGCCTCGCGGCCACGGTGCTCACGAACGACACCGCGCACGCGCTCCGCGCCGCGGCCGAGCTGCCCGTCGGCACCGTCAAGGTGAACGCCGTGTTCGGTGGCGCTCCTGGTGGCAGCGCCCAGCCCCGCGGTGCCTCGGGTGCCGGGTTCGGGTACGGCCCGCACCTGCTCGACGAGATGACGACCACGACGGTGGTGCACCTCGAGGCCGCGCCGCCGCGCCGCGCCGCCGAGCCGTCGACGGCAGCAGATAGCAGCAGCGCAGCCACCAGCAGCACCGCAGCCACCATCGGCACCGCGACCGACACCGCCACCGGCCCCGCAGCCGCAGCAGGCGCCACCGCCGGCAGCGCCGACACCGTGGGAGGCACCCGATGACCGCCGACGTCCGGCTGGTCCGTGACCTCGTCGCCACGATCGACGACCGCGAACCCCTCGTCGTCGTCATCGGCGACTGCATCCTCGACCGCTGGACCGTCGGCGAGGCCGAGCGGGTCTCCCGCGAGGCCCCGGCCCCCGTCGTCCGCGTCACCGAGACCATCGCGGTGCCGGGCGGCGCGGCGAACACGGCCGTGAACGCCCGCGCCCTCGGCGCCCGGGTCCGCATGGTCGGGCTCATCGGTGACGACGAGGCCGGTGACGTCCTGCGCCAGCGGCTCGAGGCTGCCGGCGTCGACACGTCGTTCCTGGTCGAGATCCCCGGCGCCCGCACCACGACGAAGTCGCGCGTGGTCGGCGGTGACCGCGTCGTGGTCCGGGTCGACGAGCTCGCCGCGACCCCGACCGCCGAGCACGGCGAACGCCTCGCCCGCTCGGTGGCCCGTGCCATCCGGTGCGCCGACGCCGCCGTGGTGTGCGACTACGGCCTGGGCGTCCGCGCCGAGGACGTCGTGCCGATGCTCGACCGTGACCGCCCCGGCGCCGTCGTGGTCGACGCGCACGACCTGACCCGCTGGGCCGCGCTGCACCCCGACCTCGTCACGCCGAACGCCGGTGAGACCGCCGCGCTGCTCGGCACGGAGCTCGGCACCGGTGCCGACCGCGTCGGCACCGTCGTCGCAGCCCGTGCCGACGTGCTCGCCCGCAGCGGTGCCCGGGCCGCGGTGGTCACGCTCGACCGCGACGGCACCGTGCTGCTCGAGCCCGGCTCCGACCAGGGGTTCCGCACGCGTGCGACGCCCGCCTCGGAGCAGCAGGCCTCCGGCGCCGGTGACACCTTCTGCGCCGCCGCGACCGTCGCCCTCGCCGTGCAGGCACCCCTCCGCGATGCCGTCGCCGTCGCCCAGGCCGCTGCCGACGTCGTCGTCCGCGAGGCCGGCACGTCCGTCTGCACCGCTGCGGCCCTGCTCGACTCGGTGACCGCTCCGGCGGCGACCGTCGTCGACCACGACGAGCTCGCCTCCGCCGTCGAGGCCGCACGCCAGGCCGGCCGCCGCGTCGTCTTCACGAACGGCTGCTTCGACGTCGTGCACCGCGGGCACACCACCTACCTGCGCCAGGCCCGTGACCTGGGCGACCTGCTCGTCGTCGCCCTGAACGACGACGACTCGGTGCGCCGGCTGAAGGGCCCGGAGCGGCCGATCAACCCGGCCGAGGACCGCGCCGGCGTGCTCGCCGCGCTGGCCTGCGTCGACCTGGTCACGGTGTTCGCGACGGACACCCCCATTCCGCTCATCGAACGGTTGCGCCCCGAGGTCTACGTCAAGGGCGGCGACTACTCCCCCGAGATGCTGACCGAGACCGAGGTCGTGCGCGGCTACGGCGGCGAGGTCGTCATGGTCGACTACGTGCCCGAGCACTCCACCAGCGCCGTCGTGCGCCGGATCCGCGAAGCCGCTGCGCGGCCCGAACCGGACCCGGCACCGTGACCGCCCGCTGGTCCGGGTCCTGGGCGAAGGCCCCCGATCCAGCGGACACGAGCACGGTCGACGTCGACGTGCTCATCCCGACCGTCGGACGGCCGGCCGAGCTCGCCACGACGCTCGCCGGCCTCGCCGCCCAGACCGAGGTCGACCTGCGCGTCGTGCTGAGCGACCAGTCCGCGGACGGAGACGCCGCCAGCGCGCCGGCGGTCGCCGCGATGCTCCGCGTCCTGGAGGCGCAGGGCCGGCCCGTCACGCTCCTCACCCACCCGGAACGGCGTGGCCTGGCAGAGCACCGGCAGTTCCTGCTCGACCACGCCGAGGCCGCCGCGGTGCTGTTCCTCGACGACGACGTCTGGCTCGAGCCGGGGTCGATCGCGCGGATGCTCGACGCGCTGCGCACCCTGGGCTGCGGGTTCGTCGGCAGCGCCGTGCAGGGCCTGTCGTACCTGCAGGACCGACGCCCCCACGAGACCTCGGTGTTCGAACGGTGGGACGGCCCGGTCGTGCCCGAGGTGGTGCGCCGCGGGACCCCCGGTTTCGACCGCTGGTCGCTGCACAACGCCGCGAACCCGACGCACGTCGCCGCCGACCTCGACCTACACCCCGGCGAGTGGGTGCCCTACCGCGTCGCGTGGGTCGGTGCCTGCGCGCTGTACGACCGCCGTGCGCTCGAGGAGGTCGGTGGCTTCCGGTTCTGGGACACCCTGCCGCCCGAGCACGCCGGCGAGGACGTCGTCGCGCAGTGGCGGGTGATGGAACGGTTCGGCGGTGCGGGCATCATGCCCTCGGGTGCCGTGCACCTGGAGGCCCCGACCACCGTCGTCGACCGCCGTGTGGACGCACCCGACGTGGTCTTCGCGGACGGGAACGTCATACCGCGGTAGGGGGTGGTCGAGACCGCCGCGGGATGGCCAGAGCGCGTCGGCTCCGTAGCGTCGTCCTCGTCGACGAGTTCCGTCGGCGGGAGGGAGCACCCCGTGTTCGACCAGATCACCCCGCTCGTCGTCGAGCTGGCCGCGAGTCCGCTCGTCTACGTCGTCCTCTTCGCCCTGTGCCTGGTGGACGGCTTCTTCCCGCCGGTGCCGAGCGAGGCCGCCCTCGTCGCGATCGCCGCCATCGCCGCGACGTCCGGACAGCCCGTGCTCGCCGTGGTGCTCGTCGCCGCCGCCCTCGGAGCGATCGCCGGCGACTCGATCGCGTACTGGATCGGGCGCCGGATCGGGTTCGCTCGCCTGGCCCGGTCGAAGCGACCACGGATCGCGGCGGCCTTCGCGTTCGCCGAGCGGCAGATGCAGCGCCGCTCCGCCAGCCTCATCCTGACCGGTCGCTTCATCCCGGTCGGCCGGGTCGCGGTCAACATGACCGCCGGAGCGACCCGGCTGTCCTACCGCCGGTTCCTGGCGATCAGCGCGATCGCGGGGCTGGCGTGGTCGGCGGTGTCGATCGGGATCGCCCTGGCCGCGTCGAGCGTGCTGCACGAACCGATCGTCGCCGCCCTGGTGTCGATGGTGGTCGCCGCCGGGCTCGGGATCGCGGTCGACCGGGTGCTCGGTACCATCAGCCGCAGGCGCGAAGCCCGCGAAGCCCGCGCCGCAGCCGCAGCCACCACAGCCACAGCCACACCCGCCACAGCCACCGCCACAGCCATCGCCCCCGAACCCTGCCTCGCCCGAACCGGAGAGACCGCCCGCCCGTGACCGTCGTCCCGAAGCCCCGACCCACCTGGGTCCGGCCAGCCGTGCAGATCGGCTTCGTCGTCGTCGCGGTGTCCCTGTTCGCCGTCGCCGCGCCGGTGACCGCGGTGTTCTACGGCGTCCCCGTGCCGCTCGCGTTGCTCGTGACCGCGGTGCTGTCGGCGAGCATCGGCCTCGCACCGCTCTTCCCCCGCACGGCGTCGGTCGCGCACCTCGTCGCCCTCGCCGGCCTCGGGATCCTGACGGCACCCGGTACCGTCGGGCCCTGGCCGGTCTCCGTCACGAGCATCATCGGCCTGAGCGTGCTGCTCGTCGTGCTGGGCGTCCGCACCACCTGGCGGCTCACCGCGGTGGTCTGGGTCGCGGCGACGCTGCTCACCCTGCTGCTCATCGGCGTGACGCCCGACCGGTGGGGGCAGGTCGACGTCTGGGCGACGAGCTTCGTGGTGAGCGCCGGCGACACCCTCGTCGTAGCGGCCGCTGCGGTCGTGATCGGGCAGCGCCGGAGCGTGCGTGAGGAGCTCGCCGCCGCCCGCCGCGACACCGAGCTCGAGCAGGCACGACGCCGGACGGTCGAGGAGCGCTCCCGGATCGCCCGCGAGCTCCACGACGTCGTCGCCCACAGCATGTCCGTCGTGCACATGCAGGCCGAGTCCGCTCCGTACCGCGTCGCGGACCTGCCACCGGACGCCCGCACCGAGTTCGCCGCGATCGCCGAGACCTCGCGCACGGCCCTGCGGGAGATGCGGCAGCTGCTCGGCACCCTGCGTGGCGACGCCGACGCCGAGCGCGCGCCGCAGCCGCGGCTCGCCGACCTGCACGCGCTCGTGCAGGCCACCCGCTCGGCCGGGATCCCCGTCGAGCTCCGACTCGACGAGGGGCTCGACCCGGACCGCGACGACGTCGACCGGCTCACGCAGCTCACCGTGTACCGGGTCGTGCAGGAGGCGCTCGGCAACGTGGCCCGGCACGCGCCCGGTGCGCCCACCGTCGTGACGGTCGGGAGGCACGGCTCGGCCCTCACGGTCGAGGTCGCCAACGCCGCGCCACCGGTCGACAGCATGCCCGGTGCGCCGCCGGACGACGGCGGCTTCGGTCTGGCGGGCATGCGCGAGCGGGTCGCCGCGCTCCGCGGCACCATCGACCACGGACCGGACCCGGACGGCGGCTTCCGCGTCGCCGTCAGTCTGCCCACCCGGCCCACCGCGACCACGTCGCAGCCGACGGCCGACGGGGGAACGCGATGACGCGGGTGATGGTGGTCGACGACCAGCAGATGTTCCGTGTCGGACTGCGGGCGATCCTCCAGGCCCAGGACGACGTCGAGGTCGTCGGCGAGGCCGCGAACGGTGCCGAGGCGGTCGTCATGGCGATCCGGCTCCGGCCGGACGTGATCCTGATGGACGTCCGGATGCCGGAGCTCGACGGGATCGAGGCGACCCGGCGGATCACCACGGCGCCCGCGGAGTCGCCCGTCCGCGTGGTGATGCTCACGACGTTCGACATCGACGACTACGTGTTCGACGCGCTCCGTGCCGGGGCGAGCGGGTTCCTGCTCAAGGACGCGAGCGCCGAGGAGCTCGTGCAGGCCGTGCGGACCGTCGCGGCCGGTGACTCCCTGCTCGCACCGCGGGTGACCCGGCACCTCGTCGAGGCCTTCGTCGCCGGTCCGCAGCCGGCGGCCCCGCGGACCGAGGTGCTCGACGTGCTGACCGACCGGGAGCGTGACGTGTTCCTGCTGATGGCGCGGGGGCGGTCGAACGGCGAGATCGCGGCGGAGCTGTTCATCGCCGAGCAGACCGTGAAGACCCACGTCGGCCGCGTCCTGGCGAAACTGCAGCTGCGGGACCGGGTGCACGCCGTCGTGCTGGCGTACGAGAGCGGGCTGGTCACGCCGTCCGCGTGAGGTGCGGGCCCGGAGCGCGACCCGAGACGGACGGGAGGCCCGGTGCCAGCTGGCACCGGCCTCCGTCAGCGGTGTGGTCGCGACTCAGGCGGCGAGGTGCGCCTGCAGGAACCAGCGGTCCTTGGTCAGCGCGCGCTCGATCTCGATCGCGACGTCCTGGCTGTTGAGGTCGACCTCGTCGAGGCCGTCAACCGCACGGCGGACCTGCAGCAGCGCGGCGTCGATCTGGGCGATCACCTCGGTGATGGTGACGTCGGAGTTCTGGAAGCCCTGCGACAGCGGCGGCAGGGTGGTGTTCGCGGCGACGGTCGCGATGCGCGAGTCGACCGGCAGGCCGAGGGCGACGATGCGCTCCGCAGCCTTGTCCGCGTAGTCCTGCGCGTGCTCGACGATCTCGTCGAGGAGCTCGTGCACGCCGACGAAGTTGCGGCCACGGACGTGCCAGTGGGCCTGCTTGCCGTTGACGACGAGCGCCTCGAGGTCGATGACGACGGGGGCGAGGAACTGGGCGACCCCGGCTGCGAGCTCCGGCGTGGTCGAGAACGGGGACGTGGTGCTCGGGGTGGTGGTGCTGCTCTGCGTGGTCATGGCACAACCATGCCCCCGTCTTTTGCACATTGCAAGGAAGAGCAGGCTGCCCTTACCCGCCGTACTCGACCTGGACCTGCTGGCCGGCGTCGGTGAGCTCGAGCTGCACCATGGACCGAGCGCGCTCGATCCACGGGCTGTCCGCGCACCCGATCCACACAGAGGTGCGGGGCTCGCAGCCCGTCACGCACCACTCGGCGGCCCACCCGGTCAGGGCGTGTGCGAGGGCTTCGCCGTGGTCCGCGAAGACCAGCGGAGCGACGGCCGAGCTGCGGGCGCTCCGGACCAGCCAGGTCACGGTGACGCGCGGCGGGGCCGGCAGGATGCGGATCTGCTCGTCGAGGGCGACCTCGACGAACACCTGCCCGTACGCGTTCTCGGGGAGTTCCTCGAGCTGGCGGTGGATCTCGACGAGGTCCTCGGCACCGCCCGCGATGAGGATGCGTTCGCTGGGCTGTCGCCGGGTCCGTGCCATGTGGCAACGGTAAGGGAAGCCTTACCTCATCACAAGGGGGAACGACCGGTTCCGGCGATGTCCACAGCGGGCACACCGAGTTCGTGCGACAGGAACCGCCACATCCAGGACAGGGCGACCGTGTTCGTCAGGCCGGGCACGCCCTGGGCGATCTGGGTCGCGACGCCGTCGCTGTACGCGGCGAGCTGCAGCGCGACGGTGTCGGCGTCGACGGGGTCGCCGCCGTCGCTGCCCTGGCGTGTGCCACCGAACACCCCGGCGTCCACCCCGCGCCGGATGACCCGCACCAGGCAGGCCTCCCAGACGCGGATGCGTTCGGCGTACTCGGCGGCGACCTCGGGCCGCCGGACCACCGCGGTCCAGTAGTCGGACCAGATCCGCCAGTGCTGCCGGACCTGCTCGGTGTCGCCGAACAGCGGGGCGACGAGCATCCGAAGCCCCACCAGCACGTCGGGTTCGGCGTCGACCGCTGCGACTATGGCGCCGTAGAAGCGCTCCGTCTCGAGCACCACGACCTCGTTGAGGATCTCCGCGACACTGCCGAAGTGGTACGTCACGGTGCCGACGGAGACGCCGGCCTCGGCCGCGATGTCGCGCAGTCCGGTGGCGCCGACGCCGTTCCGGACGATCACCGCGCGGGCGGCCTCGACGATCATCGCGCGCCGGACCTCCGGCCGCTGCCGGACCCGTGCCGCCGCGGTCACGCCGAGGTCCGTGGGACGTCGTCGACGAAGGTCCGCTCGGTGACGAGCACCTCGGGTTCGTCGGGTCCGCCGTCACGTGCCCAGGCGCGCACGGTGTTGACGACGTGGAAGGTGTCGGCGTCGGCGGTGACCTCGGACGTCGTCTCGAGGCGCGCGGCCCACTCCGGCTTCGTCAGCCCGATCGCCCAGCGGGAACTCGCCCGTGCGCTGGTCGGGTCGTCGGAGCGGATCCGGTACGTCTCGCGGGCGTCCTCGGTGAACACCAGGCCGTCCGGGTAGACGCGCCCGCCGCCGTACCCGGGGTCGACGTCGAGCGTCCACTCCCCCGTCTCGACGTCGTGTGTGACCGTGCGCTGCGGAAGCGGGTCGGCCGGCGCGACGCGCTCGATCACGAGGGGCTCGGACCGTTCGGGCTCGGCGAAGACGACCCCGTCGTCGGTCGAGCGGGTCCAGGTGGGCAGGGTGACGCTCGAGGCGGTCGGGTCGATCGTCACCGTGGCCTCGACGCCGTGCGGCCACACCCACGGCCAGTAGGACGACGAGACCGCGATGCGCAGCCGGTGTCCGGCGGCGAACCGGTGGCCGGTCGAGACCAGGCGCACGGGCAGGTCGGCGGGCGTCCCGGGCACGAGCACGTCGTCGCGGTCCATGCCGTCGCGCTTCGCGGCGTTCAGCACCCCGCGCGTGACGAGCGTCGACGAGCCGTCCGGTGCGACGTCGCAGAGCCGCACGGTCAGGGTGGCCCGGGGCTGGTCGCTCGTGACGGACAGCCGCACGAGCACGTTGCCGAGCAGGTCGAACGCCTTGCCGACGGGCAGGTCGAAGGTGACCGACCGGCCGTCCTCGGCGCGCTGGTCCGTCGGCAGGTCGGTGGCGTTGCCGAACGGGAAGAACCGACCGGCGTCCACCCCGGTGTGCTGCGGCGACCGCACGACGACCGGCCCGAGGTCACCGCCGCGCAGGGCGGCGAGGGGCAGGACACGCTCGTGGGTCGCGGCGGAGGGCCACGCCTCGGCACCGATCCAGCGACCGCGGCGGCCGGCGTAGTAGGGCGCGGGGGCTTCGCCCTCGTTGATCCAGGCCCGCAGTGCGGGGTCGTCCTCGACGCCGGTGTCGACCCCGCGCAGCCAGCGGTCCCACCACCGCAGGGTCTCCTGCAGGAACCCGATCGACGGCCCCGGCGCGAGTCCACGGTCCGGGTACTGGTGCGACCACGGGCCGACGATGCCCTTCACGGGGGCGCTGACGTGGTCGACGAGCCGGAGTACGGCGTCCCGGTAGGGGTCCGCCCACCCGCCGACCGCGAGCACCGCGGCGCGGATGCCGTCGTAGTCCTCGGCCGCGCTGCCGTGCCGCCAGTAGTCGTCGCGCTCCTGGTGCGCCAGCCACACCGGCGTCATCGGGCGGTTCGCCTCGAGGCGTTCCCGCCAGCGGTCGATCCACCCGGCGCCGACGACCTCGGGCCGAGGCGGCCGGGAGTTGAAGGCGAACATCGTCGCGCCCCAGGCCGCCATGTCGATGCCGAGCACGGCACCGCCGACGTAGTGCACGTCGTTGTCGTACCGGTCGTCCGTCGAGCAGACCGTCACGATGGCCTTGAGTGCGGCGGGTGCCCGGGCCGCGAGCTGCAGGGCGTTGAAGCCGCCCCACGAGATGCCGAACATGCCGACGGCACCAGTCGACCACGGCTGCTCGGCGAGCCAGGCGATCACGGCCTCACCGTCGAGCAGCTCCTGCTCGCTGTACTCGTCGTCGAAGAACCCGTCGGACGACCCGGTGCCGCGGATGTCGACCCGCACCGAGGCGTACCCGTGCCGGGCGTACCAGGGGTGCCGCTCCGAGTCGCGCGGTGCGGTCCAGTCGTCGAGCCGGTACGGCAGGTACTCGAGCAGCACCGGCGTCGGGTCGCTGGGCGCACCCGACTGCGTCGGCGACTGCGACGGCGCCCAGATCCGGGCGTGCAGCCGCACACCGTCGGGCATCGGGATCCACTCGTCGCGGACCGTCACGCCCGCGGGCAGCGAGCCGGGGTCGCCGATGGCGGTGAAGGTCGTGGCGGCGGTGCCGTGGTCGGTGCCGTCGTCGGTGGTCATGCGTCCTCCCAGTTGCGGGTGCGGTGTCCGTCGCCGTGGTCGGTCCAGCCGTCGGCGTGCCGCCAGCGCGGCACCCCGTCACCGACGTCGGGCAGGGTCGTGCTGCCGGGTTCGAGCGTCGCCGCGAGCAGCGTCGACGTGTACGGGTGGTTCGGGCCGGTGAACACCCGCTCGGTCGGTCCGATCTCGACGATCCGGCCACCGGTCATCACCGCGACCCGGTCCGCGACACCCCGCACCACCGCGAGGTCGTGGCTGATGAACAGGCAGGCGAGGCCGCGCTCGCGCTGCAGGTCGGCCAGCAGCGCGAGGATCCCCGCCTGCACCTGCACGTCGAGCGCCGTGGTGATCTCGTCGGCGATCACGAGCGACGGCTCGGCCGCGAGTGCGCGCGCGATCCCGACGCGCTGCCGCTGCCCACCGGACAGCTGCGCGGGCAGCCGGTCGGCGAACTCCGGCCCGAGCCCGACCTGGCTGAGCAGTGCCCCGACGCGATCGCGCGAGGACGAGCCGCTGAACAACCGGAGCGGCCGCGCGACGGCTGCACCCACGGTGCGCCGCGGGTTGAGCGACGTGTCCGCGTTCTGGAACACGAGCTGCACGGCGCGCCGCAGGGCGGGCGCGCGGCCGGCGATCGGCTCGCGCAGGTCGCCGCTCGTCGTGCCGTCGTCGTACGTGAACGTCCCCGACTCGGCCGGCACCAGGCCTGCCAGCGCCGTCGCGAGCGTCGACTTGCCGCTGCCGGACTCGCCGACGACGGCGAGCGTCTCGTGCGCGGCGATCGTGAACGAGACGCCGTCGACGGCGGCCGGCAGGCCGCGGCCGTAGCGGATCACCAGGTCGTCAGCGGTCACCACGGGGCGGACTGCGCGCTCGGGAGGCGCGGTGCCGGTGGCCGTGGAGCCGACCGTCCCGGGGGCGGTCGTGTCCAGGGCGTCGCGATCCGCGCCTCTCCCCATCGGCACGGCCGTCTCGCCGCTGGCGCGTCGATCCGGAACCGGCGACGTGGGCCCAGGCCGCCGCCCGTCCGGCACCGCGGCCAGCAGGGCGCGCGTGTACTCGTGCTGCGGCGCGGCGAAGAGCGCCGCGGTGGCAGCGCGCTCGACGACCTCGCCGTCGCGCATCACGGCGATCTCGTCCGCCATGGCGGACACCACCCCGAGGTCGTGGCTGACGAGCAGGACGGCCATGCCGAGCTGCCGACCGAGGTCGGCGACCAGGTCGAGGACCGCGGCCTGCGTGACCACGTCGAGGGCGGTGGTCGGCTCGTCGAGGACGAGCACGCGCGGCCGGGCGGCGACGGCCATCGCGATCGCGATGCGCTGCTGCTGCCCGCCGGACAACTGATGCGGGTACCGGCGGACGATCGCGTCGGGGTCCGGCAGCCGGACCAGCCGCACCAGCTCGGCGACGCGTTCGGGGCCGTCGGGCTCGCCGTGGGCGCGGAGGGCCTCGCGGATCTGCTCGCCGACGCGCATCGACGGGGTGAGTGCCTGTCCGGCGTTCTGTGCGACGACCGAGGCGGTGCCGCCGCGGAGCGCCCGGCGGCCGGCCGGCGACAGGGCGAACACGTCGGCGCCGTCGACGCGGACCGTCCCGCCGTCGATCGCCGACCCGGCGCGCAGGTGTGCGAGGAGCGTCCGCGCGACGGTCGACTTGCCGCTGCCGGACTCGCCGACCAGGCCGAGGGTGCGACCGGCCTCGATCGCGAACGACACGCCCCGGACGACGGGGACGCGCCGTTTGCCGGCGGCGTACGAGATGGACAGGTCGTCCACGCGGACGATCGCGTCGGGCACGGTCGCCGTCGCGGCGGACGTCGTGCCGGTGTCGGTGCGGGTCATGCGCTGACTCCCTGCTTGGCGCGGTCGACGCCGAGCGACTTGCTCAGGCCGTCGGCCGCGAGGTTCAGTCCGATCACCAGCGTGGCGAGGGCCACGATCGGGGCGAGGGTGCCGAGCGGTACCACGGTGAGCGCGGTGCGGTTCTCCTGCACCATCAGGCCCCAGTCCGGGGTCGGCGGGTTCGCGCCGAAGCCCAGGAAGGACAGCGACGCGACGAGCAGCACGATCCACGAGGCCCGCATCGCGTACTCGACGAGCACGACGTCGAGCACGTTCGGCAGGATCTCGCGGAACACGATCGACAGCGGCCGCTCGCCCCGGGCGCGGGCAGCGGTGACGTAGTCCTGGGTGATCACGGTGCGGGCGGCGCCGCGGACGACCCGGGTCACCGCGGGGGCGTAGACGACCGTGACGGCGAGGACGATGACCCAGAGGCCGGCGTCGAAGACCGTCACGACGACCAGGAGCGCGAGGATCGACGGCACGCTGAGCAGGGCGTCGACGACGCGCATGACGACCTCGTCGAACCAGTTGTCGGCGTAGGCCGTGACGCAGCCGAGCACGGTGCCGACCGCGACGGCGATCGTGGTGGCGAGGAAGGTCACGGACAGCGCGTACCGGCCGCCGTTCAGGGTGCGGGAGAGGACGTCACGCCCGTACTGGTCGGTGCCGAGCCAGTGCGTCCACGTCGGACCGGCGAGCACGTCGCCGGCGTTCGTGGCGACCGGGTCGTGCCCGGCGATGACCGGCGCGAGCAGGGCGAGGACGACGTGCAGGGCGATGAGGCCGAGGCCGATGCTCAGCGCCGTCGACCCGCGCAGGGGTGCGAGCGCGCCGGCGAGCACGTCGCGTCCGACGCGGCGGCGGGGTGCGGTGGCGGTCATGCGGCGGCCTTCCTGGTGCTGCGGGCGCTGCGGGTGCGCGTGCGCGGTCGTCGCTGGCGGGTCCGCAGCTTCGGGTCGAGTGCGAGCGCGACGAGGTCGGCGGCCAGGTTGCACACGACGTAGATCAGGGCGCTCAGCAGGGCGATCGCCTCGATGGTGGGCAGGTCGCGGTTGAACACCGACTCGAGCATGAGCTTGCCCATCCCCGGGTAGTTGAAGACGTTCTCGACCACCACGACACCGCCGAGCAGCCACGCGACGTTGAGCGCGACGACGTTGAGCGTCGGGAGCAGGGCGCTCGGGACCGCGTGCTTCCAGACCACCCGGCGCATCGTCAGGCCCTTGAGCTCGGCCGTCGTGACGAACTCCGACGCCATCACGTCGATGGTCGACGAGCGGGCCGTCCGCACGATGTAGGCGGCCATCGCGAGCGTCAGCACGATGATCGGCAGCCAGATGGAGGGCAGCAGCTCGGCCACGGTGGCGTCGCTCCCCCGCAGCACGACGGCGGGGAACACCGGCAGGCCGATCGCGAACAGCAGCACCAGGACGGTGGCGACCATGAACTCCGGCACGCTCATCACGACCAGGCTGACGATCGAGATCACCTTGTCGCTCGGACGGCCGCGGCGGACACCGGCGACGACGCCGAGCGTCAGGGACACCGTGACGCCGACGAGCATCGCGGGCACGGCGATGAGCATGCTGTTCCGGAAGGCCGTGAACAGGGTCGGGGCGACCGGTTCGCCGCTGACGAGCGAGGTGCCGAAGTCGCCGTGCACGGCGCCGCCGAGCCACTGCAGGTAGCGGAGCCAGACGTTCTGGTCGAGGCCGAGGGTCTCGCGCAGCTGCTTGACGGCGTCGGGGGTGGCGTTCTGGCCGAGCAGCTGCTGGGCGACGTCACCGGGGAGTGCCTGCACCGCCAGGAACACGAAGAGCGAGGCGAGCACCACGGTCAGCAGGGCGATGCCGATGCGGCGGAGGACGGGGACGAGGACGTCCGACGGTGTGTTCGTGGTCGTCATCGGCGCAGTCCGATCCGCAGGTAGTCGAACTCGAAGCCGTACTCCGAGTAGTTCACGACGTCGCGGGACAACCCCACGAGCCGGTCGCCGAACATCGGCGTCATGTCGGCACCGTCCTCGACGACGAGCCGCTGGGCGTCCTGGTACAGGCTGAGCCGCTTGGCGTCGTCCATCTCGGCGCGGGCGTCGTCGAGCAGCCCGTCGAAGGTCTCGTTCGACCAGGCGCTCTCGTTGTACGACGACCCCGAGCGGAAGATCTGGTTGAGCAGCTGGTCGATCGGCCGCCCCGTGAACCAGTAGCTCACCATGAGCGGCTTCTGCATCCAGATCTGCGTGTAGTACGAGTCCGAACTCGCGTTGCGGACGGTCAGACGGATCCCCGCGTCGGCGACGGCGTCACGGTAGGCGACGGCCATCGGGGTGAACACCGACTCGTAGCTCGACGTGTAGATCGCGGCGCGGAAGTCCTCGCGCCCGGCCTGCTTGAGCAGCGCCCGGGCCTTGTCCGGGTCGTACTCGCGGTGGTCGTCGACGAACGCGGCGAGCTGCGGCGGCACGGGGTTGTCCCAACCCGCCGAACCGGTGCCCTGCAGGGCGGTGTCGACGATCTTCCGGGGGTCGTAGGCGAGCTTCATCGCCTGGCGCACCCGCGGGTCGCTGAACTCGTCGCTGGTGGCGAGCATCGGGATCGTGTACCACTGGGCGTTCTTCGACCGGGCGACGGTGGCGCGGTCGGACGCCGAGACCACCCGGGCGGTGGCGAAGTCCAGGTTGGTCTGCGAGATGAGGTCGATCTGTCCGGCGAGCAGGGCGTTCACCCGCGCGGTGGTGTCCTGGATCGAGTAGAAGTCGATGCCGTCGAGCGCCGGGCGGCCGGCGAAGTGGTCCGCGAACGCCTCGACGCTGCCGGCACCCGCGGGGGTGAACGACGACAGCCGGAACGGCCCCGTCCCGATCCCGGTGCGGCCGATGTCGGCGACGGCGTCGGCCGGCACGATGTAGCACTGGTAGGCCGTGAGCAGCGACGGGAACTCGGCGTTCGGCTTCGTCAGCGAGAAGCGCAGCGTGTACGGGTCGACGGCGCGCATCGAGTCGGCGTCCATGACCTCGCCGAGCACCCCGGCCTGCGGGCTGCCGGTCTTCTCGTCGAGGATGTGCCGGATGCTCGCGATGGCGTCGTCGGCGGTGAACCGGGAGCCGTCGTGGAAGGTCACGCCCCGGCGGAGCGCGAAGGTCCACTCGGTGCCGTCGGCGTTCGCGGACCACTCCTCGGCCAGGTCCGGTACCGGGGTGCCCTGCTGGTCGAGCTTGACGAGCCGGTTGTACAGCGCGCCGAGGTACTCGTAGGCCGACAGCGAGCTCGCGGAGTCGAGGGTCTCGGCGGCGGACGCGGCGGGTCGCGCGATGCGCAGGCGTCCGCCTCGACGGGCGACGCCGGTGGCCGCGGCCTCGGGGATCGTGGGGGTGCCGGCGGTCGCACCGGAGCTGCATCCGGCGAGCGTGAGCAGGCCGAGGCCGGCCAGACCGGCGGCGCCGGTGATGAGCGCCCGACGGCTCGGACCGTGGGCATTGCGGGGTTCGGGGACGATGGGCTGCATTCGGGGTGACCCCTCCTGTAATCGTTCCGGTGAACGATAGAGGTCCCGGGCCGATCCCCCAAGCCCGCTCCTGACGCGCGGGTCACCACCGCGTCCGACCCGATCGGCTAGCCCGCGCGGATCCGCCGCCGCGCACGACCGTTCCGTACACGGGTGGAACGTTTACCAACCCGTTACACGGCACCGCCCGGCACACGGCATGATCGGGAACGCACCGACGTCCCCGAGGAGGACCATGGCCACGTTCACCCGCGGGTTCGGCGGTCGCCGCGACGACCGCGACGACACCCGCATCCCGCCCGGTCAGACCCTGGTCCGCGACTGGCCCGTCCTGTCCGCCGGGGCGACGCCCGACATCGAGCCGACCGACTGGGCCTTCTCGATCCGCACCGAGTCCGGCCTGCACCAGTGGACCTGGGACGAGGTGCACGCACTCGGCGTCGAGGACGTCACCGTCGACATCCACTGCGTCACGCACTGGACCAAGCTCGACATGCCGTGGCGGGGTGTCCCGCTCGACCGCCTGTTCGAGGACGTCGAGACCGAACTCGACTACTGCATGGTGCACAGCTCCGGCGGCTACACGACCAACGTGCCGCTCGACGAGCTGCTCGACGGCAAATCCTGGATCGCGTTCGAGGCCGACGGCGAGCCCCTGACGCCCGAGCACGGTGGGCCAGCCCGCCTGCTGGTCCCCCACCTGTACTTCTGGAAGAGCGCCAAGTGGGTGCGCGGCATCGTCATGCAGTCCGACGACGAGCCCGGCTTCTGGGAGAACGCGGGCTACAACCTGCACGGCGACCCGTGGAAGGAAGAGCGGTACTGGTGACGCTCCCCGACACCGGCCTGGAGGCACGGATCACCCCCGTCCCTCGACCCGCCACGCGCAGGCGGCCGGCCTGGCACGCCGCCACCGTCGCGTCCGTCGGCCGCGAGACGACGAACGCGCGCCGGATCGTCCTCGACGTCCCGACCTGGCCGGGCAACGACCCCGGGCAGCACCTGGACCTGCGGCTGACCGCCGAGGACGGCTACCAGGCCCAGCGCTCGTACTCGATCGCGTCAGCTGGCCCCGCGACCGACGTCGTGCTCGCGGTCGACCGGGTGGACGGCGGCGAGGTCTCGCCGTTCCTCGTCGACGCCGTCGAGGTCGGCGACGCGCTCGAGGTCCACGGCCCCCTGGGCGGCTGGTTCGTCTGGCGGCCGGGCGAGTCCACCCGGCCGGTGCAGCTCATCGCCGGCGGCTCCGGCATCGTGCCGCTCGTCGCGATGGTGACCGCGCACGCCGAGGCGGACGACCCGGCGCCCTTCCGGCTCCTCGCGGCCGTCCGCACACCGGACGACGTCTTCTTCCGTCCGGAACTCGACCAGGCGCTCGCGAGCCGGGCACCGCTCGAGGTGACCCACGTGTACAGCCGCACCGCGCCTCCAGGCTCGACCGTGCCGGCCGGACGGCTGACGCGGGACGCGCTCGCTGCCGCGGTGTTCCCGCCGGACGCGGGCGCCCTGGTCTACGTGTGCGGGTCGACGCCGTTCGTCGAGCAGGTGCTGCGCTGGCTCACCGAGCTCGGGCACGACACGAGTGACGTCCGCGCCGAGCGGTTCGGGGGCAACTGATGGTCGTCGTGGACGGCAACGCGCTGGCGGGGACGCTGGCCGACAGCCTGGGACCCGAGCCGACCGTGGTCGCCCTGCGCTGCGCCGGGTGCGGGTCGCTCGGGGTGCTCGGGCAGACCACCGTCCACCGCACCGCGATGGGGTCGGTGGCGCGCTGCCGCAGGTGCGACACGGTGCTCGTCACGGTCGTCGAGTCCGGAACCCGACGGTGGGTGGGGTTGCCCGGCGCCCGCACGATGTCGGCTTCGATACCGGACGGCATCGAGTAGCACAAGGCCCACGCGGCGGGTCGTGCGGGTTTCTTGCGGGTTCCCGCAACCCTGGATCCGGTTCCCACCCGAACGGGGGACGGCTCCGGATACATCCTCGGAACTGCGCCAGGCCACCCACCCGGCGCGTGCCGGTGGGGGCAGGGTCGCCTCCGCGCCCGGTGGGCGCGGGAACCCGAAGCCTGCGCCCGCTGGGCCCCCACGCCTTCGGTGCCGCGACGCCCCGCAACGACGGAACCCCCGCCGCTCTTCCGAGCGACGGGGGTTCCGGTCTTCCTGTTCTGAGCGGATGACGAGATTCGAACTCGCGACCCTCACCTTGGCAAGGTGATGCGCTACCACTGCGCCACATCCGCATTCACACGCCGTCCTGGCCGTGCGGAGATGACTCTACCCGAAGAAGGGCGGCATCACCGGTTCCGGTGAAGGTTCCGGGCGTGTCCGGCGCGGCGCGGGCGGTCCGTCAGGTCGACGGAGTTCGATCGGACCATGAGCTACGTGCACGACAATCCCGGCGGGACCGAGGCCCACGGCGTCGACCTGGTCGACGGCGACGCCCCCGCGATCCGGATCCTGGTGCACGGCGACCTGCCGACCACGATCGAGCACGAGGGTCGCACCTGGCTCGCGACGGGCGACGCCCACGACGCGGGCGACGACGACACCCCGCCGATCGCGATCTACCGCCCGGTCTGAGCCGACCCAGGGCGGCCCGGTCAGTGGCCGCGGACGTCACCCGTCAGGATCGCGTGCTCGACACCCGCTGACAGCTCGTCGTGCAGGGCATCCGCGAAGAACTCGCCGGCACCGAGGCTGATGAGGTGCGCGACCGCGGCCTCGGCGGCCGGGAACCCGGGCTCCCACTCGTCGTGCAGGAACGCGCGGACGTGTCCGGACTCGTGCACGACGACCACCCCGATGTGCTCGTGCCGGGTGCCGTCCTCGAGCACGGCGTCGAAGACGATGGGCTCGGTGTCCTCACCGAGCTCCTCGAGCAGGACGGTACCGGTGCCCGGCCACTCCGTCCGGTACGGCGGCAGGTCGGGTGCGTGCAGGTGCCCGGCGAGCTCGTCCGACGCCGACTCGATGTGCCCGGTGGACAGGTACTCGTCGACGACGTCGTGGATGCGGGCGTGCAGGTCCGGCTCGTACTGCCACCAGCGCTGGTGCACGGTGCGGAGCCACTCCTGGGTCGCGGCGTCGGCCGAGGCCGAGATCCCCACGAGCTGCGGTGCGGTGCCGGGCGAACCGACGACCTCGAGCTGTTCGTCGTGCGTCTCGACCGTGATCGACCCGGTGGTCTCGTCGGGGTGCACGCCGTGGACGTCCTCGGGCGCGGCGGCCCAGATGCTGGCGGGGAGCTTCGGCGGCAGGTCGAACGGCACCGCGATCGCCGGTTGCGTCATCGCGTGGTCGATCGCGTCGCCGAGGTGCACCTCGTCCGCCCGGGACCCCATCACGATGCCACCGGCCGGCGGGACGAGCGACAGGTGTTCCAGGTCGTCCGGCGCGGCGTTCATCGAGGTGAGCACCGTGGTGTCGGCCCACTGCACGAACGCGCCGGCGGACCGGTCGTCCTCGCCGAACGGCACGTCCCACACCGTCGGGTCCGTGAGCACCCATGACGCGGTGCGCCCGGCAGGTCCGTGGCGGACGGCGTCGACGATCGCCGGCACCAGTCCGGGCAGCCCCCGGTAGGCGGGACGGACCGTGAGCCGGTCGACGGCGAGCAGGTCGGGCTTGCCGAGCATCTCGGCGGCGTGGGTCTGCAGCGAGAAGAACGTCTCCCCCGTCGCGTCCTGCGCGGCGACGGCGGACGCGAAGGACCCGGCGACGTCGGAGACCTGGTAGCCGAGCACCAGTGCCTCGAGCGACTCCGGTGCACGGCTCGTGAAGGCGGTGACCTCGGCGACGGAGACCGCCTCGGTCTCGTCGTCGTCGGTGATCGGGACACGGACGTCGATCACCCACCGGTCGACGTCCTGCCCGGGGTAGGCATCACCGTCCTCGTCCGAGATCGTGATGTGCACCAGGCGCAGGGAACCGTCCCAGGCGTCGTGGACGTGCTGGGCGATGGCGGCATCGGGGTCGTCGTTCACGGACGCAACGGTACCGGTGCGGAGGACCCCGACCGGAGCCGCGTGCCCGAGGAGGCGTAGGCGGAACACGACGGGCACCGCGTCAGCAGGTCGTGGGTGCAGTCGATCACGTGCTCGAGGAACCGCTCGGCGTCGGCCAGCTGGTCACGCTGCGCCCGGATCTGACGGAGACGTTCGGTGATCACTCCGGACCGGTCGGGTGCACTCCGTCGGAGCACCAGCCGGATCTCGGCCAGGCTCATGCCGACGCCCTGGCAGGCCCGGACGACCTGCAGGCGACGGACGTCCTCCTCGGAGTACTCCCGGTGACCGGACGGCGCTCGATCGGGGACGACGACCCCCGTGTCGTGCCAGTGCCGCAGCACGTGGACCTCGACGCCGATCCGCCGAGCTGCTGCACCGATCCGCACTGCCCCGTCCGTTCCTCTTGACCTCAGGTCGACATGAGGTCCTAGCGTGCGACCATGCTGCCACGCCGAGCGCCCCTCCCCCTCCCCCTCCCCGTCCCCGTCCACCTCCCCGCTCCGGTCCCGGTCGTCGTGGACGGCACGACCATCGCCACGAGGATCCTCGAGCCGGCAGGACCGGCACGCGGCGACGTCGTCCTGTGCCACGGCACCCCCTGGTCGTCGGCGGTCTGGGCCGAGGTCGGCCGGGCGCTCGCGCAGGACCACCGGGTGTTCCTCTGGGACATGCCCGGGTACGGCGACTCGGACCGCGGGCCGACCGTGGACGCCACGCTCCGAGCGCAGGCGACCCGTCTCGGCGTGCTCCTCGACCGGTGGGGCCTCGACCGACCCCACCTGGTCGCACACGACGTGGGCGGCGCCGTGGCGCTCCGGGCGCACCTGCTGCACGGTGCCGAGTACGCGAGCCTGTTCCTCTGGGACGCCGTCGTGCTCGACCCCTGGGGGTCTCCGTTCTTCCGGCTGGTGGCGGAGCACCGTGACGTCTTCGACCGACTCCCCGGGGACCTGCACGCCGCCCTGGTGCGGCAGTACATCGACGGTGCCTCGTCGCGGGGCTTCTCGCCGGCGGACCTCGAGGCCCTCGCGCGGCCCTGGGCCGGCCCCGAGGGGCAGGTCGCGTTCTCCCTCCAGATCGCCGCGCTGACCCCCGACGACACCCGGGCCGTGGCCGAGCTGTTGGGCTCCGTGCGGTGCCGGACCCGGATCGGGTGGGGGCGGCAGGACCCCTGGATCCCGCTGGGGCAGGCCTACGACCTGCAGACGGCGCTGCCGGGGCACCCCGAGGTCGTCGTGCTCGACGACGTCGGCCACCTCGCGCCGTGGGAGGACCCCGTCGCGGTCACGGCCGCACTCCGGCAGTGGGTGCACCGTCCGGAGCGTTCGGAGTGACCCGCACGGGGCCGTTCAGATCAGGGCGCGGGCGGCGAGCACGACGGCCGCTCCCCCGACGGTCAGCGCCGCGAGCACCGACAGCACCACCGCGACGGTGTCCCGCCGGGCCGGGGCACTCGAGCGGACGGCGGCGGCGACGAGCTGCTGGGCCGCCGCCAGGGACGCTGCGCTCCCGAGTGGGCGGTCGTCCTGGTCGAACGCCAGGAACCGCTCACGGACGTGCAGCACGAGCCCCAGGCTGGTCCCGTGGTCGCGCGCCACCCAGGACTTCGGTCCCTGTTGCTCCCAGCGGACGGCGAGCATCAGGGGCCGGGGACCGGCAGGCCGGTCCGCTCCCCCTCCGGACGCGGCCAGTTGAACGCGACGACGAGCTGGACGACACCGAACACGATGAGCACGCTCCCCACCGCGGCCACCGTCACGAGCGCGCCGAGGCCCGGCAGGTTCATCACCAGGATGCCGCTCAGCACACTGAGCACGGCGAGCACCACGGTCAGCGCACGGCGGCCCACCCACGGTGCGTAGATGAGTGCGATGCCCTCGAGGATCCAGGCGAACCCGAGCAGCAGCGCCACCCACCGCGCCCCGATCGGCGGGAACACGATCGCGACGACACCGCCGGCGACCACCAGTGCCCCGAGGACCACCAGCCCGACCTGACGCCACCAGACCCGAGGGTGCACCTGGAGTCCCCGGACGACCAGCGCCGCCCCCGACACGACCAGGTAGATCCCGAAGACCCACGACACCGCGAACAGCGTCGCGTGGGGCAGGACGATCGCAGCCAGCCCGGCGAGCACGCCCACCGCGCCGACGATCCCGAACGCCACCCGGATCCCGCCGCCGACCGGCGGAAGCGAGCCAGTCCGCTGGCCGACGTCACGTTCGTCACGCATGTCCGTCCGACCTCCCTGCAGGTCCCGACTGGTGCTGTGGTGCTGGTGGGTGCTGGCGACCTGTGATCGCCCGTGCAGTGCGTCCTGCGCACAGGACTACACCCGAAGGTGAGCACTTGTCCATGTCCCATGCGTGCGCATGAGGCCACGCCCCCAGTCCCGGCGGACGAGCGCCGAGCGCTCCGTGGACGGTAGCCTGACGCGCCGGCCGACGAACCACCGGCGATCGCGACGGCAGACCAGACGGAGGACCACGGTGCCAGCACTCGGAGACGGCCGCGCCGACGGTGTGTGGTGCACGCTCGGCGAACCCCGGACCACCGCGCAGATCGCCCAGAACGGGTTCGCCTGGCTCGGCCTGGACGCCCAGCACGGCGCCTTCGACGACGCCACACTCCTGGCGACGATGCCGGCGCTCGCCGCGGTCGCACCGCAGGTCCCCGTCGCCATTCGCGTCGCCGAGGGCTCGGACGCCGCGATCGGCCGTGCGCTCGACCTCGGCGCCGACATCGTGATCGTCCCGATGATCGAGACCGTCGAGCAGGCCGAGCACGCCGTCCGTGCCGCGCACTACCCACCGCGGGGCCGGCGGAGCTGGGGGCCGATGGCGGGACTCTGGGGCGGTTCGGCACCGTCCGCCGCCGCTGCCGACCCCGAGGTGTGGGTGATGCTCGAGACACCAGCGGGCCTCCGTGCCGCCGAGCAGATCCTGGCGGTCCCGGGCGTCTCGGCGGTGTTCGTCGGTCCCTTCGACCTGTCGATCAGGCTCGGCGTGGATCTGCGCGAGCTGCTCGACGCCGACAGCGCCACGGACCCCCTCCCCGCGATCGTCGCCGCAGCCCGCCGCGCGGGCAAGCACACCGGCGCCTTCGCCGGTGACCTGGCCCGCGCCGAACGGCTCCGCGCGCTCGGGTTCGACCGCGTCGCCGTCGTCACCGACGGGACCCTGCTGGCCCACGGCGCGGCCGCGGTGCTCGGCGCAGCAGCCACCGGTCGCACCTCGTACTGACGGGTCGTCAGCGGCGAAGTACTGA